>DATKNA010000032.1:0-3364 GCA_035541595.1 Kineosporiaceae bacterium | reverse complement strand
GAGGAGATCACCGACGCGGTGGTGTCGGTGGTGGCCGAGATGACCGGGTACCCGCCCGACCTGCTCGACCTCGACCTGGACCTGGAGGCCGACCTCGGCGTCGACACCGTCAAGCAGGCCGAGATCTTCGCCGCCGTCCGGGAGCGCTTCGGCGTCGAACGCGACGACAGCCTGTCCCTGCGCGACTTCCCCACCATGCGCCACGTCATCGGCTGGGTCCGGGACAAGACCCGCACGCCCGCACCGGCCGCATCGCAGCCCGCCCCGGGCGCGACGACGTCCGCGCCGGTCCCCACCCGGGAACCAACCGCCGCCCCGGCGGCGGAGACCCCGGAGCAGGCGCACCCGGCGACGGTCGCCGGCAGCTTCGATGCGGTCGACCAGCTGCCGCGACGGGTGCCGGTGCCCGTGCTGCGCCCGGAGTTCGACCAGTGCGTGCCCACCGGCGTCGTGCTCGGCCCGGGCGTCCGCGTCGTGGTGATGCTGGACGAGGGCGGCGTCGGGGACGCGCTGCTCAAGCGGCTCGCCAAGGCCGGCGTCGCCGCGCTGGCGATCGACCCGGGCACGCCGACGGACCAGCTGCTCCAGCAGGTGGACGGGTGGCGCGCCGAGGGCGGGATCGCGGGCGTGTACTGGCTGGCCGCCCTGGACGACGAGGGCCCGCACTCCGAGCTCGACCTCGCCGGATGGCGCGAGGGGCTGCGCCGTCGGGTGAAGGCCCTGTACGCCACGATGCGGCGGCTGTACGACGACAGCCCGTTCCTGCTCGCCGCCACCCGCCTCGGCGGGTTCCACGGCTACGACGACGCCGGTGCCACGGCTCCGATGGGCGGGGCGGTGACTGGCTTCGCCAAGTCGTACCGGCGGGAGCGCCCGGACGCGTTGGTGAAGGCCGTCGACTTCCCCGTCAGCCGCAAGACCGCGGCGGTCGCCGACATCCTGGTCGCCGAGACCCTCACCGATCCCGGCTGCGTGGAGATCGGCCACGTGGACGGCCGGCGCTGGGGCGTCGGGTTGGCGTCCCGGCCGTTCCCGGCCCAGGACTCTCCGGCCGACGGCTGGACCGCGCTCGGCCCGGACAGCGTCGTCGTCGTCACCGGGGCGGCCGGCAGCATCGTGGCCGCGATCACCGCGGACCTCGCCCGGTCGTCGGGCGCGACGTTCCACCTCCTGGACCTGACCCCCGAGCCGGACCCGGCCGATCCCGATCTGCAGCAGTACCTCACCGACCGGGAAGGGTTCAAGACGGCCCTGGCCGCCCGCATGCGGGACCGGGGCGAGCGGCCCACTCCGGTGGCGATCGAACGGGAGTTGGGACGGTTCGAGCGGCTCACGGCGGCGCTGGCCGGGATCGACGCCGTCCGGGACGCCGGCGGCACCGCCCACTACCACAGTGTGGACCTCACCGACGCCGACGCGGTCGGCCGCGTCATGGCCGGGATCCGTTCGACCGCAGACCGCATCGACCTCCTCGTGCACGCGGCGGGGATCGAGATCAGCCGGTCGCTGCCCGACAAGCAGCCTCGGGAGTACGACCTCGTCCACGACGTCAAGGCCGACGGGTGGTTCACCCTGCTCCACGCGGCCGGCGACCTGCCGATCGGCGCGACGGTCGTGTTCTCCTCCGTGGCCGCCCGGTTCGGCAACGCGGGACAGACCGACTACAGCGCCGCCAACGACCTGCTCTGCAAGATCACCAGCAGCATGCGCCGCACTCGGCCGGAGACGCGCGCGATCGCCGTCGACTGGACGGCCTGGGGCGGCATCGGCATGGCGACGCGCGGCTCCATCCCGAAGGTCATGGAGATGGCGGGGGTGGAGATGCTGCCGCCGCAGGCGGGCGTGGCGTGGATCCGGCGCGAGCTGACCAGCCATCCCTTCCGGGGAGAGGTCGTCGCCGCCGGGGCGCTCGGCCGGATGGCGCAGGGCTACCACCCGACCGGCGGCCTGGACCCGACTGCGGTCGACACCGGGGGCAGCACCCTCGTCGGGCAGGTCGTCGCCGCCGACGTCCTCGACGGCCTGGTGGTGCAGACCCGCTGGGATCCGGTGGCGCAGCCGTTCCTGAACGACCACCGTATCGACGGCACCCCCGTGCTGCCGGGCGTCATGGGGATGGAGATCTTCGCAGAGGTGGCCCGGCTCCTGGTGCCCCAGTTGCTCGTCACGGCGGTGGAGGACGTGGACTTCCGCAGCCCGGTCAAGTTCTACCGGGACGAACCGCGGACGCTGACGGTCACGTCGCTGATCCACCCCGACGGGGCGGACCTGGTGGCCGAATGCCGGCTGGAGGCCGAGCGCATGTTGCCCGGAAGCGAGGTGCCGCAGCGGACCGTCCACTTCACCGGATCCGTGCGGTTGTCCACCCGGGCGCCGCAGGCGGAGGTGGCCGAGCCGATCGGCGACGGCGTCGAGGGCACGGTGCTCACGCCGAGCGAGGTGTACAGGCTGTACTTCCACGGGCCGGCTTTCCAGGTGGTCGCACGGGCATGGCGCCAGGACGGCGCCGTGGCCGGCAGGCTCGCGGACGGGCTGCCGCCCGACCGGAACCCCGCTACCCCGCCCACGCTGCTCGGCCCGCGGCTCGACGAGCTGTGCTTCCAGGTGGCGGGCCTGTGGGAGGCGGGCCGCGACGGACGGCTCGCGCTGCCGGCGCACGTCGACCGGCTGACGGTGCTGTGCGACCTCGCGGACGCCGAGAAGCAGCACCCCGTGGCGATCGCCCGCCCGCAGCACGAGCACGGGGTCTACGACTGCCAGGTGCTCGACCCGGACGGAACCGTCCTGCTCCGCCTGGACGGCTACCGCACGGTTCCCCTACCGGTCGGCGTGCCCGACGACGTCCGCGCACCGCTGCGCGAGGCGATGACCGAGCGGAGTTGAGGCGGACGTGACCGACATCCGAAGGCTGGGGATCGTCAACCGCGGAGAGCCGGCGATGCGGCTCCTCACGGCGGTGGCCGAGCTGAACCGGCTCGGCGGGCACGGCGGCACGGGGCGGCGGATCACCACCGTCGCGCTGTACACCGAGCCGGACGCCGAGGCGTGGTTCGTGCAAGAGGCGGACGAGGCGATCTGCCTCGGACCCGCGACCTTCGTCGACCCGCAGGACGGGCACCGCAAGTCGCAGTACCTGGACGAGGCGGCGGTGGTGAAGGCCCTGATCGACGCGGCCTGCGATGCGGTCTGGGTCGGCTGGGGATTCGTCTCGGAGCGCGCCTCGTTCGCCCAGCGCTGCGAGGAGGCGGGCATCGTCTTCATCGGGCCGGGCAGCGCCACGATCCGGATGCTCGGCGACAAGATCACCGCGAAGCGATTGGCCGAGCGTGCCGACGTCCCGGTGGTCCCCTGGGGCGGCGGGCCC
>DATKNA010000031.1:0-30248 GCA_035541595.1 Kineosporiaceae bacterium | reverse complement strand
CACCGTCAACGCCGTCACCCCGGGCCTCGTCGCCACCGAGATGATCGACCACATCCCGCCCAGGGTCGTGGAGGGGATCGTCGCGCAGATCCCGTCCCGCCGGCTGGGTCGCCCGGAGGAGGTCGCCCGAGTGGTGCACTTCCTCGCCGCCGACGCGTCGTCGTACATCACCGGGCAGGTCTGGGGCGTCAACGGCGGTATGGACATGTGACGCGTTCACCGTCGTCGCCGGTCGCTCGGGGTTGACGGAGGTCGTCGCTGCGGATCCGTAATCGCCTGGTCACGCGCGGTGTCGTGACCGGTGACCGCGGCGGCCCTACCCTCGGACGCGTGTCGCTCGTCGTGATTGGTGGCGGTCAGGCTGGGCTGGCGGTGAGCCACGAGCTGTCGTCCCTGGGTGTCGAGCACGTGGTGCTGGAGCGGGATCGCGTGGCCGAGGCCTGGCGGCGGCGCTGGGACAGCTTCCATCTGGTGACCCCGAACTGGACGCTCGACCTTCCGGGGGCGCCGTATGCCGGGGACGACCCGGAGGGCTTCGTCCCCCGGGACGAGATCGTGGCCTACCTGGAGCGGTACGCGGCCGATCTACCCGTGCGCACCGGCGTCGCCGTGGAGAGCCTGGAGTCCGGCTCGGCCGGCGGCTTCCTGCTGCGCACGTCCGACGGCGATCTGGCTGCGGAGGCGGTGGTCGTCTGCACGGGCGCCTACCAGCGCCCGCACCGGCCGGCGTTCGGTGGCGAGTTCCCGGACGACGTCGCCGTGCTCGACGCCGAGGGCTACCGGAACCCGGCGGCGCTGCCCGCCGGGCGGGTCCTCGTCGTCGGCTGCGGCCAGACCGGCTGCCAGATCGCCGAGGAGCTGTGCGAGTCAGGGCGGGAGGTGTTCCTGGCGTGCGGACGGGCCCCGTGGGGCCCGCGGCGTGTCGACGGCCGGGACATCGCGACCTGGCTGAACGAGACGACGTGGTTCCGCGCCCCGGCCCGCGAGCTGCCGTCGCCGGCGGCCCGGCTGGCCGCCAACATCCAGGCCACCGGCAAGGCCGGGGGACACGACCTGCACTACCGGACGTTGCAGCTCACCGGGGTCGAGCTGGTCGGTCGGCTGGTGTCCGTCGACGGGCACTCGGCGCGGTTCGCCGACGACCTGGCCGCATCGGTCGCCTGGGGAGACGCCCGGTACGCCGACCTCGGCCGGCTCCTCGCGGCCCAGCTCGGCGATCGCGCGCCGCGCTGGCCCGAGCCGCCGCCCTTCCGTGCCGCCCCGCCGGCCCGGCTCGACCTGCGCGGGTTCGGCGCGGTGGTGTTCACCTCCGGCTTCCGGCCCGACTACGGCGGCTGGGTCAGGTTCCCGGCCTTCGACCCGATGGGCTTCCCGATCACCGACGACGGCGCCAGCACGGTTGTTCCCGGGCTCTACTTCTGCGGCGTCCACTTCCTGCGCACCCGCAGGTCGTCCCTGCTGTTCGGGGTCGGGGAGGATGCCGCGATCGTCGCCCGTGCCGCGGCCGGACGTCACCCGTGACCACGACGGCAGGCCGACGGCGTGGGGCGTGGTGCGGAGGGCCTTTCGCCTCTGTGCTCCCGTGAGGAGTCGCGGTCAGGATCGATCCCGGAGTCGATACCGAAACCAGGAGCCGACCGCGAGGAGGCGGTGGTCATGCACGCTGTGGTGTTCCACGGACCCGGCCGGAAGGCGTGGGAGGAGGTGCCGGATCCGGTCGTCCGGGATGACACCGACGCGGTCGTCCGAGTCGATGCCGTCACGATCTGCGGCACCGACCTGCACATCCTGAAGGGTGACGTGCCCGCCGTGACCGACGGCCGGATCCTCGGCCACGAGGCGGTGGGAACCGTGACCGAGGTCGGTGGCGCGGTCGCCAACGTCGCGGTCGGCGACCGGGTGCTGGTCTCCTGTATCAGCGCATGTGGACACTGCCGGTTCTGCCGGACGGGCCAGTACGGGCAGTGCCTGGGCGGCGGGGGATGGATCCTGGGGCATCGGATCGACGGCACCCAGGCCGAGTACCTGCGTGTCCCGTTCGCCGACAATTCCACCTACGCGGTGCCGCCGGGGGTGAGCGACGAGCAGGTGCTGATGCTCGCCGACATCCTGCCCACCGGCTACGAGGTCGGAGTCCTGAACGGGCGGGTGAGCCCGGGGGACACGGTGGCGATCGTCGGTGCCGGGCCCATCGGGCTGGCCGCGACCGTCGGCGCCAGGCTGTTCTCGCCCAGCCACGTGATCGTCGTCGACCTGGCCGCGGCCCGGCTCGACGCGGCCAAGGACTTCGGGGCGGACATCGGCATCAACAGCCGCGACGAGGACCCGGTGGCCAGGGTGATGGAGCTGACCGACGGTCTGGGTGCCGACGTGACCATCGAGGCGGTCGGTGTGCCGGAGACCTTCGACCTGTGCACCCGGATGGTGCGACCGGGCGGCCACGTGGCCAACATCGGCGTGCATGGCAAGCCCGTCCCGCTGCGCCTGGAGGATCTCTGGATCAAGAACGTGACGATCACGACGGGCCTCGTGGACACGTTCTCGACGCCGACACTGCTGCGGCTGGTCGCTGCCGGCCAGGTCGACCCGACGCCGTTCGTCACGCACCGGTTCGCTCTCGATGCGTTCATGGAGGCCTACGACGTCTTCGCCGGCGCGGCGGAGACCCGCGCCCTGAAGGTGGTGCTCCACCGGCGGCCGGAGGCCGTCACGGCATGAGCCGTACCGCGGAAGGGCTCGATGAGGGCGACCTTCGCG
Organism: Kineosporiaceae bacterium; assembly: GCA_035541595.1. Classification (GTDB taxonomy): domain Bacteria; phylum Actinomycetota; class Actinomycetes; order Actinomycetales; family Kineosporiaceae; genus DATKNA01. The sequence goes on along the minus strand of DATKNA010000031.1, from coordinate 27,491 downwards.
AGTCATCACAGCCGGCCGGAACCCGCGTCTGGTCAGTCGCGGGTTCCGGCTCCCGACCCTGGCGGGCGTGAATGGGTGTGCAGACCATGTACCGGGAACGGGTGCGCGCGGCGGCGGACGCCGTCCGCGTGGTGCGCGACGGCGACACGGTGGTGGTGCCGATCGCGGTCGGGGAGCCGCCCGGCCTGTTGCGGGCTCTGTCGCGGCGGCGCAGGGAGCTTCACGGTGTGACCGTCTTCCAGATGTTGCCGCTGCAGGCCGCCGAGTACTTCGACCCGGACACGGCCGGGCACGTGCGGCATTGTTCGCCGTTTCTGGGCAGCCCGAGCCGGCAGGGCGCCGGCGACGGCTGGGTGGACCACTGTCCGGCGCACTTCTCGGAGATCCCGGAGCTGATCCGGCGCGGCCTGCTGGCGTCGGACGTCGTGTTCGCGCAGGCATCGCCGATGGACGAGCACGGGTTCTTCTCGCTGGGGTTGTCGGCCGACTACACGATGGCGGCCATCGCGCGGGCACGGTCCGTGGTCCTGGAGACCAACCCGCGGGTGCCGTTCTGTTTCGGGGACTGCCACGTCCACGTCTCGCAGGTCTCGCAGGTCGTGGAGGGCGACGAGCCGCTGTACGAACTACCACCGACCACGATCGGGCCGGTGGAGCGGGCGATCGGCGGCTTCGTCGCTGAGATGATCCCGGACGGCGCGACCGTGCAGATGGGTATCGGCGCCGTGCCGGACGCCGTCGTCCAGCAGCTGGCGGACAAGAACGACCTGGGCATCCACACCGAGATGATGGGAGACGGGATCCTGGCCCTGCTCGAGGCGGGCGTCGTCACGAATCGGCGCAAGAACCTCCACCGCGGCAAGTCGATGGCGACGTTCGCGCTGGGCTCGCATCGCCTGTACCAGTTCATGGACCGCAACCCGGCGGTGGAGATGCATCCCGTCGACGTGACCAACGACCCGTACCTGGCCGGCCAGATCGACGACCTGCACTCCATCAACGGCACACTGCAGGTGGACCTGATCGGCCAGTGCGGCTCGGAGAGTCTCGGCTGCCGGCCGTATTCGGGAACCGGCGGGCAGGGCGACTTCGTCCGCGCCGCCAACCGGTCCAAGGGCGGGAAGTCCATCATCGTCGTGCCGTCCACGGCCAAGGCCGGCACGATCTCGCGGATCGTCCCCACGCTGACCCCGGGCACGCACGTGACCACCGGGATGAGCGACGTCAGCTACGTCGTCACCGAGTACGGCGTCGCCTCGCTGCGGGGCCGGACAGCCAGGGAGCGGGCCCGCTCACTCATCGCGATCGCCCACCCCGACTTCCGCGCCGAGCTGACCGACGCAGCCGCCCGGTTGCGGGCGGCCTGACCCGCGGATACGAGGCCCTCGTCCTGTCGCCGCGCCGGCGTGTACCCGCCTGACGCCCCGGCTCCGGTGACCCGGTGGACCACGGGCACCGGGCGCATTCGGGTCATCGCCGCGCCTGGTGTGATGAGGTAAAGTCATCCGCCCCGGGACGGGGCGGTCCGGCACGGGCGACCAGGATCGAGGGCAGCGATGAACCCGAAGAGCGCCGTGAGTCCCGAGCCGATCCGCCTCACGAAGAAGCAGTACCGGGCCGAGCTCGAGCGGTTGCAGACCGAGCTCGTGGCCATGCAGGAGTGGATCCGGGCCACGGGCACGCGGTTGGTCGTCATCCTGGAGGGACGGGACACCGCCGGCAAGGGCGGCACCATCCGTCGCCTGACGTACCTCATGAACCCACGGCTCTGCCGCGTCGTCGCCCTGCCGGCGCCGACCGAGCGCGAACGCACCCAGTGGTACTTCCAGCGCTACATTCCCCATCTCCCGGCGGCCGGGGAGATCGTGCTGTTCGACCGCTCCTGGTACAACCGCGCGGGTGTCGAGCGTGTCATGGGGTTCTGCACCCGTGAGGAGTACGAGTACTTCATGCGGGTGTGCCCCATCCTCGAGAGCGCGCTGACACGGGCCGGGATCGTGATCGTGAAGTACTGGCTGAGCATCTCCGACGAGGAGCAGCGCAGACGATTCCAAGCGCGCATCGACGACCCCGCCAAGCGCTGGAAGCTCAGCCCGATGGACCTCCAGGCGCAGGCGCGCTGGGTGGACTACGCCGAGGCCAAGGACGAGATGTTCGCCTACACCGACACCAAGGAGAACCCTTGGTACGTCGTGGATGCCGAGGACAAGAGCACGGCCAGGTTGAACCTCATCGCCCACCTGCTGTCGATGGTTCCGTACGAGCATGTGCCCGCCGAAGAGATCAAGCTGCCGGACCGCCAGCAGCGGGCCTACGTGCGCCCACCGATAGGGGTGCAGACCTTCGTCCCGCAGCAGTACGTCGTGGAGCCCAAGCGCCAGCATTGACCCGTGCGGGCGTCGTCTGCCGGTTCGCGACCTGGTGCTGGCCGTCGTCCGTCGGGGCCGGCGCGGAGGCCAACGCCTGACTGGCGAAGCCGCCGGAGGGTCGAGGACCAGCCACCGACGAAGATCGTGCAGGTCGAGGCTAGGCGACGCTGGGGTGGCCGGCTCGGAGGATCGTCTCTGGGCGGTCCAGAGCGGAGGCGTGACGCAGCGTGTAGGGCCAAGCTCGGCCGGACGTCGCCCTGGTCGATATCCAGATGCCCAGGATGGACGGCGTCGAAGCCACCCGCCGATTGGTCGCCCTTCCCACCCCACCGCGGGTGCTGGTCCTCACCACCTTCGACGCAAATGATACGTGTACGAATCCATGCGGGCCGGCGCCAGCGGCTTCCTCCTCAAGGACGTCCGCCGCGGGCAACTCACGGACGCGATACGGACCGTCATCGCGGGCGACACCCTGCTCGCACCACAGATCACCCGCCGCCTCATCGAGCAGTTCTGCAAGCGCCCCACGCCGGCGGGCGCGTTGCGCGGACCGCTCAGCGAGCTCACACAACGGGAGATCGAAGTCCTCACGTTGCGGGGGCGCGGATTGTCGAATGCTGACATCGCCGCGCGCCTCGTCGTCGCCGACACCACGATGAAGACTCACGTCGCGCATATGTTGACCAAACTCCGCGTCCGCGACCGTGCCCAAGCCGTCGTTCTGGCCTACGAGACCGGACTGGTCACCCCTGGCGAACTGGCGTAGGCGAAACGAGCGCTCCCGTCAGTCGGACGTCGCGGCGGCCCTGGGGCCCCGTGAAGCACCACGTGGGCCTTGGCGGGACACGAGCGACGCCTCGACCGCCGGCCCGGTCGATCGACGGAGTGGGCACATCGCCCGCTCGCGCTGCAGCCCGTGACCCACGTGCTGCAGCGCCGCCGCGGCTCTCAGCGAGCGAGGTGGAAGACGATCGTGCCGGTGTCGTTCCCGAACTCGGTGAGCGTCGCCTCACCCGCTGCACCCAGGTAGGCGCCCGTCCCACCAGTGATCACCAGGTGCTTGACCGGGGCGTTCGTGGCCAGCCCCTGCGTCGCGATCGTCCCGCCCGGCAGCTCGAACGTCGCATTGCAGGCGACCTGGAGCGGCGGATCCGCGGTGAGATCGACGGACGTGATGGTGCAGGTGCCGCCGTCCCGTCCATGCGAATCGCAAAGGTCTCGCGCGGCCGCAATCGTCCGGGAACAGCGCGACGCCTGGGCCGAGGTGCCCATCCGCAAGCCTGGGCGGCGTCACTTGAACGCCGCCGCCGGATTCGACACCGAGCAGCCGCGGCAGCGGCGGCAGCGGTAGTGGCGACAGCGGCGACTACAGCACCGTGTCCGGGCAGATCATGCGCCGTGACACGCAGGAGCCATACCCGAAGGCGTATGTCCGGTTCGGGTGGCTCGTGAACGCCACCGACGAGAAGGAGGCCCACACCGTGACCGATGGCAGCGGTGGGTACGCCATCCAGCTTCCGGCAGGCCAATACCAGGTGACGGCGGTCGACCCGTGCGACCTCAACGCGGGGTTCGCCATCGTCGGAAGGGCGTCTGCTGACTGCGAGCGGGTCTCCCCGCGGCCTGCGTGATGCTCCACGTCGGCCCAACGAAGCGCCGGCCTGTCAGCGCCGGCGTCTCGCTCGCAGCACCTGGTCGAGCCGGTGATGCGCTCCTGCGCCACCCTCCACCGCGCGCGCTCGCGTCTCGTCGACCTCGACGACCCAGCGGTCGTCGAGGAGTGCGGCGACGTCGCCGGGTTGCACGTCGTCGGCGGGATCGAAGCCCTGACTCCGGGCGTGCTCGGCGTCGACGTCCGCGTGGTGCACGACGAGGAGAACGCCCCCGGGGGCGACCGCGGCGAGCAGCGCGCGCTCGGCCTCGGCGGTGGGGGTGCGACGCAGCGCCGAATACTGTGCGGAGACCAGGTCGAACCCACCTGGGGAGAGCGCCGCCTCCACGAGGCCCGCGTACACCCACCGCACCGTCACCCCGGCGTGCCGGGCGTGCCGGGCCGCGCGATCGAGGGCGACCTGCGAGACGTCCAGCGCCGTCACGTCCCAGCCGTGCTCGGCCAGCCAGACGGCGTCCGCGCCCTCGCCGCAGCCGACGTCCAGGGCGCGGCCAGGAGCGAGCCCGGTCACCTCGGCGACGAGGGCCCCATTGGGCCGGCCGCTCCACACCTGGTCGACGTCGGAGTACCACTCGTCCCACGCGGCGGCGTCATCGCCGTTCCCGGGTCGACCGTGGGCCGGGTGGTCGTGGTCGGGGCCGTGCCGCGGAGAGGACGCCGTCACCGGCCCAATCTCGCGCATGCGCGCGGCAGCCACCAAGCCGGGGTAGCTGATCGGCAGAGACCTCCGCCGGGGCGGCGGGTCTGGCGTCCGGCCCTGGTCACGCGGGCCAGACCCTTCTCACGTGCCGGTCCACCATGCGGTCGCCGTTGGCGAACGTGCTGTCCACGCACGCCACGTGGAAGTTGGTCAGGGCAGCCGGCTGACCCGGCGTTGCAACACGTCCGTGGTCACACCGGCGATGGTGGTAGGGACCCGCTGATCCTCGGGGATCTGGTCGGTCTTGGTCTCGACGTGGACCCGGATGGCCAGTTGATCAGTGCGCCGACCGCCGACCTCCTTGTACGCCACTCTGACCGCTACGGGGTCGGAGCCACAGCCACCACCCTGAGATACACCGGGGCGAGCCACTGCCCGATCCTGGCCTCTCGGTCGGCAGCGGCCGACGCCGACGCAGGCGTCGGATCGCCCTGCGAGACCGGTCGACGTCATCGACGGAGTGGAGGGTCGAGATGGGCGCGTCAGTTCCGGCGGTTGGCGGCCGACCGTGTGCCGGTCTCTCTCCATCGCGATCCGCGGACCTGCTGTTGGGCTGTGGCGCTGCCGCAGGACCGCTCTTCATCAGCACCTTCGTGATCGAGGGGGCATTGCGGGCCGACTACGACTCCCGGCGTCATCCCGTCAGCTCCCTCGCCCTGGGGGAGCGCGGTTGGGTGCAGAGGCTCAATTTCTACGTCGCGGGCGGCTTGTACCTGGCGGGTGCGGTCGGCCTCGCCCGGACGCAGCGCGCCGCTGACGGCGGCCTCGGAGTGTCGGGACGCCTCGTCCCTCCGCTGATCGCCGCGGCCGCCGCCGGTCTGATCGGCGCCGGCAGCTTCGATACCGACCCGGTGAGCGGCTACCCGCCGGGGACGCCGCCGGCGTCTGCGGGCTACACCAGGTCGGGTGCGTTGCACGACCTGCTCAGCATCCCGACCTTCCTCGGCATACCGGCAGCTGCTCTGCTGTCCGCCGTGGGCTCGGCCCGTCGGGGCCGGGTCGGCTGGGCGACCTTTTCGGCGGCATCCGGGCTGGGCATGCTCGCAGGCACTGGTGCAGCAAGCGCCGCCTTCGGCCAGGCGCCCAAGCTGGTCGCCTACGGAGGCTTGCTGCAGCGGGCAGCCGTCACGAGCGGATTCGCGTGGCTGACCGCCGTTCACCTCCGCGCCCTGCGCGGCCGATGAGCACCGGGATCGGGAAGTCACCACCCCTGACCGGTCGACGATGTCGGTGTCGACGATCCCGAGGCCGACCGTGAAGACCGGCGAGCGGGCGGCCCGGGCCGGGGTCACGACGTGTCGGCTTCCCCCCGGGCCAGCACCAGCATGCGTTCCTCGATGGTGGCGGGGACCGGCTCGAGCCGCGCGGTGATGCCCTCGGCGGCGAGGATCTGCTCGAGGCGGGCGACGTGGCCGTCCGCCACCCGGACCGCCCGGCCGTCCAGGACGACCGGCTGGCCCGCGGCGTTGAGCGCGGCGAAGGTGCGTGCCCAGTCGTCGGTGTGCACGGCGATCGCCGTGGTGTCACCGATGACGTCTCCCTCGCTGCCCTGCGCGACCACCTTCCCGTCGGACATCAGCAGCAGCCGGTCGCACTGCTCGGCTTCCTGCATGTTGTGCGTGGTCACCAGCACCCCGACGCCGGTGTCGGACTCGGCGCGGATGGTGTCCCACAGCCGGGTGCCCGACAGGGCGTCGACACCCGAGGTGGGCTCGTCGAGCAGCAGGACCTCGGGCGCGTGGCAGAGCGCCGCGACGAAGGCCACCTGTCGCTGGATGCCGAGCGGCAGGTCCCCGACGAGGACGCCGGCGTACGCGGCCAGATCGGGCGGCAACACGGGTCTGGCGGCGGCGTACGCGCGGGCGATGAAGGTCAGGTTCTCCTCGGCCGTCAGGTCCCGGTAGAGCCCGAGGTTCTGCGGCACGTACCCGAGCCGGCGGCGGCGCGCACGGTCCGGCGGGCCACCGAGGACCACGACCTCCCCCTCGCTGGTCGCGAGCAGGCCCAGGAGCATCCGGATCAGGGTCGTCTTGCCGGCGCCGTTGGCGCCGAGCAGGCCCACGACCTCGCCGGGCTCCACGTGCATCGACACGTCGTCGACGGCGACCAGGTCCCCGAACCGGTGGGTCACCGAGGTCGCCCGGAGCAACGACCTGCTCGTGTCGCGGCTCGTGTCGCGGCTCGTGTCGCGGCGGCTCATGTCGCGGCCCCTTCGCGGTTCCTCGCGGCCAACGACAGTGCGACGACGATGTCCTCGAGGTCCGGCTCCACGACGGCCTGGCCGGCGGGCTGGTCGGCGTCCGGCCAGTACTCCCGCCGTTCCCGCCCGCGGCGCCACGACCAGTGCGGCCGCACCGCGGCGCGGTCCCGGGTGATCGTCCCGACGAACCCGGCCCTGACCTCGTCGTACGAGCCCTGGACCAGCGCCCGGCCCCGGTCCAGCACGAGCAGCCGCGCGGCCCGCTCCGCCTCGTCGAGGTACGTGGTCGACATGACGACCGCCGCGCCACGGGCGGCCGTCTCGGAGATCAGGCGCCACAGGTCGATCCGGCTGACCGGGTCGATGCCGGTGCTGGGCTCGTCGAGAACCAGCAGCGCCGGCTCGTGCACCATGGCCATGCAGAACCCCAGCTTGCGGCGCATCCCGCCGGAGAGCTGCGACGCCGGCCGGTCCACGGCCGCGGTGAGACCGGCGGCCGCGAGGAGCTCGGCGCGCCGCGCGGCGAGAGCCTCGCCGGCGAGCCCGAAGACACCACCGACGAAGTCGATGTTCTGCGCCACCGTGAGCCCCGCCCAGCTGCCCGACGACGCCGGGAGGTAGCCCAGCCGATCCTTGTCCGGTGCCGTCACGGTCCCGCCGTCCAGCGCCACCTCGCGGACGAGCGCGCGCAGCAGGGTCGTCTTGCCCGCGCCGTCGCCACCGACGACGGCCGTCACCGAGCCGGCGTCCAGCTCCACGCTGACGTCGTCCACGGCGGTCCGGTCGCCGTACCGCACCCGGGCCGACCGGACGCCGAAGGTCACGCCGCGCCCCCGGTCGCAGGGGCGGTCACGGTCGCCGGCTCCGGCTCCTTCCCGCCGCGCCTGCCGTGGCCGGACCGGGCTCCCGGGGCGAGGTCGCGGCGGAACCGCAGCGTCGCCCCGGTGAAGACGACCACGGCCATCACGGCCAGGATCAGGTAGGCGTACCAGAGGGACTCGATCCCGGCGCCGCGCAGCATGACCCCCCGGGAGATCATCGTGAAGTACGTGAGCGGCAGCAGGTAGCCGATCCACCGGACCCCGGCGGCCATCGCCTCGAGCGGGAAGATCATTCCGGAGAGCAGGATCTGCGGGAGCAGCAGCAGGAAGGCCAGCTGGATCGCCTGTCCCGCCGTCTCGGACACCGTCGAGATGAACACCCCCACGCCCAGGACGACGAACAGGAACAGGGCCGCGCCCAACGCGAAGGCCAGCACGTTCCCGTTGAACGGGACCCCGAACAGCCAGACGCCGAGCAGCGTCACGATGGTCATGTCCACCGCGGCCACCAGGAAGTAGGGCGCGATCTTGCCCAGGATGACCGCGGTCGGCCGGATCGGCATCACGGCCAGTTGTTCCATCGTCCCCTGCTCCCGCTCGCGGACGAGCCCGATGCTGGTGATGAGCGTGCCCACGAACGTGAGGATCAGGCCGATGATCGCCGGGATCATGACCCAGGAGGTCTTGAGGTCGGGGTTGTAGAGGACCTGGGTCGTCACCGAGTTCCCGGCCTTGTTGAGCGCGCCGACGATCGACTGGGCGGCGAACAGGTTCGAGCCGTCCACGAGCGCCAGCACCGGCTGCCGGCCGGTGACGAAGGCCACGTCGACCTTGCCGTCCTGCAGCAGCTGCTCCGCGTCGGCCTGGCCCTCGGACGGCTCCACCACGGTGAAGTCGAACATCGCCGGCGCCTGGGACACCACCTGCTCGGCCTGCGGCCCGACGGCCGCCGAGCGCACGCTCGACACGTAGAAGTTGGCCGCGTAGCCGAAGATGATCAGAAGCAGCAGGGGCATCACCACGAGCATCGCGAGCGTGCGGCGGTCCCGGACCAGCTCACGGAACTCCTTGACGATCATGGCCCTCATGCCCGCACGCTAGGACCGCCCGGCGCGCGAGTCAACGCGCGGTGAAGCGTCAGGACTGGGACGGTGCGGCGCCGGGTGCCTGGCCGCCGGGCTCTGCGGGTCGCGACGCGGCGAAGGACTCAGGCCAGAGGCGCTCGATCGGACGGGCCGGCTCGATCGGAAGGGGCGTGCTCGGATCGGGACGAACGGCCCTGTCGGCGTGCGTCGGGTGATCGGACGATGATGGCGGCCCGGTCCGGGGGCTCGCCTGCTCCGGCGGGTTCGGGAGGCGGCCATGATGACGACGGCGCGACGCGCGGTGCTCCTTCTGATCGTCCCGGTGGCGCTCGCGGTCGCCGCCGCGGCGCCGGCCCGTGCCGTCACACCCCCCGCTCCTGTGTCGGAGGGGCCGTGGCCTCCTCGCGACGTGCTGGCCACCGACCCCACCGGCGTCCCGGCCACGGCGGATGTCGTCTCCAGCGGCTGCCCCGCGACCACGGCCACCGTGCTCAGGGCGGCCCCCGGCTCGGGGAAGACGGTCGCGCTGACCTTCGACGACGGGCCGGGGGCGACCACGGGCTCGTTGCTCTCGATCCTGCAGCAGTACGGCGTCACGGCCACGTTCGTCAACCTCGGGCTGAACGCGACGCGCCGCCCGGCCGACGTCCGCTCGGCCGCGGCGATCGGGGCGCAGCTCGCCAACCACACCTGGGACCACCCGCGGTTGACCTCGCTCGGCGCCGCGGCGCAGGGCGACCAGATGGACGCCGCCAGCGCCGAGCAGCAGCGTCTCGTCGGCAGCTACCCCTGCGCCTTCCGGCCCCCGTACGGCGACTACACCTCCGACACGGTGTCCCAGGCGACGCAGCGCCGCATGAGCTTCTGGACCTGGTCGGTCGACACGGAGGACTGGAAGGCCGGCACGTCGACGTCGTCGTCCTGGGTCGACCGCATCGTCAGCCTGGCCGAGGCCGGGGGGTCGCAGACGCATCCCGTGATCCTCATGCACAACCCACCCGCGGGCGTGCCCGCAACCGTGATCGCTCTGCCGACGATCATCCGGTATTACCGTGACCACGGATACCGCTTCGTCGACCTCCTCGGTCAGATCGGCCAGTACCCGGCACCGGCGGTCGCGCCGACCAACGGCGGCATCCAGGTCGTGGTGCGCCTGAGCGACAGGTCGATCGGGGTCCGGACCCAGCGGTCGTCGTGGTGGACGTCGTGGAGCTCGCTCGGCGGAGCCGCCGTCGGTGGCCCGGGGGCCGCTGCCCCGACGACGACGAGCACCGCCGTCGCGGTCCTCGGCACCGACAACGCGGTGTGGTTCACCACCCGCAGTGACGCCGGCGTCGCCGGCGGCTGGACGAGCCTCGGCGGCCTCGGCACGAGCAAGCCGGCCCTCGCCCAGACGGGAGGCGGTCGGCTCACGGTCGCCGTCCGCGGGGCCGACCGCGCCGTCTGGCTGCGGAGCCGGTCCCCGGGCGGCTCGTGGGGGCCGTGGACGTCGGTGCCGGGCGCCGTGCTCGGTGCCCCGGCGCTGGCCGCGACGGCGGACGGGCAGCTGACCCTGGCGGCGGTCGGTGTCGACGGCGTGCTCCAGGTCGCGCACCGAACCGGCAGCGCGTGGTCGGTCTGGCGGCGGCTGCCCGGCGTGACTGTCACGGCCGAGCCCGCGCTGGCATCGACCGCCGGGGGGGCCGGGCTGGTCTCGCTGGTCCGCGGGGGCGACGGCAGCGCATGGACGACGGTCGGCGACGCGTCCGGCGCGACGTGGAGTGCGTGGACGTCGATCGGCGGCGCGCTGACCTCCGGTGCCGGGGTGACCGCCCGCGGCACCACGCTCGAGACGTTCGTCTACGGCACCGACGGCCGGCTATGGCTCGATGTCGCCTCCAACGGCGCCGCTGCGACCGGGTGGGGCGGCTGGCAGCTCGTGCCCTGACCGCCACGTCGGCCGGTCAGGGCTCGTCTCGGTGGGTCAGGGCTCGTCTCGGAGAGCCGGGCCCGACGGGGACGACGGCGCCGACCCGGTGCGCCGGCTCGGCGCCTGGCGGCCCGACCTGCGGCCGCGACGAGCCTCCCAGTGCAGTGCCGTCCGGGAGAGCCGCCGCCGCAGCCGGTCCTGGGTCAGGTCGATCGCTTGGCGCAGGGTCGGTGCCGCCGCGTGGGCGCGCAGCAGCCGCCCGTTGACGTCGACGTCGACCTGGGCCTCGGCCGGGCGGGCGACCGCGGGGTCGTGGGACGTCGCGAGCTTGATGCGGAGATGGAGCACCGGTTCACCCGTGTACCGGGCGAGCCCGATCATCTTCTCGCGGGCGTACTCCACCAGATCAGCGGGCACCTGCCCGTGGCTGACGACCTCGACATCACTCACGCTTGACGGCTGCCTGCTCACGGCGATCACCCCTTGGTGCGCACGGTCTCGGCACACGTCGATGATCTCTCCGCCGTCCCCGGCGTCCTAGGGGCGCAAGTCCCGACTCGCGGCACCAAGCGGACGATGCCCGGCGCCCGGTGCGCCGGACGGAGCACGAGGGACGGACCATCCGTTTTGGGCGCAAGGTCGGCGCCGGCACGACAGGATATGGACCCGGTGCAGGCGCGAGGACGTGAGCCACATCGTCCTGTGGAGGGGAGTGACGGCAGGCATGGCGGGACGAGGGCCCGGGTCCGTCCGGCTCTGCGTCGTGCGCCAGCACTACGTACCGCAGGACACCCGCGTCCTGCGGGAGGTGGAGGCGCTCGCCGACGCCGGCTACGAGGTCGACGTGCTCTGCGTCCGCAGGCCGGGGGAGCCGGCACGGGAGCGCCGGGGGCGGATCCGGATCCGCCGGCTGGTCGTCCCCGACCGTGGGGGCGGCCTGGCTCGGTACCTCCTGCGCTACCCGTGGTTCTTCGCGCAGGCAGCGGTGCTCCTCGGCGTCTGGCACCTCCGGCGCCGCTACCGCGTCGTCCAGGTGAACAGCCTGCCGGACGCGCTGATCTTCGCCGCGGCGGTGCCCCGGCTGCTGGGTGCACGAGTGCTGCTCGACCTGCAGGAGTGCATGCCGGAGTTCTTCGCGACGAAGTTCGGCACGTCGACCGCACACCCCGCCGTCCGGGTCCTGATCCGTCTCGAGCAGGCGAGCATCCGGTTCGCGCACGCGGTCGTCACCCCGACGGCTCAGCTTCGTGCCCTGTTCGTGGCGCGCGGCGCCGCCCCGTCCAAGATCACCGTAGTCATGGACGGCGCGGACGAGGACGTCTTCCGACGACAGCCGGACGCCCGTCCCGACCCCGGGCACTTCACGCTGATCAGCCACGGCACGATCGAGGAGCGCTACGGGCTCGACACCGCGGTGGAAGCCGTGGCCGCGGTGAGGGCGGAGATCCCGGGCGTTCGCCTGAAGATCTACGGCGACGGATCCGACAAGGCTCGGCTGGCGCGACTCGCGGTCGCCCGCGGCGTCGTCGACCGGGTCTGGTTCAGCGAGGGCTTCGTCCCGTTCGCCGAACTGACCCATGCCCTCTCGACGGCGGACGTCGGCGTGGTCGCCATGAAGCGGGACGCCTTCCGTGACGTCACCCTGCCCGGGAAGCTCTTCGACTTCGTCGCGATGGGGCTGCCGAGCGCCGTGTCCCGGACCCGCTCGATCACGCAGACGTTCGACCAGGACTGCTTCGAGTACTTCGAGTCGGGGAACGCGGACGACCTCGCCCGCGCTCTCCGTCGGCTGCACGCGGACGCCGGCCGCCGTGCCCGCCTCGCCGAGCACGCCCGACGGGCCGCCGAGCCCTACCGCTGGCCCCGCCAGCGGGAGACCTATCTCGCGGTGGTCGACGGGCTGCTGAACACGCGCCGGAAGCCGTGATCCATCGATCCAGGTTGATGTATTGTCGCTTCGTGGCGCGAGCGCATCCCGCCTCCGAGTCGGCTTCGCCGGCGTTTCTCCGCCTGGCCGGTGACCCGGTGCGTTGGCGGCTCCTGAAGGAGCTGGCCGGCAGTGACCGTCGGGTCCACGAGCTGATGGGCCTGGTCGCTCGCCCGCAGAACGTGGTCTCGTACCACCTGGGCCGGCTGCGATCCGCGGGTCTGGTGTCGGCGCGGCGCAGCTCGGCGGATGGCCGTGACACCTACTACCGGGTCGATCTGGCCAGGTTCGGCACGTTGCTGGTCGAGACGGGACGGGCTCTGCATCCGGGGTTGCAGCTGGCTGAAGGGACGGCCGGGGGTCCTGGTCGGCCGCCGGGCGTCGTGGTGGCCAGGTTGCTGTTCCTGTGCACGGGGAACAGTGCCCGGTCGCAGATGGCCGAGGCCCTGGCGTCGGCGCGGTCCGGCGGCCGGGTGGAGGCCGCCAGCGCGGGAACCCACCCCAAGCCGATGCATGCCAACACCGTGCGGGTGATGCGGGAGCGGGGCATCGACGTGGACTCGCACCGCTCGAAGCCCGTGAGCGGGTTCTCCGGTCAGCGGTTCGACCACGTGATCACGCTGTGCGACAAGGTGCGGGAAGTCTGCCCGGAGTTCGTGGGACACCCCCGCCACATCCACTGGAGCATCGCGGACCCGTCCGCATCCGGGGACGGCGACGAGGCCACTCTGCCGGCGTTCCGCCAGACGGCGGACGAGGTGGAGGCGCGGGTCGTCTACCTGCTCGCGGGCTTGGGCGCCCTAGCTGCCCGGAGGCCCGGATGAGCAGCCAGGAGGAAGCCCCGCGCCGGGCTCCGGTCGTTTCGGGGCAGTCAGCCGGACCGACGACACCGCGAGTACCACTGGCCATCGTCGCGCGCGAGTGGGGTCGCATCGGTTGCATCGGGTTCGGCGGTCCACCGACGCACATCAAGCTGCTCCGCGCGCTGTGCGTCGAACGTCGCACGTGGCTGGGTGCGCAGGAGTTCGAGGATGCGATCGCGGCGTGCAACCTGCTGCCCGGCCCGGCGTCCACGCAGCTGGCGATCTTCTGCGCGTGGCGGGTGCGCGGCCGCCTGGGCGCTCTGGTCGGCGGCGCGGCCTTCATCGTCCCCGGGTTGATCGTCATCGTGGCGCTGGCCGCCTTGTTCCTCGCCACCTCCCCGCCGCTGTGGGTCCTGGGCGCAGGGGCGGGCGCGGGCGCCGCCGTCCCTGCAGTGGCCGCCCATGCCGGCGCCGGCCTCACCGGTGCGAGTTGGGAACGCCGCCGAGACACAGCCCGCTGGCTGCTCTACCTGCTGGCCGGGGCCGCCTCCGCCGCCACCCTCGGGCCATGGCTGGTGCTCGTGCTGCTGGGGTGCGGGCTGATCGAACTCACCCTGCAGGTCACCGCGAGGCGCCGCGCCGGCACCGAGCTGCATGGCACGGTGACGGCCCCCGTGCTGGCCGCCGGTGCGATCGGCAGCGGGGTGCTGCTGTCGGTGGCCTGGGTGGCCTTCAAGGTCGGGGCGCTGTCCTACGGCGGCGGGTTCGTCATCATCCCCCTCATGCAGTCCGACGCCGTCGGCCGCTACCACTGGATGACCGGCGCGCAGTTCCTCAACGCCGTGGCCTTGGGTCAGGTCACCCCGGGCCCGGTGGTCCAGACCGTCGCCGTCGTCGGTTACGCCGCAGCAGGCCTGATCGGCGGCATCCTCGCCGCCGTCGTCGCATTCAGCCCGTCGTTCGCGTTCGTCCTGCTCGGCGCCCCGCGGTTCGACCAGATCCGCGGCGACCGGAACGCTCGGGGGTTCCTCGACGGTGCCGGGCCCGCCGCCATCGGCGCCATCTTCGGTTCGGCCATCCCGCTCACCCAGGCGCTCACCCACGACTGGCAGTACGCCGTCCTGGCCGGCGCACTGATCCTGCTCTTCGCGCTCCGCCGGGGCGTCGTCCTCACCCTGCTGGGCGCCGGCGCCGCCGGGGTCGTCATCGCCCTGATCGGCGGCCAGGTGCGCTGAGGCGTGACTCGCCCGTGTCGACCAGGACGTCCCGCTCCGCTGAACCCCTCCCCCCGGTGTGTGGAACGGCACCTCCGACAGTCGGGGCGGGGACGGCGTCAGCTGACCTCCAGGCAGAACATGGCGTAGGAGTCGGCGTTGTCGACCGCCTCCTTGGCCGACATCGCGCGCCAGGCAGCGGTGTCCCACTTGTACGCATGGTCGTCGTCGTTGTCGTAGCGGTGGCACGCCTCGTGCACGACCGTCTTCGCACGCAGCGGGGCAGGCCGCTCGAACCACGCGGGGTTGAGGTGGATGGGCCCACTCGGACCGATGATCCAGTAGCTGTTGACGTACGCGTAGGCGCTGGTGTCCTCGGTCTCGATCTCGATCGGCAGGTCGTCGTCGAAGGCGCGCCGGGTCTTGGCCAGCGACTCCTGGATGATGTCGAGGTAGCGGATGCGCGTGGGGCTCGACGAGCGGTCGACGTTGTGGAAGTTGTCGGCGAGCGCGTCGATGACGCTCGTCTGGAGCGTGTCGACGCCGAGCACGGCCTTGAACCCGGCGTCGAGCATCCTCCTGCCCCGTCCGACCGCGGAGAGGATCATGCCGAGCTGCTCGTCGAACGCGTGGCCCTTGATCGCGGGCTTGTCCCGGTCGTACGTCACGTCGGCGCCGGGCTGGGGTGCGTCGGCGTGCCGGACCATGCCCTCCCCGACGATCGTGGCGACCCTGGCGGTGGGGCCGGGCTCGCTGGCCGGGGGGTCGCCCCGCCCGTCGTCGTGCATGGGCCTGCCGGCGACGACGGTGGTCGCGGTCGGGCCGTCGGGCGGCGGCGCGACCTCGATGCGGTGCTCCAGCAGTGCCTTCACCGCCCGGTTGCCCGCCCGCCGCTGCAGCGCGAGCACCGCGGCCGGGACGCCGCCCGCGTCTCGGTCGGGCGGCGACGCGCGCCGGGGACGCGGTTCGTCGGTGCGGTGCCGTCGGCGTCGAGCCTGCAACGTGACCTCCCCGACCCAGTCGGGCACCCGCCCGGAGGCGGGTCTCCACCGTGGTCATCATCGCAGGTGATGGGCGTGTGATGAACGACGTCGCCAGAACGCCGTCGACCCCGACAGCCCGGCCCGCCGCCCGTCTCGTCTCAGTCGAGGGGCGGATGATCGCCAGCCGGGCGGAGTAGGGGTTCACGGCGTGGTCGTCGTCGCTGGTGGTGGCGTTCCGGCGGGTGGTCGGTCCGCTGGTCTGGCGATCATTCCGGGGGTGTCGGCAGACGGACCCGGACGTGCCGAGTGCGTGGACAATCACGGGGCATGCGGACCCTGATGCTGATGCGGCACGCCACGACGGAGGACAGCCGGCCCGGCCGCCGCGACGACGCCCGGCGGCTGACCCGGCAGGGCGAGCGGCAGGCGGCCCAGGTGGGCGACCACCTGCGACGGGAGAGCGTGCAGATCGACGTCGTCCTCTGCTCGTCGGCGACCCGTGCCCGGCAGACCGCCGAGGCCCTGCGGCTGACGGCGCCCGTGGTCGTCACCGACCGGCTCTACAAGGCCGGCGGCGACGACGTGCTCGCCCTGATCCGTGAGCTCGACGAGCGCGTCCGACACGCCCTCGTGGTGGGGCACTCGCCGGCCCTGCCCGCGGTGGCGCAGGAGTTGGCCGATCCCGACGCCTCGGATCCCGAGGCAGTGGACACGCTGGAGCGGCGCTTCCCGGCCGCGGCACTGGCCACGTTGATCGTGGACGGGACGTGGGCGGATCTCGACCGTGCCGCGCTGGTGTCGATTCGCCTGCCGTGACCGATCCGGGGCCCCATGCCCGCAGGTGGGCCCCTTCCCGGCTATGCAGCGGCCGGTGGGGCGGCCCCATCCGACGACGTCGCCGACACGCGGCCGGCTGATCGCCAGCCCAGCGGAGGAACGGGTGGGTCGGCGGTCGTCGGGGCAGGTTGTTGTCATTCGTGACCGCGGTTCCTCCGCTGGCATGGCGATCACCCCTTGTGGGGCTGCGCAGTCGAGCCCCTGGCCCCCGACGGGCCGGCGGAGCAGGATGGCGGGTGGAGGTCACCGCGGGCGAGGGAGGGCCTGTGTGCGCGATGGCACCGGTCTGGCCGGGGCGTGCGTTCCCGCTGGGGGCGACGCCGGAGGCCGGCGGTACCAACTTCGCCGTGTCCAGCCCGGATGCCGACCGAGTCGAGGTGGTGCTGTTCACGGACGACGGTTACGAGTCGCGCCTGCTGCTGCCGGACATGGACGCCGGGGTCTGGCACGGCTTCGTTCCTGACGTGGGCGTCGGAGAGATGTACGGCTTCCGCGCGAGCGGGCCATGGGACCCGTCCCGCGGCCTGCGGTTCAACCCGGCGAAACTGCTGCTGGACCCGTACGCCAAGGCGGTCACCGGGCCGATCCGGCACAGCGACAGCGTCTTCGGGTTCCCGCCCGGCGATCCCGACGGGTTCAGCACCGAGGACTCCGCACCCGATGTACCGCGTTCGATCGTCGTCGACTCGACCGTCGACTGGGCTGACGACGTCCGGCCGGGGACCCCGTACGGGGACAGCATCATCTACGAGCTGCACGTCAAGGGGTTCACCCGGCTCCACCCCGGGGTTCCGCCGGAGCTGCGCGGCACGTACGCGGGTCTGGGCCATCCGAGCGTCGTGGAGTACCTGGTCCGGCTCGGGGTGACCGCCGTCGAGCTGCTGCCCGTGCATCAGTTCGTCACCCGACCCTCGCTGGCCGGCCGGGGGCTGACCAATTACTGGGGGTACGACTCCATCTGCTTCTTCGCACCGCACGAGGCCTACTCGGCGCGGGCGCGGGCGGGGGAGCGCGGCGGTCAGGTCGCCGAGTTCCAGGAGATGGTGCGCGCCCTGCACGCCGCGGGCCTCGAGGTCATCCTCGACGTCGTGTTCAACCACACCGCCGAGGGCGACCACCTGGGCCCGACGCTCTGCCATCGCGGGCTCGACAATCCGGGCTACTACCGGCTCCACCCCACCGACCGCCGCCGGTACGTGGACACCACCGGCACGGGGAACTCGCTGAACGTCGACGACCACTCCTGCCTGCGAATGATCATGGACTCGTTGCGATTCTGGGTGACCGAGATGCGCGTCGACGGGTTCCGGTTCGACCTGGCCACGGCACTGGCCCGGCAGGAGGGCGGCTTCGACCGGCTGGCCGCGTTCTTCGCCCTGGTGGCGCAGGATCCCGTCGTCTCCCAGATCAAACTCATCGCCGAGCCGTGGGACGTCGGCCAGCCGGACAGCTACTCCCTCGGACAGTTCCCGGCCCTGTGGAGCGAATGGAACGGCCGCTACCGCGACTGCGTGCGGGACTTCTGGCGCGGCACGCCGGGGGTGCTGGCCGAGTTGGCGACCAGGTTGGCGGGTTCGGCGGACATGTTCGACTTCTCCGGGCGCCGGCCCGGTGCCTCCATCAACTTCGTCACCTGCCACGACGGGTTCACCCTGCGGGACGTCGTCAGCTACTCGGAGAAGCACAACGAGGCCAACGGAGAGGGCAACCACGACGGAAGCGACGACAACCGATCCACGAACTGCGGGGTCGAGGGCCCGACCCATGACCCCGCGGTGCTGGCCCGCCGTGCTCTCCTGGTGCGCGACATGATGACCACGGTGCTGTTGTCCCGAGGCGTTCCCATGCTGACCGCGGGCGACGAATTCGGCCGCACCCAGCACGGCAACAACAACGCCTACTGTCAGGACGGCCCGCTGTCATGGGTGGACTGGCGGGCGATGGACGGGGATCTGCTGCGCTTCACCCGCCGAATGGTGGCCCTGCGCCGGGCGCATCCGGTCATGCGCCGGCGCCGATACCTGTCGGACCCGGGGTACGTCGTGTGGTTCAGGCCGGACGCGGCGGCGATGACAGTCCAGGACTGGAACAACCCTGACTCGAACGCGGTCTGCATCTTCGTCGACGGCTCTGTCGCCGCCGACCCCGACGCCTACGGGATGCCCACCCTCGACGACGATCTGCTCGTCCTGGTCAACGGTGGCCCCGACCCGTTGCTCTTCACCCTGCCGGTGGTGGGGACGTCTGTCGCGGGCGTGCGCGGCCGCCCCGAGTGGATCGCCGATGTCGACACCTCGCACCATCTGGGCCTGCCGCGGGAGGCGGGGCCGCTCTCCGAGGGAGACCAGGTCAGCGTGCCGGCGTCCTCGCTCCTGATCCTGTGGTCGGCACGCCCCTGACGAGCGAGCGGGGCGGCGAGTCGGGCACCCGCGCAGCAGGCCGCGTCGTTCCCGCCGGAGGAGGGACGACAGACTGCCGTCGTGCCCGCCGAGAAGACCACGGTGCAGTGGCTGTCCCGCAACCTGAAGGTGCTCTCCGGGGTGTCCTTCCTGCAGGACGCCTCGAGCGAGATGCTCTACCCGATCCTGCCCACCTTCCTGACCGTCACCCTCGGTGCACCGGCGGCGGTGGTGGGCATCATCGAGGGCCTGGCGAACGGTCTGGCCTCGATGACGACGGTGGTCTCCGGCTCCATCGCCGACCGCGCGCGACGGAGGCCGCTGATCGCGATCGGCTACGGCATGGCTGCCGCCGGCAAGGTGCTGATCGCGCTGGCGTACACCTGGCCGGTGGTGCTCGTCGGCCGCCTGGTCGACCGGCTCGGCAAGGGCGTGCGCGGCGCCCCGCGGGATGCGCTGCTGGTGGTCGACGTGCCGGAGGGCAGCCGCGGCCGCGCGTTCGGCTTCCACCGTGCCGCCGACACCGCGGGCGCGGTGGCCGGCCCCCTGATCGGCCTCCTCCTCTATGAGCCTGTCTTTGATGTCATGTCGCTCGGGCGAGGCGGCGGGACATGAGGGCGATCATGGCGATGGTGGTCAGGGCCTCGTGGGTATCGGCGCGTCGTTCGTAGTCGCGGACCAGGCGGCGGTTGCCGGTCAGCCAGGCGAGTGTGCGTTCGACGACCCAACGGCGGGGTAGCACGGCGAAGCCGGTGGTGTCGTCGCTGCGTTTGACGATGGTCACGGTCAGGCGGATGACCTTGGCGGCCCAGCTGACCAGCCGGCCGGCGTAGCCGCCGTCGGCCCAGACCAATCCGATCGTGGAGAACCGTTCCCGCAGCAGTGCCAGCAGCCGGAACGCGCCGTCGCGGTCCTGCACCCCGGCCGCGGTCACCATCACCACCAGGAGCAGGCCCAGGGTGTCCACCGCGATGTGCCGCTTCACCCCGTTGATCTTCTTTCCGGCGTCGTAGCCGCGCCGGGCGGTCCCGACGGTCGCGGCGCCCTTGACCGACTGGGAGTCGATCACCGCCGCGGTGGGTGAGGGTGCGCGGCCCTCCATCACCCGGACCTGGTCGCGCAGCACGTCATGGACCCGCTGCCAGGTGCCGTCGTCGCGCCAGCGGGTGAAGAACCCGTACACGGTCTGCCACGGGGGGAAGTCCTTGGGCAGCGCCCGCCACCGGATCCCCTCCGCGACCAGGTAGAACACCGCGTCCACGATCAACCGCCGAGCGTGCGCCTCCGGCCGCCCCCGCCCGACCACGCTGGCCGCCGGCGGCAGGATCGGCTCGATCACCGCCCACTGTTCCTGCGACATCGACGACGGATACAGCCCGCACCCGCCCCGCGGGTGGGTCGGACATGACAGGCACGTGCAGACAGGCGAGACTGACATCCGGACTCCTGGCGGACCGACGGCGTAGACAACCACCGGCCTACCAGGAGTTCTTCACGTCTTGATCACGCCACGCCGCACCATCTCGGACATCCAAGACAGGCTCTATGAGCTGCTCGGCCACAACATCCGGCCCCTGCTGTGGGTGGCCGTGATCCCTGCGGTGCTCTCGGTGTTCCTGGTGGCGTTCGTGCGCGAGCGCCGTGCCCCGGCGCCGCGACAGGAGCATGCCCGAGTGCACGGGCCCGCCCGGCTGCCCGCCTCCTACTGGCGGACGGCGGGGGTGCTCGTGCTGTTCGCGCTCGTCAACTTCCCCGACGCGCTGCTCCTGCTGCGGCTGACCGACATCGGCTTCTCGACGTCCGGGGTGATCCTGGCGTACGTCGGGTACAACGCCGTCTACGCCCTGGTCAGCTATCCGGCCGGCGCACTGTCGGACAGCTGGTCCCGGCGGCGGACGTTCGGCGTCGGCCTGGTGTTCTTCGCGCTCGGTTACCTCGGCCTGGGGCTGACCCACGACAAGGTGGTGGCCGCGGTGCTGCTCGCCGCGTACGGCACGTTCACCGCGGCCACCGACGGGGTCGGCAAGGCGTGGGTCTCCTCGCTCGCGGGTCCGGGCGAGCAGGGCACCGCGCAGGGCTGGTTCCAGGGGCTGTGGGGCGGGGGTATCCTGATCGCGGGGGTGTGGGCCGGCCTGCTCTGGGGCACTGACGGAACGCTCCCGCTGGTGCTCTCCGGGTCCGTGGGAGCCGTGCTGGCCGTCTGGCTGCTCCTGGCCGGCGGGTCGCAGGCGCCGGCTGCGGCGACCGCGGAACGCGGAGGACAGTGAGCAGAGCGTCCGGGTGGTCGCCTGCGCGCCGTCGGTTCCGGAGGTGGCCTCGATGCCGGACCCGGGTGCGTCCCTCGGGCGGGCGGTGACGACCCTGCGGGTGCTCGCCGCCTCGGGCGTGATCTCACCGGTGCGCCCGGATCGGCTGGTGTCGATGGCCGTGGCGCTCCACCGGTGGGGGATGTCCCCGGCGACGCTGGTGGGCGTGGCCGCGGCCCGCTCGCCCGATGCGGTCGCGGTCGTCGACGACGCCGGCGTGGTCACCTACGCCGACCTCGACCGGCGCAGCAACGCCGTCGCCGACGGCCTCCTCGACCTGGGCCTGCGCGAGCGGGACTCCGTCGCCCTGCTGGCCCGCAACTCCCGGCAGTTCCTCGTCGCGCTGGCCGCCGTGTCCAAGATCGGCGCCGACCTGATCTACCTCAACACCGGGTTCGGCGCCCGGGAGATCGCCGACGTCGTCCGCGGCGAGGGCGTCAAGGCGGTGATCGCCGACGAGGAGTTCGAACAGCGGGTCGGCGACGGTGCGCCCGGCCTGCCGCGCGTGCTGGCCTGGACCGACGCCGCGCGCGACGACGTGCGCACCCTCGACGGGCTGGCCGGCGGTCCGCCCTCCCCGCCGCCCTCGCCGAGGCACGTCAGCCGGCACGTCATCCTGACCAGTGGCACGACGGGCACGCCGAAGGGCGCCCCGCGGGAGGCTCCCGGGCCGTTGGCCGGCGCGGAGATGATGATCGCGTTGGTGGGCGCGATCCCCCTGCGGGCGCGGCAGCCCACGGTGCTGGCCGCCCCGATGTTCCACACCTGGGGGCTGGCGAACCTGCTGGTGGGGTTGGCGCTGCAGTCGTCGTTCGTCGTCCGCCGCCGGTTCGACCCGCAGACCACGATCGCGCTGCTCGGGGAGCAGTCCGCGACCGCGCTGATCGCCGTCCCGGTGATGCTGCAGAGGATCATGGAACTGCCTGGCGACGTGCGCCGCCGGTACCCCACGCCCGACGTGCGGGTGGTGGCGCTGTCCGGTTCGGCCGTCCCGGCGTCCATCGCCGAGCGGTTCATGGACGAGTACGGCGACGTCGTCTACAACCTCTACGGGTCCACCGAGGTGTCCTACATCAGCGTCGCCACCCCGAAGGACCTGCGCGAGGCGCCGGGCACCTCCGGCCGCCCCCTGCACGGAGTGACGCTGCGCATCCTCGACGACGGTGGTGCACCGCTGCCGGCCGGTGCGACCGGCCGGATCTTCGCCCGCAGTGCGCTCACGTTCGAGGGATACTCCGGCGGCCAGGACAAGGAACGCATCGACGGCCTGGTCTCGACCGGAGACCTCGGCCATCTCGACGAGGCCGGCCGGCTGTTCATCGACGGCCGGGACGACGACATGATCGTTTCAGGTGGCGAGAACGTCTATCCGCGCGAGGTCGAGGAGGCCCTCCTGCACCATCCGGCGGTCGCCGACGCGGCGGTCGTCGGTGTGCCGGACGAGCGCTTCGGCCAGGCCCTCGTGGCGCACGTGGTGCCCGGGGCCGGCGGGGCCGACCCGGAGGAGCTGCGCGAGTACCTGAAGGGACGCCTGGCCACCTACAAGGTGCCGCGGGAGGTCGTCCTGCACGACTCCCTGCCCCGCAACGAGACGGGCAAGGTGGTCCCCGGGGCTCTCGGCGCATGTGATCGGCGTGCATGACGCCTGGTAGGAATCCCTCGAGGTGTTCGATTCGGGCATCCGGGCGTCGCCTGATAGGACGGGTATACGGCCACACACGGACGGCGAAAGGATCAGCCCATGTCCGAGTCGACACCTGCCACGAACGACGCCCTCCTGCAGCTCGCGGCCCGCCTTCGGGAGAACCAGGTCTTCGGTCCGGTGGTGGAGCGGAACGGTGTCACGCTCGTCCCCGTGGCCAACGTCAGGGGCGGCGGGGGGCTGGGCGGCCCCGGAGGCCGGTCACCCCACGAGTCCAACGGCGGCTTCGGCTTCACGGCGCGCCCGGCCGGCGCCTGGGTCATCCACGGCGACGGGAAGGTGACGTGGGACCCCGCGCTCGACGTCACGCGCATCGCCCTCGGGGGCCAGCTCGTCGGGGCCGCCGTCTTCCTGCTCCTGGTGCTCGTCCTGCGCAGACGCTCCCGCCGCTGATCCGCCGGCGGGGAGCCGTCGGCCGCGCGCAACGCCCGGAGCGTCAGGAGATCGCCGCCTGCCGGCACTCATGCCCTCACGAGAGCAACGACGGTGGCTCGCTCCGGGGGCGCGGGCCACCTCGAGCGAGCCACCGCCGGCACTGGGCGACGTGAGGCCCTCGCCGCAGCCGAAGGGATCGACATCCTGGCCAGTCGTGCGCTGATCGCCAGCCAGGCGGAAGACTGACCGGCCGCCAGGACGTCCGCGCTGGCGCTCCCGATCATGCGGGCGGGTGCTCCGCCCGCGTGGCGATCATGCCGATGCCACGGCACGACGGCTTCGGGTCGCGGCACTACCGGTACCCCACCGAGGCGCGATCGGGACCTCCCGCGATCGGGACCTCCCGCGATCGGGCCCTCCCGCGATCGGGCCCTCCCGCGATCGGGACCTCCCGCGGTCGGGACCTCCCGCGATCGGGACCTCCCGCCGTCGGGACCTTTCGCGGTCGGGGTCGCGCCGCACACGGCGCAGAGGCTGCTCCACCTGACGGGACCGCTCGAGAACTCCGCGGACCTTCTCGAACGCCTCGGCCCGGACGCCACGGGCACGAGGGATGCCGGTACGTCACGCGCGTGGACGACGTGGACGCGGGCGCGCTGCGCGACGTGACGGCGCTACGGCGTCTTCCCGGCGCCGGCGCCGGCGCCCGCGCCAGAGGAGGCGTTGGCGTCGGCCGCGGCGGAGGCGAGTTGGGCCGACCAGGCGTGGTCGAGGACGAGGCGCGGCGTGCCCGTACCGTCGGCCGGCACCGCCCACATGGAGGTGTCGATGGAGGTGCCGGCCTCGATGACGGACGGGTTCTGGGGCCCGCCCGTCGCGGCGGATGCCCCAGCCGTCGCCGCGAGGCCGTACATGACGGTGCGGTCGTCCAGCCAGGCCGCCTGGTCGTCGATCGGGCGCGCCTCCGACGTCGGGTGTTCCCGCCCGCTGGCGACGTCCAGGATCCAGAGCCGCCAGGAGACGGGATCGTCGGCGACCCGCTTCTTGAAGGCGATGAGCCGGCCGTCGGGTGACAGCGACGGGCACTCCACGCCCGTGGTCACGACGGTCGCGGTGCGGGACGCGACGTCACCGTGGACCAGGTAGGTCTGCCCCCCGGAGCCGAGCGTGGCGAAGAAGTGCCGGCTGTCCGGCTGGAACGTCACTCCCCAGAAGTTGAAGTCCGCGGCGTGGAAGGCTTGGCCGTTCTTGGTCACGGACAGCTTCTCGAGGTCGAAGAGCACCTGGCCGGTGGCGAGATCGATGATCGAGGTGCGGGTGGAGAAGCCCATGCTGGCGTAGCTGTCGCCGCTCACGAAGGCTGTGACCGCGCCGAGCCGGCCATCGGGCGCGATCTTGGCACGGCTGGGATACCCGGGGAGTCTCAGGCGGTGGGTCACGGTCAGGTTGGCGTCGAGCACCGACGCGTCCATCCCGACCGTCACCCCCAGGGACAGCTGAAGGCACAGACCGTGGCCGCCGGCGACGGCCAGTCGGTTACAGCGAAGCCCGGCGACGAAGACGCGGCGCCCGGGGTCGGACGTCGAGGCCACGGCGACGCGACCGAAGTCGCGGTCGAGGGCGCTGGACTTGAACGCGTAGTAGGGGCCGGCGGCCACCACGCCCGCGACGTTCCCGGGTGGCGTGCCCCCGCCCGCGGAACCATCGGCCGCCGCGGTCGAGGCGTCGGCGCCGCGGTTGGCGGCGTAGACGACGTACCCCACGGCCGCGGCGAGGAGCAGCGCGAAGGCGCCGGCCGCGGCGATGATCCGCGCCGCCCGCGAGCTCATCATGCGCTGGCTCGCACGATGATCCGCGCCGTCCGCGAGCTCATCATGCGCTGGCTCGCGCCGCCAGGGACCCGCGCACAGCCGTCGCGACGACGCCGGCGAGCGCCACGGCGAGCCCGACCAGGAAGACGCACACCGTGAAGGTCGGCCCCCGCCAGGACCACAACGCCCCGGCGACGACGGAGGAGACGAACGCCGCCGCCGCCGTCCCGCTCTGCACGATCGCCATGCCGCTCGTGCGCAGCGGCGCCGGGAGCGCGGGCGCGACGAGGGCCATGAGGACGCCGCTGGTCGCGGCGTAGTAGACCCCGTGCAGCGTCAGCGCCAGGACCAGCAGTGCTGCGGCCGGGATCGGTGCGAGCAGGACGGCGTAGACGGCGAGCATGGCGACGTTCCCGGCGATGAAGACGCGCCAGCGTCCCCACCGGTCGGCGAGCCGGCCGACCGGCGCCGCCAGGACCATGTACACCGCGGACGTCCCGAGTGGCAGCAGCGGGAAGTAGACGAGCGCGACGTCGAGCTGGTGCTGCAGCAGCAGGTAGACGAAGGCGTCGCTGAGGGTCACGGCCGCCAGCACGGTCGCCTGGATGGTCACGCGCCGGAACATCGGGCGACCGAGGAGGGCCAGGCCGGCTCGCAGGGACACCTCGGCACGGCTGGCGAGCGGGTTCCGCCGATTCCGGACGAAGGTGAGGAGCACGACGACCCCGGCCGCCGCGATGCAGAAGCTCACCACGAAGACGGCGTCATAGGCCTGCGGCGCGCTCCGGAGGACGAGGAAGGCGACCAGTGGCCCCAGCAGGGCCCCGGCCGTGTCCATGGCGCGATGGACGCCGAACGAACGCCCCAGGGAGTCCGCCGGGCTGGACAGCGAGATCAGGGCATCCCGTGGCGCGGTACGCAGCCCCTTGCCGGTGCGGTCGACGCCGATGACCGCGGCGATCCCCCCGACGGACGCACCGACGGCGAGCAGCCCCAGCTTGCTTACCGCCGACATGCCGTACCCGATCGCGGCGACGGCCTTGCGCCGCTGCGTCCGGTCGGCGACGTGTGCGGCGAGCAGGCTGACGAGCACCGTCACCCCGGCGTACAACCCGTCCACGAACCCGACGCTGAGCAGGGACACTCCGAGCCCGAAGACGAGATAGACGGGCAGCACCGCCGTGATCATCTCCGAGGAGATGTCGGTCACCAGGCTGACGGATCCGAGCGCGACCACGTTGGCCGATACCCGCGCCCTGCCCTTCGGGCGGCCGTCCTGATGGCTGCGCGACCGGTCCAGAGCGGCGTCCCGGGCCCGCGCCGACGATAGATACACCCAGCCTCCCTGCATGAGAGGGCCGACCCTGTGTCGACGCCGCCGGGGCAACGAGGCCAGTCTGCAGGAGGGCCGCGGCCCGCGAGGCGGCTTTCCGCCAGGACCACCCGCCGGCGTGGTCGCCGTCCCCGATCCACCCGGCGTCGAGGGACGGCGTGGTCGCCGTCCCCGATCCACCCGGCGTCGAGGCCGGGTGTATCTGCCGGCGATGCATCGCCTCTTGACGTGCAGGAAGCCTGAGGAGGCCGCCATGTCCATCACGTCTCTGACCGGCGTGGCCCTGGCCAGGAACCAGCCCGGCACCACGACGAAGGCCGACTCGGGCGAGGTCCCCAAGGACGCGCCCGGCGCCGACGAGCAGGCGAGCCTGCTCGCTCTGCTCGTCAAGCAGGTGCCGACGGGCATGGTGGCGGCGTACACCGCGGTCACCGCGGCCCTCGCCGAGTTGGCGAAGCCCACGGCAGCGGATCCCCGCCCGGATCACCTCCTCGCGTACCGGTGGGCCATCCTCGCGATCCTGGTTGTCGGCAGTGTGACCTTGAGCTACGTGTCGTACCGAGGCAAAGCGGATCCGGATGATCGCCGGTACCCGGTCGCGGAGATGATCGGTGTAGGTGTGGCTGCATCCGGTTGGGGCCTGGCGCTGCCCGACTCCCCGCTGCTCGCGGCCATGGAAGGCCCGCAAGGGGTCGCCACGGTGTTCCTCGTCGGGTTCGTCGCGACCGTGATCAACGTCATCGTGGCCCAGCGATTGCAGAGCCCGGCGACCCCGGTGCGGGCATCGAGGGCGTTGACGGCTCAGGACGTCGGCTAGACGGGCGCCCGCCCCCGTAGCTCGGTCCGGCGAGCTGGGCGGCGGCTAGGGCAGCCGGCGTGGCCAAGCGCTGACTGCGGCTCTGATCGTCACACCGGGTGACGAGCGTTCCCATGATCGACGTGGATTGCATGATCACGCGAAGGCCTCGGGCGACGTCAGCGGTCGACGGGTGCGGGCGACCCGTGCTCGCGACCTGCCGTGCTCCCGTTGTGCTGGATTGCACGC
>DATKNA010000030.1:0-4232 GCA_035541595.1 Kineosporiaceae bacterium | reverse complement strand
CTCGCCACCGTGCTCGCCGCTGCGGGCGTGGGCCGCGTCCGGCTCGTCGAGCAACGGCCCGTACGAGCCGCCGATGTCGGGCCGGGCGGTGCCGGCGTCGAGGACGTGGGTGCTCGAGCCGCCACCGCCGCCTCCCGGGCGGCGGCCCGGTTGCGGCCAGGGGGTGAGGACGGATCCGACGACGGGCGATCACCCTCCCCCGCCGGCCGGTCCGCCCGGCCGGCCGACCTGGTCGTACTGGTACGCGCGGCGGTCGCCGACAGCGCATCGGCCGCCGCCCTGCTCGCCGCGGGGGTACCGCATCTGTCCGTCGTCGTCCGCGAACGCGGGCTCGTCGTAGGGCCCCTGGTGGTGCCGGGCCGGGGAGCCTGTCTGCGCTGCCTCGACCTGCATCGGGCCGACCGGGATCCGGCCTGGCCGCGGGTTCTCGCCCAGCTCACCGGCCGGGCATCTCCCACGGCCAACGAGGAGGCGGCCTCAGCCGTGCTGGCGGCGTCACTGGCGGCGCTGCAGGTGCTCTGCCACCTCGACGGCCGGGCTCGGGCTGCCACCGTGAGTGCCACGCTCGAGGTCGGGCTGCCCAACGGCCTCGCCTCTCGGCGGCCGTGGCCGCCGCACCCTTCATGCGGATGCGGCCGGGTCGCGCCCACGGGTCACCGGGAGCGGTCCGGGGCGACCGCGGGGAGAATGGGCGCGTGAGTGATCTACCCCGCTGGGCCGTGACGCGGACGGCGAAGCTCGCCACGCTCCCCCTGGGGTTCGCCGGCCGGACGGCGATCGGCCTGGGCAAGCGCGTCGGGGGACGGCCCGCCGAGGTGGTCGCGGCGGAGGTTCAGGCCCGGACCGCTGAGCAGCTGTTCAGGGTCCTGGGCGAGCTCAAGGGCGGGGCCATGAAGTTCGGCCAGGCGCTCAGCATCTTCGAGGCGGCCCTGCCGGAGGAGCTCGCAGGGCCTTATCGGGCGACGCTGACGAAGCTTCAGGACGCGGCGCCGCCGATGCCGGCCGCGACGGTGCACAAGGTGCTGGCGGACGAGTTCGGGCCGCAGTGGCGCCGCTCGTTCCGCTCGTTCGACGACCGGCCCGCTGCGGCCGCGTCGATCGGCCAGGTCCACCGGGGGGTGTGGAAGGACGGCCGGCCGGTGGCGGTCAAGGTCCAGTACCCCGGCGCGGGCGAGGCGCTCATCTCCGACTTCACCCAGGTGGCAAGGGTGGCCCGGGTCGCAGCGGGTTGGATCCCCGGCCTGGACATCAAGCCCGTCCTCGAGGAGCTGAAGGCCCGCATCGTCGAGGAGCTGGACTACGGCCTGGAGGCACAGACCCAGGCTACGTTCGCAGCGGCCTTCCGCGCCGACCCGGCGTTCGCGGTCCCGGACGTCGTGACGAGCACGCCGCACGTCATCGTCAGCGAGTGGCTCGACGGCCTGCCGCTGTCACGGCTCATCGCATCCGGGTCGAAGCAGGAGCGCGACCTCGCGGCCCGCCGCTACATGGAGTTCCTGCTCGCAGGTCCCGCTCGGGCCGGCCTGCTGCACGCCGACCCCCACCCGGGCAACTTCCGGATCACGGACGACGGCCGGTTCGGCGTCCTCGACTACGGCGCCGTCAAGCGGCTGCCGGAGGGGATGCCGCCGGAGATCGGCGAGCTGTTGACGCTGGCGCTGCTGGGGGACGCCGACGGCGTCGTGGCCGGGCTGCGCGAGCAGGGCTTCATCAAGGCCTCCATCCAGGTCGACGGCGAAGGCCTGCTCGACTACCTCTCGCCGTTCCTCGAGCCCGCCCGGCACGAAACGTGGACGTTCTCGCGCGACTGGATGCGTGCCCTGTTCGCGCACGTGAACGACCCCCGGAGACCGCAATGGTCGGTCGGGCTCAAGCTGAACCTCCCGCCCGAGTACCTCTTGATCCACCGGGTGTGGATCGGCGGCATCGGGGTCCTCTGCCAGATCGAGGGGGAGGTCCCCGTGCTCGACGTGCTGGCCGACTGGTTGCCGAACTTCTACGTCGAGTCGGTCGAGGAGGCGGACGTCCCCGACGGCGGCGACGACGCCGACGAGACCGACCTCGACGACAGGGAGGCCGACCTCGACGACACGTTCGACAGCGGAAGCGGGCAGCCTCCCGAGGCGGCCTCACCCGCCTGACGCCCGCCTCGACGGATCGGGCGGCGCTCGCCGGCGTGCGGCCGGGGGGTCACCACCAGGAACTGTCGAGCTTGGCTTCGATGCTGCGCACGTGCTCCCGGGCGCAGCGGTCGCAGGTCCACCGGCGGCGTCCCCCCTCGACGGCCGCCGACCATGACACGGGCATCGCGTCACCGGCGACGGTCCCGCAGGTGGCGCAGGTGGGAAGCGGCTGGGCGACTCGACCGGTCGGCGGGGTCGCGGCAGGCACGGCGGGGCCCCTCAGCTCGCGACGGTGGGGACGCCGCTCTCGATCACGGGGAGGGCGGCACGGGCACAGGCGGTGCAGGTCGCCCTGCGGCGGCCGGCGGCGTCGATGGTCAGGGCCCAGGTGAACGGGAAGCGCTCGGCCGAGGCCGGCACTCCGCAGACGGCGCAGCAGGTGCTCGGTGTCATGTCCATGACCGTAGTTCGGCCGTGGGTCGTCGTTGCTACAGATCCACGACAGGCGTGCAACAAATCCCTTGCCGGCCGACCGCCGGCTGGGGCGTTCGGGCGAGCGGCGCCGGCAACGAGCGGCCGGCGCCGCACCCCGGAGGTGTCCCCCGCGCCGCTGACGAAGCAGACTTGTCTCCGTGCGGGCGATCATCGTGGAGAAGACCGGGGGCCCCGAGGTCCTCACCCTCGTGGAGCGGCCGGACCCGGTGCCGGGTGAGGGTGAGCTCCTCGTGCGCGTGCAGGCTGCCGGCGTCAACTACGTCGACACCTACCAGCGCACCGGGTTGTATCCCAGGGATCTGCCCTTCGTGCCCGGCAACGAAGGCGCCGGGGTCGTGACGTCCGTCGGGCCCGGCGTGTCCGCCGTCGCGGTCGGCGACCTCGTCGCCTGGGCCACGGGGGACGGCTCGTACGCCGAGCGGGTGGTCATCCCGGCGACCCAGGTCGTCCGGGTTCCGGAGGGGGTGAGCGCCGAGCTCGCCGCCGCCGTCCTGCTGCAGGGGTTGACCGCGCACTTCCTGACGCGCGACACCTACCGGCTCACGGCTGGGAGCCGGTGCCTCATCCACGCGGCGGCCGGCGGAGTGGGGCGGCTCGCCGTCCAGCTGGCGAAGAGCGAGGGCGCCGAGGTGTTCGCCACGGTCGGCTCACCGGAGAAGGTGGAGATCGCCCGGAGCGCGGGGGCGGATCACGTCATCGACTACCGGACCGAGGACTTCGGCGCAGCGGTCGAGGCGATCGCCGGACCTCGCGCCCTCGATGTGGTCTACGACGGCGTCGGCAGGGCGACCTTCTCCCGGGGGCTCGACGTGTTGCGGCCGCGCGGGACGATGGTCACGTTCGGCAACGCGTCCGGGCCGGTCGAACCGGTCGCACCGCTGACACTCATGATCAAGGGCTCGCTGTACCTGACCCGGCCGACGCTCGGCGACTACGTCGCGACGGCGGCCGAGCTCCGGGCCAGAACCGCGGACGTGCTCGGCCGGGTGGCGGGCGGCACGCTCGAGGTCCGGATCGACGCCACGTTCTCGCTGGCCGAGGCGGCCCAGGCGCATCGCCGGCTCGAGAGCCGTATGACGACGGGCAAGCTCCTGCTCGTCCCCTGAGCCCTGCGTGCCGGTCATCCCCTCACGCCCGCGTCGCCGTGACCGGTCATCGCCTCACGCCCGTGGCACCACGCGGATCAGGTGCATCGATCTGACGCGGGTCTCCTGTCGAACAGTTCTCCCTACGCCGCCACCTCGCACTTGCGCGGGCGGCCGCGTGGCCGCTTGCGCGCGACGACGACGCCGGCGATGAACAGCTCGCCGCCCCAGACGCCCCACGGCTCGCGGCGTTCCAGGGCGCCGGCGAGGCAGGCCTGCCGGACCGGGCACGGCCGGCAGAGGGACTTGGCCAACTCGACGTCGGCGGGGGACTCGGCGAACCACAGCTCAGCGTCGTTGACGCGACATGGCACCCCGGCCGCGACGGGCTCGTCGACGTCCTCGACGAGAGCGTCGAACAAGGCCGTGAGCTGCACGGTGAGCACCTCCTCGGAAGCCTCGCGGGTGAGGCCACCCTCGAGGGGACGGCCTGCCGCGGGGTCTCCCGCGGCAGGTGGCGTCGGGACCG
>DATKNA010000029.1:0-2596 GCA_035541595.1 Kineosporiaceae bacterium | reverse complement strand
GGTGGGGTTGCCTGGCGCGCCACCTTCCCGAGATCTACGCGGTGGAGGCGGCGGAGGCGGGTTCGTGAAGGTGCTCATCCCCACGCCTCTGCGCTCCTACACCCGGAAGCGGGAGGTCGAGGCCACTGGCGCGACGATGACCGAGCTCTTGGCCGACCTCGAACGCCGATACCCCGGCTTGCGTTTCCGCATGGTCGACGAGCAGGACGCGATGAGGCCGCACATCCGGTTCTTCGTCAATGGCGAGCAGGTGTTCGACATGGCGCATCGCCTTCGCCCCACCGACGCGGTGCAGATCGTGCAGGCGCTGAGCGGCGGCTGAGGCGTCGCCCGGGGGAGCCGCGTCGCGTCGTGGGTCCCCGCTGCCCGGCCCCTATCCCGAGGCTCGAGGGCGACGCTGCCGTCGGGGCGCGGCGGAGAGGACGCCGCGCGCCCCGCGGAGCGGGCACGCCCCGAGCAGCCGTGCGCGCGCCCCTTCGCGGCGCGACCTCGCCGTCGCCAACCCGGGGGAGCCGCTCCGCGGCCGCACTTCCTCGGCGCCCCGCTGGGGCAGCCGCTGCCGCCCGCCCGTCACTCCCACCTCCCCGTACGAGGGAGGCCGCAGCGGTGGACCCATGCGAAATGGGGTCGAGGCTCCACTCAAGCTAGACTGGTTGCCGCCGCGCCAGGGGCACCGCGGCCGCTCGACCCGAACCCGGCGCCCCGAAGACACCGAGCCTCCAGGCCCGCCGCGGCGATTCCCGGCTGGGCGAGTCAAGAGCAATGGCCGCGCTGCTCACACATCCGCCGCGTGACAGCGCCGAAGGCACGCCCCCCGCGCGACGTCGCGGGCCGGCAATCGAGAGTCCGTCACCGAGAGGTCCCATGATCCCAGCTCGCCGCCCCGCTCGAGTCTCCCGCCCGTCGCTCGTCGCCGGCCTTGCCCTGGCGGTGGCCTGCTCGACCGGAACCACGACCGGCGCGGTGCTCCGGTCGATCGCGGTCACGCCCACGAATCCGGTCATCGCCCGCGGCACGAGCACCCAGCTCACGGCGACCGGCACCTACTCGGACAACTCCACGAGGGACGTCACCGCGCAAGCGGCCTGGACGTCCTCCGATCCCACGACGGCCTCGGTGTCGGGCCAGGGGCTCGTCAGCGGCGCCGTCGCTGGAGGTGTCACCGTGAGCGCGGTCGTCTCCGGGGTGACGGGCACCACCTCCGTCACCGTGACCCCGGCGACGCTCGTCTCGGTCGCCGTGACGCCAACCCGTCCCTCCATCGCCGCCGGGACCACCGTGCAGTTCACCGCCACGGGCACCTACTCGGACAGCTCGACCCAGGACCTCAGCGGCCAGGTCCAGTGGTCGTCCTCCGACACGGCGAAGGCCAGCATCTCCGGGTCCGGACTCGCCACCGGCGTCGCGCCCGGGCCGACGACCGTCTCGGCCGCGATCGCCGGCAAGGGCGGGTCCACGCTGCTCCTCGTCACCCCGGCCCTGCTCGTGTCGGTCTCCGTCACCCCGGCCAGCCCGCCCCTCCCGGTCGGCCTGACGCAGCAGTTCACCGCCACCGGAACGTACTCGGACGGAACGACGCAGGACCTCACCGGACAGGTCGCCTGGACGTCCTCCGACACGACGAAGGCGAGCATCTCCGGATCCGGCCTCGCCACCGGCGTCGCGGCTGGGCCGACGACCATCTCGGCCACGACCTCCGGCCACACCGGGACGGCGATGCTCACCATCACCCCGGCGACGCTCCTGTCCATCGCGGTGACTCCGGCGAGCCCGTCCATCGCCGCCGGGACGGTGCAGCAATTCGTGGCCACCGGCACCTTCTCGGACAACTCGAAGCAGGACCTCACGGGACAGGCGACCTGGGCGTCGTCGGACCCGGCCAGGGCGGCCATCTCCAACGCGGCCGGGTCCCGGGGTCTCGCGACGAGCCTCGTCCCGGGCACCACCACCATCTCCGCCGCTCAGGCGGGGATCACCGGGGCGACGCTGCTGACCGTGACGCCTGCGACACTCACGGCGCTCGCGGTCACGCCCGCGAACCCGTCGATCGCGAACGGCACCTCCCAGCAGTTCGTGGCCACCGGGACGTACTCGGACAAGTCCAGCCAGGACCTGACGAACCAGGTCACCTGGGCGTCGGATTCGGCGAGCGCCACCGTCTCGAACGCCTCCGGGTCGAGGGGGCTCGCGACGGCCGTCGGGGTCGGGACCGCCACCATCTCCGCGGCGTTCTCGGGAAGGACCGGCACGAGCGTGCTGACGGTGACTCCGGCGGTTCTGGTGTCGATCGCGGTCAGCCCGACGAACGCGTCGATCGCGAATGGCACCACCCGGCAGTTCACCGCCACCGGTACCTACTCGGACGGCTCGACGCAGGATCTCACCGGCCAGGTCTCCTGGGCCTCCTCGAACTCGGCCCTGGTCGCCGTCTCCAACGCGTCCGGGTCCAAGGGGCTCGCGATCGCGCTCGGCGTCGGCGGTGCCGCGGTGTCCGGCACGCTCTCGGGGAAGACGGGCTCGGCGTCCCTCACCGTGACCCCGGCCACGCTGGTGTCGGTCGCGGTGACGCCGCCCGCCCGCTCGATGCCGGCGGGCC
>DATKNA010000028.1:0-15619 GCA_035541595.1 Kineosporiaceae bacterium | reverse complement strand
CACCGTCACCGACAAGATGGCCCCGGCCGTCCGGCGCCTGTACGAGCAGATGCCGGAGCCGAAGTACGTCATCTCGTTCGGCGCGTGCTCGAACTCCGGCGGCCCCTACTGGGACTCCTACTGCGTCACCAAGGGTGTCGACCAGATCGTGCCGGTCGACGTGTACGTGCCCGGCTGCCCACCGCGTCCGGAGGCGCTGCTGCAGGGGATCATCCGGCTGCAGGAGAAGATCGCCTCGGAGGACCTGGCCCGCCGCTTCGGGTCCCGCTCCGGTCGTCGAGGGCGCGCCGGCCTGCCGGCCGCGGCGCTGACCCGCGACCTCGTGCCGGGCCCATGACCGATCCGGTCGCCGGGCGCGGTCCCGATGCGGCGGCGTTCCCCTCGACCGGCGCGGACGCGGCCGGAACGCCGGTGGTCGACGTCCCGGCCGGGCAGTGGGTCGAGGCCGCCCGGCACGTTCGCGACACCCTCGGGATGGACTTCTTCGACTGGCTCTCCGCGGTGGACATACCCGACGGCGATCCCCCGGGCGCCGACGTCGTCGTCCACGTCGCGAGCTCGTCCCGGCCTGGCCCCCCGGGCGGGGCGCCCGCCGGCGTCCGGCGGCTGCTGCTGCGCACCCGGGTCGCGGATGCCGACCCCCACCTGCCGAGTCTGACGTCGGTGTGGCCCGGCGCCGCGTGGCACGAGCGCGAGACGTTCGAGATGTTCGGCATCACGTTCGACGGGTTCGACGACGGCTCGGGGGACTGGCTGCGCCCGTTGCTGCTGCCCGACGGCTTCGAGGGCACCCCCCTGCGCAAGGCGTTCGTCCTCGCGGCCCGGGCGAGCAAGCCCTGGCCCGGCGCCAAGGAACCGGGGGAGTCCGACGCCCACGCCGCGCCCGGCCGTCGCAAGACCCTGCCGCCCGGAGTCCCCGACACCGCCGCGTGGGGACCCAGAGACCCCGGAGCGCCGCCGCCCGACGCGGCGCCGACCTCCAGCGGGCCGGCGCGCACCGGTGGCGAGCGCGGCGCGCCGGCAGGCGCACCCCGCCGCACCGGCGCACGGTCGCCTCGGCGCGGCGGCGCCCGGCCGCTGCGCCGCGACGAGGAGTCGCCGGATGCCTGAGCCCCACCTCGTCGTCGACGTCGCGCTGCGGGCCGTGCTGGTGGTGCTCGCATTCCTCGTGCTGCCGCTCCTCGTGGGCCAGACGGAGCACAAGGTGATGGCCCACATGCAGGGCCGGCTCGGGCCGATGTACGCCGGGGGCTTCCATGGCTGGGCGCAGCTGGTCGCCGACGGTGTGAAGTTCGCCCAGAAGGAGGAGATCCTGCCGGCTGCCGCGGACCGGCCGGTCTTCCGGCTGGCGCCCGGCGTGGCGCTGCTGCCCTACCTCGTGGCCATGGCGGCGATCCCGCTGTCACCCACGGTCGTCGGCGCCGACCTCGACGCCGGGCTGCTCTTCGTGCTCGCGGCCAGCGCCGTCGGCGTCCTGGGGACGCTGATGGCCGGGTGGGCCAGCGCCAACAAGTACGCCCTGCTGGGTGCGATGCGCTCGGCGGCCCAGCTGCTCGCCTACGAACTCCCGCTCGTCCTGGCCGCGAGCAGCGTCGCCATCGCCGCTGGAACGCTCTCGCTCGTCGACATCCCGCAGGCGTGGCGCCCGTGGTGGCTGCTCTGGCAGGCGCCGGCCGCGCTGGTGTTCCTCGTCGCCGGCCTCGCCGAGCTGCAGCGGCCCCCGTTCGACATGCCGGTGGCGGACTCCGAGCTGGTCGCCGGCCCGTTCACCGAGTACGCCGGCCTGAGGTTCGCCCTCTTCCTGCTCGCCGAGTACGCCGGCATCGTCGTGCTCTCCGCCCTGGCCGCGGTGCTCTTCCTCGGGGGGTGGCGCGGGCCGTGGTCGGATGTCCTCGGTCCGGCCTGGACGCTGTGCAAGACCGGCCTCGTCGCGGTCCTCGTCATCTGGTTCCGGGTGTCGTGGCCGCGCCTGCGTGAGGACCAGTTGCAGCGTCTTGCGTGGGGCGTCCTGGTGCCGGTCGCGCTCGCTCAGCTGGCGCTCACCACGGTCGTCGTCGTCGCCCGGGGCTGAGGGCGGCGAGCCGCCGCCACCGGCCGCTGTCCGGCCGGCCGTCCTGCGCCGTTCGCCTGGCGGGGGGCGGCGCGCATAGCCTGCCCGGCATGTCCTCGCTCTGGAAGCTGGTCGGATCCGCGATCCCCGACGACGACGCCAGCCAGGTCAGCGCCTACGACCTGGCACGGAGCGAGATGGCCAGACCCGGGGCACCCGGCCTCGTCCTCGACCTCGGCTGCGGCGACGCGGCGTCGGCCGGCGTGTTCCGCAGCGTCGCGCCGGACGTCCGGTGGGTCGGCCTGGACGTGGCCGAGAGCGACCTCGCCCGCGCCGTCCGTGCGGAGCACGTGCTGCTGTACGACGGCGAGCATTTCCCGCTGGCGACCGGGACCATCCCGCTCGTCTACTCCCGCCAGGTGTTCGAGCACGTGCGGTACCCCGAGCAGGTGCTCGCGGAGGTCGCCCGGGTGCTGACGCCGGGGGGCGTGTTCATCGGCAGCACGTCGCACCTCGAGCCGTACCACGCCTACAGCCTGTGGAACTACACCCCCTATGGCTTCAAGGTCCTGGTGGAGGCCGCCGGCCTGGAACTCGTCGAGCTCCGGCCGGGCCCGGACGGCCAGGCCCTCATCGCCCGCACCTATCAGGGCAAGCTGCCCGAGCACGGTCGCTGGTTCACGCAGGAGTCCCCGCTCAACGTGGAGATCGACGAGTGGGGCCGGGCGACCGGGCGCCGCCCGGCGCTGGTCAGCAACCGCAAGCTCGCCGTCTGCGGCCAGTTCTGCTTCCGTGTTCGCAAGCCCGCGAACTGGCGGCCGGCGCGCCGGCAGGAGCCCTCGTGGACCAGCGTGCGCTCGGACGGCCGGCGGGTCCTCCGGGACGCCGTCCAGGTCGCGGCCGTCGCGATCGACCGTGCTTCCCGGCGGTCCCCCCGGCTGCGCGCCGTCGTCAAGCGGATCCCGGGCTCGGAGCCCGTCGTCCGGGCCGTGCGAGGGCGCGACGACGGACGAGCCCGCCGATGACGGCGGGGCCGCCCGCCCGGCCGCGCCGAGCGCGGCCGCAGGGCGCGTTCGCGCCGTGTCGGTCCGGCAGGGCAGGATGCTGGCCGTGGAGGCGAGGCCGCCGGCGGGCGCACGGTCGACGCCCGCCCCGGGCGGCGGGGCCGGGCTCCTGCGCGGTCTCGCGACGACCGCCCGCACCCTGCTCCGCCCGGCCGCGACACAGGAGTACCCCGACGTCGAGCCCGAGCTGCCGCCCCGCAGCCGCGGCGTGATCGCCCTCGTCGAGGAGAACTGCACCGTCTGCATGCTGTGCGCGCGGGAGTGCCCGGACTGGTGCATCTACATCGACTCCCACAAGGAGACGCTGCCCGCGGTCGAGGGCGGCCGCGAGCGCCAACGGAACGTGCTCGACCGGTTCGCCATCGACTTCTCGCTGTGCATGTACTGCGGCATCTGCATCGAGGTCTGTCCCTTCGATGCGCTGTTCTGGAGCCCCCAGTTCGAATACTCCGAGCTGGACATCCGCGACCTGCTGCACGAGAAGGAGCGCTTGGCGGGCTGGGCGGGCGGCGTCCCGGCGCCGCCCGCGCCCGATCCCCGCGCACCCGACCCCGCGGAGGCGGCCCAGCCGCGCCGGACCCCCCGAGGGCGGGCGTCGTGAGCGCCGTCGACGTCGTGTTCGCCGCCTTCGCGCTGTTGTCGGGGGTGGCCGCCGTGCTCGCCGTGACCAGCCGCCACGTCGTCCACGCCGCATTGTGGCTCGTGGTGGCGCTCGGTGCCCTGGCCGGGGTCTACCTCGCGCTCGGCGCCGAGGTGGTCGCACTGGTCCAGCTGCTGGTCTACGTGGGTGCCGTCGTCGTCCTCGTGCTCTTCGCGCTCATGCTGACCCGGGCACCCATCGGCGTCCGGCGCGACCTGGACGCGAAGCCGGGCCGGCGCGCGCTCGCGGCCGTGGCCGGGCTGGCCGTGGCCGCCCTCCTCGGCGGCACGCTCGCCCTCGCCGTCGGCGACTCGCAGGTGACTCCCGACCTCACCCGGGGCCGGGCACGCCCGCTCGGCGAGGCGATCTTCGGCGGCTGGCTCGTCCCGTTCGAGCTCCTGTCGGTGCTCCTGCTCGCCGCCCTGGTGGGGGCGCTCGCGGTGTCGAGGGGGCCGGAGCAGCGGTGAGGTCTG
Source organism: Kineosporiaceae bacterium (assembly GCA_035541595.1). Classification (GTDB taxonomy): domain Bacteria; phylum Actinomycetota; class Actinomycetes; order Actinomycetales; family Kineosporiaceae; genus DATKNA01. Next base: position 11,392 of record DATKNA010000028.1, on the reverse strand, counting down.
CGACGGGTGCCCGGCCACCAGCCGTCCGGTGCTTCGGCGAGAACGCCGACCGCCGCCTGCTCGTGGCCGCCCCCGTCGTCCCCCCGCCCGCCGAGGGCACCGCGTGATCCACCTCGCCGGGCCGGTCGTGCTCGCGTCGGTGCTCGCCGGCGCCGGTGTCTACGGCATGCTCGCGCGCCGCAACGCCGTGCTCGTCCTCGTCGGCGCCGAGCTGCTCGTCGCGGCGGCCGGAGTGCTCTTCGTGACCGCCTCCACGCTCCCCGCCGGTGGGCTCTCCGGGCTGGAACGGCCGGGCGCCCCGGCTGGCAGCGTGCCGGCCGCGGATCCGCTGCTGTCCGGCCAGGTTCTCACGATCTTCGCGGTGACGATCGCCGCCGCGGAGATCGGGCTCGCCCTGGCCGTGATCCTTCTGCTCTACCGGGTCCGGCGGACCAGCGACCTCGCCGCGGTGCGGGAGCTCGGAGAGGCCTCGCCGACGTACAGCGAGGAACCCGGGGCCGAGGCTCCCGGCGTCGTGCCGGCTCCGCCGGTTCCGGTCGCGCCGGCACCGGGCACCGCCGCCGTTCCCGGTGGCACCGCCGTTCCCGGTGGCACCGCCGTCGCCGCCGGAGACGCACCGTGAGCGCGGCGAGCACCGCCGCCGCCAGCACGATCGCGCTGCCCGCCGTCGCCGCGCTCATCGGCCTCCCGCTGGCGCGGCGCAACCCGGTATGGGGGCGGGAGTGGGCGGTGCTGGCCGCTGCGGCCACCCTCGTCGCCGCCGTCGTCGAGGCCTGGGCGGTGTACGCAGGGCACGGGGTCTCTCGTGTGCCGTTCCTCGGCAACCTGGACGTCGGCGGCACCCGGATCGCCCTGGACCTACGGGCCGACGTGCTCAGCGCCACCGTCGCGCTCGCCGTCGGCTTCGTCGCGCTCGGCGTGCAGCTCTACTCGACCGCCTACCTGGCCGAGCTGCCCGACGACCCGCTGGTCGAGCAGGCCCCGACCCGTTACCCGGCCTACGCGGCGACCGTCTCCCTGTTCACGGCGGCCATGATGACCGTCGTCCACGCGAACGACCTCGTCCTCCTGCTCGTCGGGTGGGAGGTGATGGGCGCCTGTTCCTACCTGCTCATCGGGCATCACAGCGAGCGGGCGGCGGCGCGGGCCGCCGCCGTCAAGGCGTTCCTCGTCACCCGCGTCGGCGACCTCGGGGTCCTGATCGCCGTCGTCCTGCTGTTGGCCGCCGTGGGGACGACGGACATCCCGGCGCTCCTCGCCGCGGCGCCCGGGCTCCCCCACGGGACGGTCCTCGCCGCCGCGCTCCTGCTGCTCGCCGGGGTCGCGGGGAAGTCGGCGCAGTTCCCGCTGCACACCTGGCTGCCCGACGCCATGGAGGGCCCGACCCCGGTGTCCGCGCTGATCCACGCCGCCACCATGGTCGCAGCCGGCGTCTATCTCGTCGCCCGGCTGCTGCCCCTCTACCTCGCGGCCCCGGCCGCCCTCGATGTCGCCGCCGTCATCGCGGCGGTGACGATGCTCGGCGCCGCGCTGGCCGCGCTCGCCCAGGAGGACCTCAAGCGGCTGCTCGCCTGGTCGACGGTCAGCCAGGTGGCGTACATGCTCGGCGGTGTGGCGGTAGCTCGGGCGGCGGTCGGCGGGGCGGCTCCCGGGATCTTCCACCTGCTCACCCACGCCGCCTTCAAGGCCCTGCTCTTCCTCGTCGCGGGCTGCCTGGCCCAGATCGCGGGCTCGACCGCGCTGCGGGACATGGGCGGTCTGCGCCGCACCCACCGCTCGCTGGCATGGCTGCTCGCGCTCGGGCTCGCCGCGCTCGCGGGGCTGCCGCCGCTGTCCGGCTTCTGGTCGAAGGAGGCGGTGCTGTCCGCCGCCGAGCACGCGACCGACACCGTCGGCTGGCCCGCCCAGCTCGTCCTCGCGAGCGGTCTACTGACGACCCTGGTCACCGGTGCCTATGCCGGCCGGGCGCTGGCGATCGTCGCCTTCGGCGACCCTCCGCCCACCCCCGAGACGGTCGCCGAGATCGGCGCGCACACCGTCGGCACGGGCGAGACCTTCCCGCCGGCGATGGTGTGGCCCTTGTGGGCCCTGGCGGTGCCCACCGCCCTCCTGGGCTTCGCGCTGTTCTGGCTGCCGGCCGCCGTGCGCCCCGAGTACTTCGACGTACGCACGGCCGTCGCCGGGACCGCGCTGGCCGTGGTCGGCCTCACCTGGGGTCTCGAAGCGGCCGCCACCTGGGAGGACCGCGACGCCGTGCTGGCCCTGCCGGCAGGGCTGCGGACGTTCCTGCGCGACGGCTACCGGATCGACGAGGTGCAGCAGGCGCTCGTCGTCCGCCCCTACCAGGCCTCCGCGCGGCTGGTCCGTGCGGCGGACAGCGATGTCATCGACGGGTACGTGCGGGCCGTCCCCGTGCTGACGCGCTGGGGGTCGGCCGTGCTGGCCCGGGCCCAATCGGGCCTGGCCACCGGCTACGTCGCGTGGCTCGCGGCCGGTGCCGTCGTCCTCGGCCTGATCGGGCTGGTGCTCACATGAACGCCGCCGGGGGCAGCCTCGTGGCTGCGCACGCCGGGTGGCTGCTCAGCGCGCTCCTCGTCGTGCCGCTCGCCGGCTCACTGGCACTGCTCGCGCTCCGCCAGGTCGGCGCGGACCTCGCGGCCCGGATCGCGACCGGGATCACCCTGCTCACACTGGCCCTCGCCGTGGCGGCCGGCGCCGGCGCCGCCCCGTACGACCGGCCGGGGCCCGGCGCGCAGGTGGATGCGGTCTGGATCCCCGCGCTCGGCGTCCACTGGCACCTGGCACTCGACGGCCTGTCGTTGCCGCTGGTCCTCCTCACCGCCCTGCTCGGCCTGCTCGTCTGCTGGCACGTCGTGCGGGTCCGCCCTGTTCCGGGCCGGGTGCGGGGCCTGGTCGCCTGCTTCCTCGCCGTCGAGGGCGGCGCCATCGCCACCTTCCTGGCGCGTGACCTCCTGCTGTTCTTCGTGGCCTTCGAGGTCGTGCTCATCCCCATGTGGTTCGTCGTCGCCTTCTGGGGCGACGACCGCCAGCGATCCGGCTACGCCTCGCCCGTCGCGGCTCCGCCACCGATCGGGGAGCGCGCCCGTCGGGACGCCGCCAACCGGTTCGTGCTCTTCACGGCGCTCGGTTCGGCGGTCATGCTGCTCGGCCTGTTGTTCGTGGCGCTGCGCACGGGAACGACCGACATCGATGTCCTCGCGGCCCGGGCCGCCGGAGCGGGCGGCGGCCCGGGGCTGAGCGGTACGGAGCAGACCGTCGCCGCGGCTTTGATCGTCGGCGGCCTCGCCGTCAAGGTGCCCATGTTCCCCTTGCACACGTGGCTGCCTCCGGCGCACACGATCGCCCCGACCGGCGGCTCGGTGCTCCTCGCCGGGGTACTGCTGAAGATGGGCAGCTACGGCCTCGTCCGGGTCGCCGTACCGGTCGTTCCCGACGGCGTGCGCGCCCTCGCGCCGGTGCTTGCCGCCCTGGGTGTGGTCGGCATCCTCTGGGGTGGGCTCGCCTGCTACGTCGAGCGGGACCTCAAGCGCCTGGTGGCCTTCTCGTCCGTCGCCCACATGGGGTTCGTGCTGCTCGGCATCGCCTCGCTGACCGCGGTCGGGCTGCAGGGAGCGCTGTTCGCCAACGTCGCGCACGGGCTCGTGACCGGCCTGCTGTTCCTCGTCGTCGGCGCCCTCAAGGACCGCCACCACAGCGCCGACCTCACCGCCATCGGGCCCGGCCTGCGTGACCGCCTGCCCCGGCTCGGCTGGCTGCTGGCCTTCGGGGCCCTGGCAGCGCTGGGCCTGCCCGGCCTGGCCGGGTTCTGGGGCGAGCTGCTCAGCATCGCCGGTGCCTGGCAGTCCGGATCGACGGCCGGAGGTGCCGGCGCCCTGGGCGCCCTGGGGCGTCCGCTGGCCGTTCTGGCCGCGATCGGGACCGCCGTCGCCGCGACCTACATGCTGCGCGTGCTCAGGCTGGTCTGGCAGGGTCCGGCGCGCGCGCCGACGCCGGTCGGCGACGGTGTGCCGCCGCCGGTGACGATGGGCGACGCCACACCGCACGAGCTGTCGGTGACGGGGCCGCTCGTGCTGGCCACCGGTGTGCTCGGCATCCTGCCCTGGCTGCTGCTCGACGTCACCGGCCCGGCGGTGCGGTCGCTGCTGGCCGTGGTGGCGTCGGCCGTGGGCGCCGCGCCGTGAGCCCGCTGACCGGCGTCCAGCACGTGGACTGGCTCGCCGTCGCGCCCGTGGTCGCCCCGCTGGCCGCCCTGCTCGCGGTCCTGCTCGTGGACGCCGCCGCGCCCGGCTTCGCCCGGCTGCGCCACGTGCACGACGCCATCGCCATCCTGGGCCTGGTCGCGGCCGGGGCCGCGGTCGTGCGGCTGGCCGCCGACGACGCCGACACCGCGACCGCGTGCGTACCGGGCGGCGGCTTGGAGGTGGCGGCGTGCTCGTTCGCGGTCTCGGCGTTGACCCTCACCCTCCAGGCCGTCGTGATCGGCGCGGCAGTGGTGTGCCTGCTGCTCACCCTCGACGGGCCCGGCGCGCGCGACCGCGCCCCGCACCACGTGCTCCTCCTCGCCGCCGTCACCGGCGCCACGGCCCTCCCGGCGGCCAGGGACCTCGCGACGCTGGTCGTGGCGTTCGAGACGGCCACCCTGCCCGCGATCGCCCTGGTCGCCCTCCGCCGCGACCCTCAGGGCGCCCAGGGAGCCGTGACCTTCCTGTTCACCGCGCTCGCCTCGCTCGGCCTGCTGCTGCTGGGCGCGGCGCTGATCCTCGCCGCCACCGGGTCCGCGCACCTCGACCGGATCTCCGCCGCGCTCGGCGATCCCAGCCTGCCGCCGCGGGTGAGGGCGGTCGCCGTGGTCGGCGTCCTCCTGGCCGTCGGGGGAGTCGCCTTCAAGCTCTCCGCCGTCCCCTTCCACCTGTGGACCCCCGACACGTACGCCGGGGCGCCACTGCCCGTGGCGGCCTTTCTGGCGAGCGTGTCCAAGGCCGCGGGGACGGCGGCCGTCGTCGTCCTGCTCACGATCGGTGTGCTCCCGCTGGCGGGCACCTGGGCGCCGATCATGGGCCTGCTCGCCGCCGTGACGTTCACCGTCGGCAACCTGGTGGCTCTGCGCGAGCGGGTCGCCGTGCGGCTGCTGGCCTGGTCGACGATCGCACAGGCCGGCTGGGTGATCCTGCCGCTCGCGGGCGCGGAGCCCGGCGGGCCGGCCCAGGCCCGGGCCGCGGCCGCCGGCGCCGTCGGCTATCTCGTCGCGTACACCGCGGCCACGCTGGCGGTCTTCGCCGTCGTCGTCGTCTTCGCTCGGCACCACCCCGCCGGTGAGGAGCATGCGGTGCAGGCCTATCGCGGGCTCGCCCGGCGGGAGCCGGTGGCGGCGGCGATCCTCGCATTCGGGCTCGCCTGCCTGGCCGGCCTGCCACCCGGCATCGTCGGCCTGGTCGCCAAGGTGGTGGCCGTCCGGCCGGTCGTCGACCTGGCGACCTGGCCGCTGGCGCTGGCCGCGGCCGCGAACGTCGTTCTCGGGCTGGTGTACTACTTGCGCTGGGCCGCTCTGCTGTTCATGCCGTCCGCGGGGCCGGTGCCCACATGGCGGGTCCGCACCGCCGAAGGGGTGGCGCTGGGTGCCGCCGGCGCCGCCTGCGTCGCGCTGTCCGTGTGGCCGCAACTCGTCGCCGGCGTCGTCCCCGGAGCCCTGCGGTGACTCCTCGACCACGGGGAACCGTCGATGTGCCGCTCGGCGTTGTCCGGGTAGGTGTAGGGGGAGAACCGCACGACACGAAGGAGCGCCGACCGCATGGGTCACCGGCACTACAACGGACTGAAGACCGCCCTGCTGCTGGGCGGCCTGTCCGCGTTCCTGCTGCTCGTCGGGGGGCTGATCGCTGGGCGCGCAGGCCTGATCATCGCCCTGGTCATCGCCCTCGCGATCAACGCCTACAGCTACTGGAACTCCGACAAGCTCGCCCTGCGCTCGATGCGGGCACGTCCGGTGAGCGAGGCCGAACAGCCGGTCATGTACCGCATCGTCCGGGAGCTCTCGACGAAGGCCAGACAGCCGATGCCGCGGCTCTATGTCTCACCGACCACCGCCCCCAACGCGTTCGCGACCGGCCGTAACCCCCGGAACGCGGCGGTGTGCGCCACCGAGGGCATCCTGCAGATGCTGGATGAGCGAGAGCTGCGCGGGGTCTTCGGCCACGAGCTCATGCATGTGTACAACCGCGACATCCTGACGGCTTCCGTGGCGGCCGCGGTCGCCAGCGCCATCACGTTCATCGCCCAGTTCGCCCTGTTCTTCGGGGGCGGTGACGACGAGGACCGCCCCAACCCGGTCGCCGCCATCGCGCTGATGCTGCTCGGCCCGTTGGCAGCGGGGGTGATCCAGATGGCGATCAGCAGGACGCGGGAGTACGACGCCGACGAGGACGGCTCGACGCTCACCGGCGACCCGCTGGCCCTGGCGTCGGCACTGCGCAAACTGGAGTACGGCACCCGACAGCTGCCGTTGCCCCCCGAGCGGGAGATCGTGAACGCCAGCGCCCTGATGATCGCCAATCCGTTCCGGGGCGACGGCCTGTCCCGGCTCTTCAGCACGCACCCACCCATGGCGGAGCGGATCGCGCGCCTCGAGGCCATGGCCGGGTACCGGCGGTGACGGCGGCGCGACGGCCGGGCCAGGCGCGTCAGGGCAGGACCAGCGGTTCGGCCAGGCGGCAGCCCATGGCCGAGCCGCCCCCGTTGGAGCGTCGGCAGGCGCGCGGCATGCTCGCCGGCCTCGCGATGTTCGCCGCGGGGTTCGCCGTCGCGGGGGTGCTCGTCGTGAGCGGCCTCGGCGGGACGCCCGGGTACTGGATCCTCGTCAGCGTCGGCCTGCTCGGCGTCGCCGTCGCCGGATTCTCCTCCCCCCGCGGTCCGCTGGAGCGGAGTCGGCCGCCGGTCTGGTCGCGGCGCGGGCTGGGCGGCGTCAGCGGCGCCCTGGGCCTGCCGGCCCGGGCCGTGACCGCGACGTTCTACGGACTCCTCGTCGTCGGCGGCCTGGGGAACCTGCTCATACCGGCCCTCGTACGCCGCCGCTGACCGCCGCGCTCGCCCCGCGTCGCCCCGATCTGAGGAGCACGATCCGGTAACCCCCCGATTGGCGTGTTCCACGAGCGACGGCCGGATATCTGCGGGACGCTGGAGCCCGGCGTCCAGGGCCGTGCCCACGGTCGGCCGGGCGCCCCATCGGCGGGCCGCGGTCGCCCCCTCCCGCATGACCGGCTCCGGCCTGCGGCGGGCCCGGGCACCCGCCGGCCGCCGCTGCTCATCGCATCCGTACCGCACGACGTTTCCCGAGACGACAGGGCCCTCCTACGTGTCGACATCTGCAGCCGCCCAGGCGATGACGCCCCGACCCCGGCGGACGCCGGTGCCCGAGGCGCCACAGGCGGGCGACCCGCGCCAGCCGCTGCTGCACCACCACGTCGTGGTCGCGGCGGCTCCGAGCGTGCTGCTGTGCAGTCCGTCGGGTGACCTGGACGCGGCCGCCCCCGGCGAGGGAGCCCAGGGCCTGTTCCACGCCGACATCCGGGCGATCTCCCGGCTGCGGCTGACCGTGGGCGGCGAGATCCCCGACGCCGTTCTCGGTGCCGCGGACGGCGCCGGCCGGGCCCGGTTCGTCGCGTTCGCCCGCAATGTCGGTGACCGCGTGGCGGACCCCAGCGTCCGTGTCGAGCGCATCCGTGAGATCACGCCCGGTCGGCTCCACGAGGAGATCGTCGTGACCTCGTGGGCGGGCATGCCGGTGCGCACCGGGTTGCGCCTGGAGCTCGGGACCGACCTGCTCGACGTCGACCGGGTCAAGTTCGGCGCGCTGGGGCAGCCGGCCGTCGCGCGCGAGGAGGACGGCTCGCTGGTGTGGGCCCACGGCGACACCCGGGTCGTCGTGAAGGCCCCCGGCGCCACCCTGTACCCGGCGGCCGGCGCCACGGTCTGGGCCGTCGATCTCGGCCAGGGCGGCCGGGTCAGCCTGCACTGGTACGTCGAGATCGAGGACGTCGGCGCCGCCGTGACCCGACCACCGGCCGCCCCCACCTGGGAGGAGCCGGACGTCCGCGCCGACGACCGCCGACTCAACCGGCTCATCCGTCGTTGCATGGACGACCTTCACGGCTTGCGGATGTCGACGCCGGAGGCACCGGACGATGTCTTCCTCGCCGCCGGCGCCCCCTGGTTCTTCACGCTCTTCGGCCGGGACAGCCTGTGGGCCTCGCGGATGTTGCTGCCACTGGGTACCGGCCTTGCGCGCGGCACGCTGCGGGTCCTGGCCCGCCGGCAGGGCACTCAGGACGACCCGGTATCCGAGGAGGAACCGGGCAAGATCCTCCACGAGCTGCGCCGCGACGTGCTGGACAACGGCCGGGGGCTGCGCATCCCGCCGCAGTACTACGGGAGCATCGACTCGACGCCGCTGTGGGTCTGCCTGCTGCACGACGCCTGGCGGTGGGGCCTGCCGGCCGAGGAGGTGGAGCCTCTCCTGCCGGCCCTGGAGGTCGCACTCGGCTGGCTCGAGGTCACGACCGGCGACAGCTTCGTGGCCTACAGCCGGCGGAACGCGACCGGCCTGGCGAACCAGGGCTGGAAGGACTCCCCGGACGCTGTCCGCTTCCGCGACGGTCGGCTGGCCCTGCCGCCGGTCTCACTGGCGGAAGTGCAGGGGTACGCGCACGAGGCCGCGATCGGGGGCGCTGCACTGCTCGACGCGTTCGGGCACCCGGGCGGGGACCGGTGGCGGGACTGGGCGGCGCGGCTCGCCGCCCGCTTCCGGGCGTCGTTCTGGATGGAAGATCTCGACGGGCCCTATCCGGCGATGGCCCTCGACCGGTTCGGCAACCCCGTCGACGCGGTGGCCAGCAACATGGCCCATCTTCTGGGGACCGGCATCCTCGACGAGGTCGAGAGCGACCTCGTGGCCCGGCGGCTCGCCGCCCCTGAGCTGTCCGACGCCTACGGGCTACGGACCATGTCGTCCCGCATGGGCGGCTACGGCCCGTCCCGTTACCACTGCGGCACGGTCTGGCCGCACGACACCGCGATCGCGATCCTCGGCCTCGCCCGCACCGATCACGTGCTGCACTCCCTGGAGCTCATCGAGGGGGTCCTGGCCGCCGGTCTCGCCCTGCCCGGGCCGCTGCCCGAGCTGTGGGGCGGCGACAGCCGGCACGAGGTGCCCGAGCCCGTCCCGTACCCCGCGGCCTGCCGGCCGCAGGCGTGGGCCGCCACCGCTGTGGTCGCCGTGCTCACCGCGCTGCTCGGGCTGCAGCCGGACGTCCCGGCCGGCACGCTCGGCATCCATCCGGTGCAACCCGCCCCGGTCGGTGCGATCCGCGCGGAGGGTCTGCGCGTGGCCGGGCGCCCGCTCACGGTCGCCACGGACGTCGCCGGTCGCCTGATCTCCGCCGACACGGACGCCCCGCTCACCCTGGTCACCAGCTGAACCCGCAGGACGCATCCTCCGCCGACGTCGTCGCCGCCCTCCGGCGCGCCGGCTGCGTCTTCGCCGAGGACGAGGCCCGGCTGCTTCTCGAGCGGGCCCGGACGCCGGCCGAGCTCGACGGTCTCCTGCGTCGCCGGGTGGGCGGCGAGCCGCTCGAGCACATCCTCGGCTGGGCCGAGTTCGCCGGCTTGCGCATCGCCGTCGATCCTGGGGTGTTCGTGCCCCGCCGCCGCACGGAGCTGCTCGTCGCCGAGGCCGTCGACGCTGCGACGGCCGCGCTCGGCTACCGTGACCGCCTCGCGGTGGGCGCCGGGGTCGTCGCGGTGGACCTGTGCTGCGGGTCAGGCGCGGTGACAGCCGCGGTCGCCGCCGGGTTGCGCGCCCCGGACGTCGCCCCCGGCCTCCGCCACCGTCCGGCTGTCGTCGAGCTGCACGCCGCCGACCTCGATCCGGCCGCCGTCCGGTGCGCACGGCGCAACCTCGCCGGTGTCGCGGCCGTCCACGAGGGGGACCTCTTCGCGGCCCTGCCTCCGCGGCTTCGCGGGGTCGTCCACGTCCTGACGGCGAGCCCGCCGTACGTGCCGACGCGGGCCCTCCGCCTGATGCCGCGGGAGGCGCGCGACCACGAGCCACAGGAGGCGCTCGACGGCGGCGCGGACGGCCTGGACGTCGTGCGGCGGCTCGTGGCCGGCGCCCCCGGGTGGCTGCGGCCCGGCGGCCAGCTGCTGCTCGACCTCGGCCTGGAGCAGGCGCCGGCCGCCTCGGCGATCCTCCGGTACGCCGGTCTGCGCGTGCAGGTCCGCCACGAGGACGACCTCGGCGGCACCGTGGTCAGTGGCGTCATGGGCCGGCCGCGGTGAGGCGGGCGACGGCGACGGGGCCGCCAGCTCCCGATTGCTGTCGTCGTCCGCTCTCGCGTCGGACGCCGCTGCTCGCGCGAGGCTTTGCAGTGGCCTCACATCTGGTCCATCGCGTCCTCCAACGAGACTGACCCACATCCGGGATCAGCGCACAGCATCCGAGGCTGATTCCTCACGGCACAGTGCGGGGGTAGGCGTTCGAGGCGGCGGCGTCGGCCGCCCACCGAGGTTCTGGCCGACCCCGTGTCCGGACCTCTTGATCGACCCCGTCGGTGGGCGGCCGGCGATCAGCGGTAGTTCACGAACTGCCGACAGCGACCTATCGGTGCACGTCAGAGGCGTTCGACCCCGAGGCGGGTAACACCGGGGTCACTCGCGGACCATGCCGCGTCCAGCGCGCGTCTCGTCCGGTCCTCCGAGCCCGGCACTAGGTGCCCGTATGTCGTGAGGACCAAGGTCGCGTTCTCGTGCCCTAACCGCTCGGCGACCGCGACCACCGACTCGCCGGCCGCCAGCAGCCACGACGCGAACGCGTGCCTCAGGTCATGTGGCGACGTCGACGCCGGCAACCCGGCGTCTCGGACGGCCCGCTTGAACACGTGCGCTCCGTACCAGTCATGCCGCACCGGCTGCCCCTGCTCGGCCGTCCACAGCGTCTTACCGGCCGGCCACCGCGCCAGGTGCGCGGACACCTCGTCCGCGACGAACCGGGGGAGCGGGACGTCCCGTATGCTCCGCGGTGTCTTCGGCGGCCCGAGCTGCCCGTCGCGCTGCAGCTGGTGCCGGACGCGGACGACGAGCTCGAGCCACCCGATGTCCTCGGGCTGCAGCCCGAGCAACTCGCTTATCCGCAGCCCGAGCCCGGCCTGGGCGACCACGAGCGCCCGGTACCGCTCCGGCATGGCCTCGGCGAGTGCCTGCACCTGAGCAGCGGTCAACGGCACGATCCGCGGCGTCTCGTGCCTCGGCAGCGTGATCCGTGCCGCCGGCGATGACCCGATCAGGCGGTCCAACGCCGCGGACTTGAACACCGATCGGACCT
>DATKNA010000027.1:0-12127 GCA_035541595.1 Kineosporiaceae bacterium | reverse complement strand
TCGTCGATGTTGGCGCGCAGGTTCGTCGACAGGATCGCCAGCCCGTCGAAGGTCTCCATCCGCTGCAGCAGGTAGGCGCTCTCGATGTTCGCGTACCGGTCGTGCGCGTCGCGCACCTCGCTGCGCTTGCCGAACACGGCGTCGGCCTCGTCGAAGAGCAGGACGGCGTTCACGCCGGACGCCTCGGTGAAGATCCGTTCCAGGTTCTTCTCGGTCTCCCCGACGTACTTGTCCACGACGGTCGCCAGGTCGACCTTGTACAGGTCAAGGCCGAGCTCGGCCGCGATCACCTCCGCGGACATCGTCTTGCCGGTGCCGGAGTCGCCCGCGAACAGGGCGGTCACCCCGTGCCCTCGACCGCCGCCCGGCCGCATCCGCCACTCCGTGAGCACCCGCTCCCGGTGCCGCGCGCGCGCCGCCAGCTCGTGCAGCTGCGCCACCACCGCGTCGGTGAGCACCAGGTCGGGCCAGCCGACCGCGGGTTCCACGCGGCGGGCGAGTCGCTCCAGCCCGGCCGCGTTCTGCGCCCGCGCACCGGCCTGCAGCAAGCCGCCGTCCACGTCGGCGTCGCCCAGCCGGGCGGCGAGCCGGGCCCATCGGACCGCCTGCCCGATCTGTTCCGGACCGAGGTGGAGGTGCGTCGGCAGCCGCTCCGGCCGGCGCCGATCGGGACCTCCGAGGGCGCTGATCCACAGCTGTTCCCGTTCCCGCAGCCCCAGCTGCGGCGACTCCGCCTGCAGCGGGACGTCGCGGCCCCAGCTCGGATCCCAGCTGACGTCGCCGATCAGCACCACCGGGACCGGGAGCGACGTCAGCCGGCGCAGCGCCTCGCCGCCGGCCCCGGCGAGGGCCTCGACGGGTTCGGCGATCAGCCCCGCATGGCGCAGCAGCGCCTCTCGGCGGGCCAGGCGCACCAGCTCCTCGGCGGTGGGCTGGACGGCCAGCCGGTCGGCGTCCAGGCCGATGACCTCCAGCCCGGCGGCGGACAGGGCCGCCGCGGCCGCGCCCCGGCCGGTCCGCCGTCCCAGGTCGCGCAGGTAGACCAGGCGGACGCCGCCGATCAGCACCCGCGCAAGGTCCTCGGCCAGCGGGCCAGGGGCGGCCTGCGGGGTGACCACCACCTCGGACAGCGCCGCGTCGGGTTCGTCGTCCCCCAGCAGGTGCGACGCCACGCGGTCCGGCACCCGCAACCCCCGGGACAGGAAGGGGCGCTCCGGCTCCTCGATGGTCACGAGCCCGTGATCGAGCAGCGGTGCGCCCGGGGCGAGCCGGGCGCGGGCGGCCGCGGACGTCGGCCGCGCGGCGCCGACCTCGAGCGCGAGCCCGATCGTGGCGCGGCGCCGGGTGACATCGTCGTTCAGGTACCCGTAGAGCCGCTCGAACCGCGAGTCCAGGTCGGGCACCAGCGCGGCGAGCAGGACGTCGACGTCGAGATCGGTCAGTGCGCCGCGCCGCTGCAGCGAGCGCAGCCTGGACGGCGATCCGGAGCGCTCCGCCTCGTCGCAGGCCCGCTCCACGGCAGCGACCTCGGTTCCGTCCCGGGCGGGGCCGGGAGCGCGGGCCGCGAGCAGCCGGTCGACGTCCTCGTCGGTCAGGTAGAGGCCACGGAACGGATCGTCCGGTGCCGGATCGTCCTGCCGGCGGTGCTCGACCAGGGCTCGGACGCGGGCCTCCACCAGCGAGATCCGGGCGAACAGGTGCGCCAGTCCGGCCGACCCGCCGGAGGTCACGACGTCCGGCCCTCCGCCGGCAGGTGGGCGTTGCGTGACTCGGCCGGCGGCCATCCCCCGTGGCCTGCGACCGTGACCCGCGGGGGCAGCGTGACGGGCGGTCCGGTCTCCCGGCGCTGGCCGGTGTCGGCCGGAGCGGTCACGACCACGTCCAGCGACGGCTTGAGCTCACCACCCAGCGCCGACCAGACGTCGGCGAACGCGCGGTCCTCCGGCGGTGGCAGGCCGATCGTCACCGGGACCGGCAGCCCGAGGTCGGCCAGGGGCGGGGCGAGCAGGGCCGGCGGCAGGGCCTCGTGCCGCAGGAAGCACGCCAACAGCGCCGACAGCAACCGGTGCTCGTCCTCGGGGCGCTGCGTCCAGGCGGTCACCAGGTAGGACAGCTTGAAGTGCCGGGGCGGCAGGTGCCGGCCCACGACCCGGCCGGAGCCGTCGTACTCGTTGATCTGGCCACGCTCGCGTCGACGCATGTCCTCCCGGATGTCGTACAGGTAGACGTCGACGGTGGGGGCGTTGCGCCGGCCGGCCCAGTCCTTGGTGGGTGCGTCGAACACGACCTCGACGTCGGTGTCGGCGACGGCCTCGGCCCGGATGAGGGCCTTCAGCGCCTCGTCGACCTCGTGGATCACGGCTGTCTCACCCACCGTCCGCGCGCACCTGGCGATCCGGCGGCACCGGCCTGCCGCCCGCCCACCGACCTTCGCACGGTGGGAACGCCCGAGTCGTGCGGCGCGGGGCGACCAGGCGGGCGACATCGCCCGCCCCATCGGGCAACGCCGCAGGTCACCTGCACCTGGACGGCGAGCGGAGCGGGGACGCCGAGCGTCGTCCAGCCGTAGGCTGGGCGACGTGGACCAGCCCGTGCTGACGCTGGATCAGACCCGGTTGCGGGCGGAGCCCGGCGGGCAGGCACAGGTGAGCGTGAAGCTGCGCAACCCGGGCCACCTCGTCGAGTCCTTCCGGCTGGACGTCGTCGGACTCGCCCCCGGCTGGTGGCAGGTCCACCCACCGGAGCTGCCCGTCTACCCGGGCAAGGAGGAGTCGGCCGTCGTCCTGCTGAGGCCGCCGGCCCAGGCCGAGGCGCCGGACGGCGCCCTCCCGTTCGGCGTGCGGGCGGTGTCCAGCATGGACCCGGATCGCAGTGTGGTGGAGGAGGGCGACCTCGAGGTCGGCCGGATCCTGGACCTGCAGGCGGAGATCCACCCGGTCACCTCACGGGCCCGCTGGTACAGCACGCACCGGCTGACCTACACCAACTGGGGGAACTCCGCTTCCTACCTGCGGTTGACCGTCAGCGACAAGGACGACGCCCTCGGGTTCAAGCTGGCGCCGGAACAGCTCGCGGTGCCGGTCGGCGGGACCGCCACGGCCCGGCTCCGGGTCCGGCCGCGCAAGCCGTTCCTGCGCGGGGCGCCGGTGCACCGGCCGTTCCAGGTCGTCGGGGAGTCGGCCGGTTCGGGCCCGCCGCCGGGCGCTCCTCGTTCCGCCGCGGCCCGGGCCGGCGTGTCGGAACCCGGCCGTCCGGTGGTGGACGGAGCCGTCCTGCAGCGGCCGATCCTCTCCGCGGGGGTCGTCGTGCTGGCCGGACTCCTCGCGGCCGCCGTCGCGGGGTTGATCGTGCTGGCCATGAAGAGCGGCAGCGTGCTGGGGGCGACCCAGCGTGGGGACGTGGCGCCGGAGGCACCGGCACAGCTCACCGCCGACGCCGTCTCGGCCGACCTGATCCAGCTGCGGTGGGCGGCGACCGATCGGGCCACCGGATACCAGGTCCTGGAGGTGGACGACGCCGGGAACAGGCTGAACCAACTCGCCGTCCCCGGCCTGTCCACGGCGCTACCCGCGAAGGTGGACCAGCCGCTGACCAAGATGTGCTTCCGCGTGGTCGCCCTTCGCCACGCGGCGTCCAGCCAGGCCAGCGCCATCCAGTGTGCGACGAGTCGTGACGGCCGGTTGGATCCACCCACGAACGTGCAGGCGGTCCCGGCGGGCTCCGCCTTCGAGGTGAGCTGGACGGACGACGACCGGAACAGTCACGTCGTCCTGCTCGACGGGTCTCCGGTCGGTCAGCCGATTCCCGCCGGCGTGCCGAAGGTCGGGAACCTCTCGGTCCCCGCGGGCCGTCACTGCTTCCAGGTCCTCGGCCAACGCGGCCAGACCCTGTCGTCCCCGCCGAGCCCGGACCCTCCGGGGGCGTGCGTGGATTCGGGGGGTCCGGCACCGTCGGCCTCGGGCGGAGCCACCCAGCCCGGTGGTGGTTCCTCGACGCCGTCCGCGTCGGGGGCGGGCCAGCAGGGCGGGACATCGTCGACGACGCCCGGGTCGGCGCCCGGGGCGCTGACCGGCTGGGTGGCCGTCGCCGGGCCGCCGTATCAGGTCGAGGACACGGCATTGGCACAGGCCACCCTGCAACGGGTCAAGGCCACCGGCGCCACCGCGCAGCTCGTGCCGGTGACGGCCCTGCCCCAGCTCGGGTACCTGCACGGCCTGCTCGTGGTCGCGACGGGCTACACGAGCCAGGCGCAGGCACAGCAGTTCTGCACCACGCTGCCCCCCGATCTCCGGCCGTCCTGCCAGCCGGTGAACGCCTCCGGCTGACCGCTGCGACCGGTCCGAGCACCGTCTGACCGTCAGCGCTGCCAGACGGTGACCTCTGCGATGTCCAGGCGATCGGAGCCGGCGTCCGCGGGTGGGTAGCCGGCGACCACGGCGATGGTCACCCCGCCGACGGAGCCCTGGTCGACGCCGAACCGCTGCAGGTCGGGCGTGTTGGCCAGGTCGACGCGCTGGCAGCCGCCGCCGTCCCACCGAAGCTCCAGGGTCTTCGGCTGCCAGCGAGTGCCGCGCTCGTCGCCGCCGGGCAGCCCGGCCTCGATCCCGATCTCCCGGACGTCGGTGGCCGACGGGAACCTCAGCACCAGCACGTTCGCAGTGGCGGAGAACCGGGCCGTACCAGCCCCCGGGGTCGAGGCACAGGCCGCGCTCGGGGTGCCGGCGTCCGGCGCCGTCCAGCGAGTGGTCCAGCCCCGGTCCCGCTGATCGTCGACCGCCCATGGTGCGGTGTGACCGGAGAGGGCGTCAGCAGGCTCGGCGGTCGCGGTCACGCCGTCCACCCGGCCGCTGCCTCGTATATGGCCGACGACGTCCGTCACCTGACGGATCGGGTGCAGACCGGAGAGGGTGAGGACCACCACCAGTGCGGCGCCCGTCGCCACGACGACGAAGACCCGGAAGGCGATCGTGGAGGCGGTCACGTTCCTGCTGTACGCCTCCCCCCTCTGCCACCAGCCTCGCCGCCGGCCGCGGGAGCGACCCCGGACAGCCGGAACCGGGGAATGCACGACGAGCCACTCTCCGCAGTGCCCGCAGAACCGGCGCGTGGCATCGTTCTGCGTCCCGCAGCGCGGGCAGGTCTGCGCCTGTGGCTCGGCCGGCGCCGGCGGCGGTGCCGCGGAGCCGGGTCGGGCCGCGGGGCGCGGCGCGGGGGACGTCGGCGGCGCCGGGCGCGTCCCCGAGGGCGCGGCGGTGGCAGGTGCCTGGCCCGCCGCGGGAGCTGGCGGCGGCGGGTGGGACGCGGCCGGGCCGGACGCCGGCGGCCCGGATGGCGCCGGCCCGGACGGCGCGGGAACGGTGGGCACCCCCGTGACGCCGTGCCTCGGTCGGGACGGCGGCACGCCCGCGGACTCCGCCACCGCGGGCCTGCCCTCCCAGTCGAGGAACTCGTCGCAGTTCTCGCAGAACTGCCGACCTTCGGGGTTGAGGGCGCCGCAGTGCCCGCACACCACACCAGCCATGGCACCCCCATGTCGGCGCCTCGACTCCGAGTGCCCAGCCCGAAGCTCCTGCTCCTGGAGGCTACCGGCTGAGCCGCCTCGTCGGTGCCGGCGTCCCCGCGCGCTGGGTTTGTCAGAATGACCTACCGGCTACGGCTGTCCTGGAGGAATGGGCATGGCGGTCTGCTCGAACTGTGGCCGGCAGAACCCTGCCGGCGCGCAGTTCTGCGTCGACTGCGGCGAGTACCTGGGCTGGCAGGTCGGCGACGGCACCCCGCCGGTCGACGAGTCGTCGTCGGAGCCGGACGTCGCCCCCGGCCCGGTGGCCGATCCTGGCCCGGTCGTCGCCTCCGACCCCGTGGCCGCGGCCGAGCCGGTCGCCCCCCCGGGCCCGGCCGCCAGCCCGGTCTCGACGCCGGGGGCGGCACCGTCAGCCGGCATGGCCCGGGTCGTGTCGGCCCTGGACGAGGGCCGCCGGCTCGCCGAGCAGCACGACCGGCCGGACGTCGGGACGCATCTGGAGCGGGTGCGCCGGCGGCTGGCCGGGCAGGTCCTCGGCGTCGCCGTCGTGGGCGAGTTCAAGCGTGGCAAGAGCACGCTGGTCAACGCCTTGCTCCAGACCGACATCTGTCCGGTCGACGCCGACATCGTCACGGCGGTCCCGACGTTGATCCGGTACGGCTCGCCTCCCTCCGCCGTCGCCCGCCTGGAGACGCCGGGCGATCCCGAACCCCAGGTGGTCGAGGAGCTCGTGGACGTCGACCACATGGTCCAGCTGGTCTCCGAGGCCGCCGACCCGACCTGGCGGCGACGGCTGCGCTCGGTCGAGGTGCGGCTGCCCCACCGCCTCCTGCGGACCGGGCTGGGACTCGTCGACACCCCGGGGGTCGGCGGGCTGGACTCGGCGCATGGCGTCGTCACCCTGGGTGCACTCGGTGAGGCCTGTGGGATGATCTTCGTCACCGACGCGAGCCAGGAGCTCACCGCCCCCGAGGTCGCCTTCCTGCGCCAGGCCCTCGAGCGCTGCCCCGCTGCCGCCTGCGTGATCACCAAGATCGATCTGTATCCGCAGTGGCGGCGGATCGTCGAGCTGGACCGCCAGCATCTCTCCCGCGCGGGCATCGACGTCCCGCTGCTGGCGGTGTCATCGTTCCTCCGCCTGCGCGCCTGGCGACAGCCGGAGCTCAACGAGGAGTCCGGCTTCGCGCCGCTGTTCGACTGGCTGCGCACCGACGTGGTCGAGGCGGCCGCGAACGAGGCGGTGACCGCGGCAACCCGCGACATCGCGTTCGCGACCGAGCAGTTGCGGATGGAGGTCGTCGCCGAGGAGCAGGTGCTGGCCCAGCCGGAGGCGTCCCAGGAGATGGTCGAGGAGCTGCGGCGCCGCTCCGAGCGGACCCGGCGGCTGATGGACGGCGGAACCGGCTGGCAGCAGTTCTTGAACGACGGCGTCGAGAGCCTCGTGGCCGACGTCAAGTACGACCTCGACGAGCGGATCCGGGTCCTGAATCGCGAGGTCGAGGCCGTGATCGATCAGGGCGATCCGCGGCAGACCTGGTCGGACATCGAGGTCTGGCTCCAGCGGCAGGTGATCGTTGCCGCCTCCGCCAACTACGACCTGATGACCACGCGCACCGCGCAGCTCATGTCCGACGTGGCGGAGACCTTCGCGATGGAGTCGGAGGTGCCGCTGGACCTCGGGCTGACGGCGCCTGCGGAGGTGCTCCGAGGCCTGGCTCTCGAGCCGGCACAGTCCGCGGCGCCGGCCGGCGGCCAGCAGCTCACTCGGATGATCTTCGCTGGGCGGACCGCCGCCCTGATCCCCTCGTTGGCCCTGGGGATCGCTGCCCCGCACGTGCTGCTGATGGTCGCGTTGGCCCCGCTGTCGCTCGTCCTGGGTGCGGGCATCGGCATCAAGCTGATCCGGGACGAACGCCAGCGCCAGCTCGTCTACCGCCGACAACAGGCGAAGATCGCCTGCCGGCGCTACCTCGACGAAGCGGCGTTCGTGGTCGGGAAGGACTGCCTCGACGCCCTCCGGCGGACCCGGCGCGAGCTCCGCGACGAATTCCAGGCCCGCGCTGCGCTGCTGCACGCCACGTCGGAGCGGGCCCTTGGGTCCGCCGAGCGGGCCGTGCGGCTGGCACCGCCGGACCGTGAGGTGAGGGCCGAGCAGCTGGGCGAACGCCGCCGCGAGATCGACCGGCTCGGCGAGATCGCGGTGGCCCGCCGAGGTGCCGCATGAGCGATCACCTGATGGACTCCGTCCGATCGCTGATCGGGACGGCCAGGGACCGCGCCCGGGATCCCCTGTCCCGGGCCCAGGTGGAGGAGGCCGGGCGGCGGATGTCCGAACCGCTGCGACTGGCCATCGCGGGCCGGGTCAAGGCAGGAAAGTCGACGCTGCTGAACGCGCTGGTCGGAGAGGAGCTCGCGCCGACCGACGCCGGGGAATGCACCCGGGTGGTCACGTGGTACGTCGGCGGCCCCACCAGGAGCGTGATCGCGTACCGCCGGGACGGCCGCCGCGAGCAGCGCCCCTTCGGCCGCGAGGCCGGAGCATTGGAGGTCGACCTCGGCGCGCCGGTCGAGGAGATCGATCACCTCGAGGTGACCTGGCCCTCCTCCCGCCTGCGCGAGGTCACACTGATCGACACGCCGGGGATCGGCTCGCTGTCCGCGGAGGTCTCCGACCGGGTGACGGACCTCATGGCGGTGGACGACGAGCGCCCCCCGGTGGTCGACGCCGTGCTGTACCTGCTGCGCCACACCCACGCCAGCGACGTCCGCTTCCTGGAGGCGTTCCACGACGACGAGCTCGGCCGGGGGACACCGGTCAACACGGTCGGGGTGCTCTCCCGAGCCGACGAGATCGGCGCCTGCCGGCTGGACGCGTTGCAGGTCGCGGCCCGGGTCGCCGCGCGGTACCAGCACGATCGTCGGATCCACCGGTTGTGCCCGATGGTGATCCCCGTCGCCGGGTTGCTGGGCCAGACCGCGTCCACCCTGCGTGAGGAGGAGTACCGGGCACTGGCCCGGATCGCCGCCCTGCCCGAGGCCTCCATGCAGGACCTCCTGCTCACCGCGGACCGGCTCACCCGCGAGGATGCCCCGAGCGACCTGAGCCAGCTGGAGCGGATGCACCTGATCGACCGGCTCGGGCTCTTCGGGGTCCGGCTGACGGTCACGCTGATCCGCGCCGGCGAGGTGCGTTCGGCCACCGAGCTGGCGGTCCGGCTGGCCGAGGTCAGCGGACTCGGGGAGTTACGGGCAGTCCTGGTGCGCCAGTTCACCGAGCGCAGCCAGTTGTTGCGGGCCCGCTCGGCGCTGGCCGCGGTCCGGGCCGTCGTCCGCCGGGGCGGCTGCAGCGACGCCGGAATGCTGGAAGCCGCGGCGGAGGAGGTGACGGCCTCGGCGCACGAGTTCGTCGAGGTGCGCCTGCTCAACGACCTGCGGGCGGGCTTCCTCCAGGTGTCGGACCAGCTGGAGGAGGAGATGGACCGGCTGCTCGGCGGGTCGGGGCACAGCACGGCCGGCCGGCTGGGCCTGTCTGAGGGCTCGACGGGCGAGGAGCGCAGGGCCGCCGCGCTGGCGGCGCTGACCCGCTGGCAGCAGGTGGCGACGTCGCCGCTGACGGACCGGCGGCTGCAGCTCGCGGCCCGAGGCGTCGCGCGTACCTGCGAGGGGATCCTCGCCGACCTGGCGACGGTCACCGCCTGAGCCGTCAGTGCAGCGGGTCGGCAGCCGGATCCAGCGAGAGGAGGTCGTGCCCGGCACCCAACGGGTCGGCGACGCCGTCGTGGGGCCCGCCGGTCGGCGCAGGGTCGAGCAGGTCGTTCGTGGCGGCGAACCCGTCCGTGAGACCGTCGTGGTTGCTGTCGACCGACAACGGGTCGAGCCCACGCGCGACCTCGACGCCATCCGGGAGTCCGTCGTGGTCGGTGTCGGCCGAGAACGGATTCGTCCCGTGCTGTTGCTCGTACGCGTCGCTCAACCCGTCATGATCGGAGTCGAGGGTCGCCAGTCCGCCGAAGCCCGCCGCCCTGGCGGCGGCCGGCAGGTCCACGTGGCCGGGATCGGTTCCCCGGGCGACCTCGACACTGTCGCTGATCCCGTCGTGGTCGGTGTCCGCCGAATTGGGGTCGGTGTGACTGATGGTCGTCTCGTAGGCGTCCGACAGGCCGTCGTGATCGCTGTCCGCCTGATGCGGGTCGGTCCCGAGCAGGGCCTCGAACTGGTCCGTCAGCCCGTCACCATCGCTGTCCGCGACCGCCATCGGCGTCACCCCCCGGTCGATGGCGAACGGGTCCGCGGGCATCTGGTCGACCCCCGGGGCCGAGGAGCCCGCGCCGACGTCCGGCAGGTTGTCCAGCGAGACCGTGTCCAGCGGTGCGTCGAGGAACTGGCGGTACGAACCGCTGGTGAAGGTGCTCCAGGGCTGGAAGTTACGCCCCTGGTCCGAGATCTCGTACGCCGCGTGCACCTGAGCCCGGAGATCGCCCATCAGGTGGTGGATGTCTCGATCCTGGTCCGTCCCGGTCTCGCTCTTGAGCGTCCGGACCTGGAAGAGCCCGACCGACGGCCCCCAGGTGGCGTTCTGCAGGCGGACGTCGCCGACGGCGGCCGGATTCCCACCGGACTCGGCCTGGGCGATCGCCGTCATGATTCTTGCCTGGTCGGGCTTGAACCCTCCTTGGAGCAGGAGGGTGTAGATCTGGGAAGGGCTGAGCCTGCTCACGACGTCCCACCTCGATCCGCGCTCATCCGCTCCGACGTCCAGCGTGAGCGGTCGGATTCACGCCGTCAACACGCTTGAGGCGAGGGAGGCGCGGGTGCCCTCGTCGGTGGTCTCGACCGATGGGGCGGACGGTGGTCGACGTCCGAAGCACGTGCCGGCAGCGCGTTCGATCGTCGACGGATCAGATCAGGCCTTCGCGGACGGCGTACGCCACGGCGTGGGCCCGGTTGCGTAACTGCAGGCGGGTCGTGACGTCGTGCAGGATCGCTTTGATCGTGCGATCGCTGAACGCCAGCCGACGGGCGATCTCGCCGGTGTCCAGGCCTTCTGCGACGAGCTTGAGCACGTCGATCTCCCGTTCGCTGAGCCCGGAGAACCGCAGCCCGCGGGGCGCGAGGACCTGCCGTTGCAGCCTGCCCACCTGACCCAGGAGACCGGCGAGGAGATCGTTCGGCATCTCCGCCTGGCCGGCCCGGACCTTGAGGATCACGGTGACCAACCGGTCAGGGGAGACCTCCGCGCGCCGAAGCAGGCCCGAGACTCCCGCCTCGGCGGCGAGCACGACGGCCGCCTCGTCCAGGGCGGCGGCGATCAGCACCGTCTTGGGGGCGCTGCCGCGCTGGATCGCGCGCAGCGTGCGGAGGATCTCGCCGTCCACCGACTCGGTCACCACCACGGCGACCTCGGCCTGGTCCAGGTCACCGGGATCCACGAGCTGCGTCTCCGGGCGCGGCCGGAGCTGGCTGATCACGCCCGCCTGCGAGATCGGGTCGTTCGCGTAGACGTAGACCTTGACCCGCTGAGTCGTCATCCCTGACCCATCCTGTCGTCCGGCGCACGGCGCGTTGGCCAGTCTCGTCGCGCCGTTCGCCGATCGCTCCACAAGGGCTCAACGAGAGCTCAACGGGCCCTGACAGTGCCCGCCTGATCACACTCTCGTGATCACACTCTCGTGATCGGCCCAACGCCGGCCAGAACTGCCGACACGCCGTCCGCGGCACGGCGTGTCGCGCCGTCCGGCCGTGGTTCTGTCGATCACTGCCGCGTCAGGGCCGTCCTGGCTGCCGAGAAAGTCCGCAGCACGGACCAGAACCGGGCCGGCTCCTCGATGAACGGGTAGTGCCCGCTGTTGTCGACCGCCGCGCGCAGGCGAGACCGCGGACCAGGTCCTCCGTGCACGCCGGCGGGTACTGCGGATCGCGCCGGAGCCCGCGGCGATCACAAAGCCTCGCCGCGGCGGACCACGTCCCGGCAGAACTCACCGACCTGGTCGGGATCGTCGATGAACTGCGACGGCTTGATGCAGAAGGTGCTGTACCCCTGAGCCCGCTGCGCGGGAATGCCGGCCATCGCCTCGCCGAGGTCTGCGCAGCTCGTGCCGTCGCGGAACCTCCCTCGCGTGCCGCCGACCAGCTCGAGCTCCTCGGGGTCGCGGCAGGCGGCGACCAGCGCACCGCGCAGGGTGGCCATCTCCTCATCGGTGCGCACGCCCAGCGGGTTGAACCCGTCGCCGTACCGCACCACCCGCTCAACGATCTTCGCCGACATCGCGCCCCCGCCCAGCCACAGGTACGGCCCCCGCTCGCTGAACGCCCCCGGTTCCAGAAAGACGTCGTCGAACCGGTAGTGGCGACCGTGATAGGAGACGGGCGAGGGGCCCCAGCACAGCCGCCACACCTCGAGGTGCTCGTCCAGCAGAGCGCCCCGTTCCCGGAAGGGGACCCCGAGGGCCGCGTACTCGTCCCGGTGCCAGCTCACGGTCGGGAGCACCACGAGACGGCCACCCGACAACAGGTCCAGCGTGCCGAGTTCGCGCGCGGCGAGCAACGGGTGCCGCAGTGGCGCGATCACGGCGCCGGCGACGAGCCTGACCCGCGCGGTGACCGCGG
>DATKNA010000026.1:0-10665 GCA_035541595.1 Kineosporiaceae bacterium | reverse complement strand
GCTCGACACCCGCGACGACGGCGAAGGCCCCGTCGTCGTCCGGAACGCCGGCCGCTAGCGTCCTCCGCGTGCCGGATCTGAGGTTCACCCCCGTCGACCTCGACTCCCCGCTCTTCGCCGCGTGGCGGCGCACCCAGGCCGCCGTGTTCCTCGGCCCCTATCCGGACGAGGAGGCGGTGGAACGGCGTCGCAGGGTCGCCGACCGCGCGGCGCGCCGCACGGCCGCCCTGGACGGGGACGCCGTCGTGGCCACCTTCGTCTCCTGGGACACGCGCGTGTCGGCGCCGGGAGGGGCGGCGGTCGCAGCCGACGCCGTCAGCGGCGTGACGGTGCTGCCGACCCACCGCCGGCGCGGGATCCTCACCAGGATGATCGTCCCCGATCTGGCGGACGCCGCCGGGAGGGGCGTGCCGGTCGCCGTCCTCATCGCCGCCGAGGCGCCGATCTACGGGCGGTTCGGCTTCGGCGCCGCGACGGAGACGGCCCGGTGGAGCGTCGACGTCCGGGCCGCCACGCTCGCGGCGGGGGTCCCGCTCGAGGGCACCGTGGAGGTGGTGCCCGAGGCCGGCATGCGGGCGCTGGCGCCGCCGGTGTTCGAGGCCGCTCGCCGGCCGGGTGCGATCGACCAGCACGAGACCTGGTGGGACCGCGGATTCGGACTGGCCGGCGAGCCCGACCACAAGCAACGGACGTGGCTGGTACACCGCGACCGCGCCGGGCGGCCCGACGGGTACGCCGGCTTCCGCCCCGAGGAGTCGTGGGTCGACCGGGTGAACCGCACCGTGGCCCACGTCGGCCCGTTCCAGGCGGTGACGCCGGCGGCGTACGCCGGGCTCTGGTCGGTGCTCACCTCGCTCGACCTCGTCGCCCGCCTCGACGCGGAGGAGCTCGCCGTGGACGAAGCGCTGCCCTGGCTGCTGACCGACGCGCGGGCCGCCCGGCAGGCCGCGCGCTCGGACTTCCAATGGTCCCGGCTGCTCGACCCGGCGGCCGCCCTCTCGGCCCGGACCTACGAGGGACCGGGTACCACCGTGCTGCGCGTCCTGGATCCGCACGGCTGGGCCGCCGGCACGTACGCGCTCGAGGCGGACGCCGACGGCACCGGCGCGTGCACCCGGACGACCGCCGAGGCGCAGGTGACGCTGCCCGTCGACGTGCTCTCCAGCCTGTGGCTCGGCGGAGGCGACCTCGGCGCGGCCGCGATCGCCGGCCGCGCCGAGGAGCACCGGCCCGGCGCGATCGCCCGACTGGCCCGACTGCTGCGGACCAGCCGCGCCCCCTGGACGCCCACCTGGTTCTGACCTCCCCGCGGGATCGGGTCGCGCTCGGCTCCTTCCCGCAGTCTGTACCCTGGACGCGTGACCACGGCTGCGCTCTCGCATGCCCACTGGGCGCGCGGGCTCGCCGTCGCCGCCGTCACCGTGCCCGGCGTGATCGCTGCCCAGCTGGTCACCGCCGGCACCGTCCCGTCGCTGCACGCCTCGCTGGTCGTCGCCGTCGCCGTCGCCGTCGTCGCCTGCGCCGTCCCCACCCGGACGGCCCCCGCCACCGCCGGTGTGGCCGCCCTGGCCCAGCTCGCCGGCCACGCCGCCCTCGCCGTCACCGCACCCGGTGGGCAGGCCCGCACGGGCTGCCTGTCCGTGGTCGGCCGCGGCGCCGGCCTCGGCGTCCGCTACGCCCTGGTCCGCGACGCGGCCTGCCCGCCGGGCTCCCTCGCCGCCGCACCTGCGCTCACCGCGGTGGTGGCGGCCCTGGCCGTCGCCGCCCTCGTGCTGCTCGGCCATGCGTTGCTGGCCGCGCTCACCGGTCTGCTGGTCGCCGTCGCCGTCGCCGGGGTCGACGCCGCCCGCCGGTTCGCGGACGCCGTCCTGCCGAGGTGGGCCACGCCGGCCGGCGTCCGGCTGGTGCCGGCCGGCCGGCCCGCTCTCCAGCGGCCCGAACCGCCGGCCCTGACACCGCGGTGGCGGCCGGTCACCGCCCTTCGCCGGGGACCGCCGGTGACGCCGCCGGCCACCACCTGACGCTCCCGGAGCATTGCTGGCACCGCCCGGGCAGGTCGGCGGCCGACCCCGTCCCCGATCCCGGATCCGGCAGGAGCACCGATGAACCTCTCCGTCCCCGCCCCCGGCACGCGCTCAGCGCTCGAGCGGCCGCCGTGGCTGCGCGCCGCCCAGCCGTGGCTCTCCCTGGCGGCACGCCTCGTCCTCGCCGTCGTCTTCTTCGCCGCCGGCGTGCCGAAGCTGATGGACCCCGACGGCACGGTGCGCAGCGTCCGCGCATTCCGCCTCGTGCCCGAGGTGTTCGTGCCGGCGTTCGGCTACGGCCTTCCCGTGCTGGAGCTCGCCCTCGCGCTGCTCCTGCTCGTCGGCCTGGCCACCCGGGTGGCGGCCGGGGTCGTGGCGGTGCTCCTGGTCATGTTCATGATCGGGATTGCTGCGGCCTGGGCCCGCGGGCTCAGCATCGAGTGCGGCTGCTTCGGTGCCCCGACGGGCCCGGTGGTCGATCCCACCAGCGGGTACCGGCTCGACCTGCTCCGCGACGCCGGGCTGCTGGTCCTGGCGCTCTGGCTCGTCGTCCGGCCGGCCAGCACGTTCTCCCTGGACGCCCGGCTCGGCCTGGGCGCCTGACCGCCGTCATCGCCTGACTCGACCCCTTCCCTTCCTTCCCTTCCCCGGCGGCTCACGCCGCCGCCTCTTGGAGATCTCCGTGACCAACGCACGAACCGTCAAGTCCACCCGGGAGAAGGCCGCGCAGCTGCGCGCCGAAGCGGCCCGCCGGGAGGCCCGGCGCCGCACCCTCTGGGTGTCGCTGTCCGTCGCCGTCGTCCTCCTGCTCGTCGTCGGCGTCACCGTCGTCATCCGGCAGGCCCAGCACAACCAGGCGGTCGCCTCGGCGGGCGCCCCCTCCGGCACCCCCCGCAACCTCACCACCGACGGCGGCATCGCCACCGGGCCGGCGACGACGTCGGCGGGCAAGCCGCGGGTGGTCGTCACCATGTACGAGGACTTCCAGTGCCCCATCTGCAGGGAGTTCGAGGCGGCGAACGGCGCCGCGCTGAAGGCCTGGCAGCAGGCCGGCATCGTCCAGCTCGTCTACCACCCGGTGGCGTTCCTCGACCGGTCGTCGTCGACGAACTACTCGACCCGGGCCATGATCGCGGCGGGGTCCGTGGTGGACTCCTCGCCGAGCGCGTTCCCGGCGTTCCACGGCCTGCTGTACACCAACCAGCCCGCCGAGGGCACCGCCGGGCTCCCCGACTCGCAGCTGGCGGACCTCGCGGCGCAGGCCGGGGCGAACCGGTCGACCGTCGCCGCCGACCTGAGCTCCCAGCGGTTCAAGGGCTGGACGGTGCAGGCGACCGACGCCTTCTCGCAGAAGTACACCGGGACCCCGACCGTGCTCATCGACGGCAAGCAGCTGCAGTCGGTCGATCCCGCCGCGCTCACGTCGGCCGTGGCCGCCGCCGCCGCCGCCAAGGGCCTGCCGGCCCCGCGGTGACGGCGCGGTGAGCCACCGCCCGGGCGGAGGCCGTCAGTCATCGGCGTCCGTCCGGGTGTGCTGCGCCACCAGCGTGGCCAGCCGCCGCGCCTCGGCCGCGCCGTGGTCGCCGTCGGCGCGCTGGATCGCCATCACCGCCAGCACGTCGCCGTCGTCCAGGTCGAGCGTCACCCACGGGTCGCCGCCGCCGAACCGGACGGCGACGATCTGGGCCCACTCGAGCTCGGTGCGGCGGACGACGTTCCGGACGGCCAGCCCGCGGGGCCCGGGGTCGGCGCGCAGCCGGGCGAACAGCGACAGGACCCAGGCGACGAGCGCTGCGAGCACGACGACGCCGGCCCGGTCGGACCAGTGCCAGGCGACCGGGCCGGATCCGGGCATCGCCACCGCGAGGGCCAGCAGTACGACGGCCTGCGCGACGGCGAAGCCGACGGCCACCCAGCGGGCCCGGCGGGGGCGGAACGGCGCGTCGAGGTTCCGGACGCCCTCGCTCACAGCCTGCAGGCGTGGATGTCGGTGACCAGGATGGCGCGGGCGCCGAGCGCGTACAGGTCGTCCATCACCTGGTTGGTGCGCAGCCGCGGCACCATCACCCGGACCGCCACCCAGCCGGGCTCGTGCAGCGGGGACACCGTGGGTGACTCCAGCCCCGGCGCGATCTTCGTGGCGTCGGCCACCAGCTCGGCCGGCAGGTCGTAGTCCATCAGCACGTACTGCCGGGCGACCAGCACGCCCTGCAACCGGCGCACCAGCACCTCGACGGCCGGGCTGTCTCCCGCTGACAGCGGCCGCACGAGCACGGCCTCCGAGCGCAGGATGGGGTCGCCGACGACCTCGAGGCCGGCGTTGCGCAGCGTGGTCCCCGTCTCGACGACGTCCGCGACGACGTCGGCCACGCCCAGCCGGACCGCGGTCTCGACGGCTCCGTCCAGCCGGACGACGGTGGCCGCGATCCCTTGCTCGGCCAGGTAGCGGCCGACCAGGCCGGCGTAGCTGGTGGCGATCCGGCGACCGGCGAGCTCGGGCAGCGAGGTGACCGTGCCGGTGCGCGCGGCGAAGCGGAAGGTCGACTCGCCGAACCCGAGCGCGACCACCTCGCGGGCGTCGGCGCCGGAGTCGAGCAGCAGGTCGCGGCCGGTGATGCCGACGTCGAGGGTGCCGGCGCCGACGTAGACGGCGATGTCCCGGGGCCGGAGGAAGAAGAACTCGACGTCGTTCTCCCGGTCCGCCAGGACGAGCTCGCGCGTGTCGCGGCGCTGTCGGTACCCCGCCTCGTGCAGCATGCCGGTCGCGGACTCCGAGAGCGACCCCTTGTTCGGAACGGCGACGCGCAGCAATCGGTCCTCCTCGTGCAGGGACGGTCGTCGGCGGGCGGCGGCGGGATCAGAGGTGCTGGTACACGTCCTCCAGGTCCAGCCCGCGCGCGATCATGAGCACCTGCAGGTGGTAGAGGAGCTGGGAGATCTCCTGCGCGGCCCGGGCCGGGCTCTCGTACTCGGCGGCCATCCACACCTCGGCGGCCTCCTCCACGACCTTCTTGCCGATCGCGTGGACGCCGTCATCCAGCAGGCGCACCGTGCCGGACCCGGCCGGGCGTTCGGCGGCCCGTGATCGCAGTTCGGCGAACAGGTCGTCGAAGGACTTCACGCCGGCCAGGGTAAGGGGCCGGCGCCTCCGGGAGGCCCGGCGCCTCCGGGGCCGCCTCCGGGGGCAGGTCGGCCGCCCGCCGTCCCGGAGGCACACCCGCACGTTCCCGCTAGGCGATCGCCTCGATCGCCGGGTCGTCGATCCCGCGTGGCCGCTCCTCGCGCGACGCCTTGACCCACTGGACGAATCCGTACAGCACGAAGACGCCGTAGAAGGTGTACATCACGGCGGTCGGGACGTACCCGGTGGCGAAGCCGAACGGCACGCCCACCAGGTCCACGCCGATCCAGCAGAGCCAGAACTCGTTCCAGCCGCGGGCCATCGCGTAGGTGGCCACCATGGAGCCGACGAAGATCCAGGCGTCGCACCAGTAGAACCACCGGGCGGGGGTGAAGTACGGATTGGGTGCCAGGCTCCACAACCAGCTGAAGAGCGCCTGGACGACGACCGTTCCCAGTAGCCACCCGATGGCCACGACCAGGCGCTCCCGCGGTGTCATCCACCGGGGGACGATGGCGGGCGCGTGCGGGTTCCCGGTGGCGCGCTGCAGCCGGCTCCAGCGCCACCAGCCGTAGATGCTGGTGATGATGAAGAAGATCTGGCGGCCGGCCTGGCCGAACAGCGGCACCCGGGAGTCGGCCCCGAACGCGGCTGCGGTGTAGACGAAGAAGAGCATGACGTTGCCGACGATGCCCACCGGCCACGCCCAGACCCGGCGCTTCATGCCGAACCACGCCGAGGCGATGCCGATGAGGACGCCGGCGAGTTCCAGCCAGTGCAGCTTGTACTGCCCGATGGGGATGCCGGCGTCGATGACCTGCTGGAAGAGGTTCGGTGCGGTGCCGGCCGCAGGTAATGCGGTGATCATGGGTGTCCGTCTCCTGGAAGCCTCGTTGCGGAAACGAACTCCGGGGACGTCGACCCCTCTGCCTCGCCGTTCGCGGCCCCGGGAGGCCTGCGAGCCCACCAGGTGACGACCGGCGACGTGACGAGCCGCCGTGCGCGCTGCCTCCCATCCGGACTCTCACCGTCGGTCCTGGAGTTCCACCAGGTCCACCGGCCGCTGGCTGCGGTCGGGTCGCGGACTGTCACCGCCGGTTCGGAATTCCACCGACCCCGGAGCACGCGTGCGTGTTCACGGAGCAGTATGCACGCGGATCCCGGCCACGTCAGCGCGAGGGCCGTCACACCAGCGGGGGGCCCCGGACCGGCCGTCGGCGTCGCGGGTGAGCGGTGTCGCGATCATCAATCGCCGACTCGAGGGCGGCGTCCCGGTCGGATGCCGGTGCGATGTCGGATCACGGATGCGTCCGCGCGCCGAGCGCGGCCAGCTCACGGAGCCGGGCGATCTCGGCGGCGGCGTCGTCCGCGCTGTAGACGGCCGAACCCGCGACGAAGACGTCGGCACCGGCCTCCGCACAGCGGGCGATCGTCTCCGCCGAGACGCCGCCGTCCACCTGGAGCCAGACGTCCAGCCCGGCCGCGGAGATCGCCTCGCGCGCCCGGCGCACCTTCGGCAGGCACGCCTCGAGGAACCCCTGACCGCCGAACCCGGGCTCGACGGTCATCACGAGGATCATGTCGAACTCTGCGAGGAGGTCGACGAACGGTTCGACCGGCGTCGCCGGCCGCAGTGCCAGGCCGGCGCGCACGCCGACGCGGCGCAGCTCCCTGGCCAGCCGGACGGGTGCGTGGGCGGCCTCGGCGTGGAACGTGACGCTGCGCGCCCCCACGTCCGCGTACGCCGGGGCCCAGCGGTCCGGGTCCTCGATCATCAGGTGCGTGTCGATGGGCAGTGAGCTCGCCTTGACCAGCGACTCGACGACGGGCAGCCCGATCGTGAGGTTCGGCACGAAGTGGTTGTCCATGACGTCGATGTGCGCCCAGTCGGCGTCGGAGACCCGGGCCAGCTCGTCGGCGAGCCGCGCGAAGTCGGCCGTCAGGATGCTCGGGGAGATCTGGAGCCCCACGCCTGCAGACCCTACCCGGCTCCGGCGCCGGGCTACGGCCCCGGTGCCGGCCTGCCCCGCGCCGTGCCCGTGGTGCCCCCCGGCGACCCTTTCGCAGGCTGAGGCCCACACGCACGGCGGCGCGCGATCACCCGTGGGAGTGTGGGGGCGATCCCCGACGTTGACCCCGGCGGACGACAATGGACCCGCCCGTCCAGCCGGGCGGGCCGATGGAGGTGCGATGCCCGAGGGCCGGCCCGTCCTCTTGACCGTCGACGACGACGCGTCCGTCTCCCGCGCGGTCGCGCGCGACCTGCGTCGGCGGTACGGCGAGCGGTTCCGCGTCGTGCGTGCCGAGGACCCCGTGCAGGCCCTCGACGCGTTGCGCGAGGTGAAGCTGCGCGGCGACCCCGTCGCCGCGATCCTGGCCGACTACCGGATGCCGGGGCTCAACGGCATCGAGTTCCTCGAGCAGGCGATGGACCTCTTCCCGCGGGCGCGGCGGGCGCTGCTCACGGCCTACGCGGACACCGAGGCGGCGATCGCGGCGATCAACGTCGTCGACGTCGACCACTACCTGCTCAAGCCATGGGACCCGCCGGAGGAGAAGCTCTACCCGGTCGTCGACGCCATGCTCGACACCTGGCGTGCGGCGGGCGACGCCGCGGTGCTCGACGTCCAGGTGGTGGGTCACCCGTGGTCGGCACCGTCGCACGAGGTGCGCGACTTCCTGGCCCGGAACGCGGTCCCCTACCGCTGGCTGACCGCGGACGACGCCGAGGGTCGCCGGCTGCTGGAGGCTGCCGGCGCGTCCGCCGACGCCGTCCCGCTCGTCGTGACGCCGCAGGGCGTGGCGCTGATGTCGCCCACCATGCACGCGTTGGCGGAGGCCGTGGGCATGCCGACGGCGCCTGCCGGCGACTTCTACGACCTGGTCATCGTCGGCGGCGGCCCGGCCGGTCTGGGCGCCGCGGTCTACGCCGCCTCCGAGGGCCTGCGGACGGTCCTGGTGGAGCGGCGGGCCACCGGCGGCCAGGCCGGGCAGAGCTCGCGGATCGAGAACTACCTGGGTTTCCCGGACGGCGTCTCCGGCGGCCAGCTCACCGAGCGGGCCCGCCGCCAGGCCGCCAAGTTCGGGGCCGAGATGTTGACCACCCGGGTCGCCGACCGGCTGGAGATCCGGGGCTCG
Source organism: Kineosporiaceae bacterium (assembly GCA_035541595.1). Classification (GTDB taxonomy): domain Bacteria; phylum Actinomycetota; class Actinomycetes; order Actinomycetales; family Kineosporiaceae; genus DATKNA01. The sequence continues at coordinate 2,382 of DATKNA010000026.1, read as the reverse complement.
ACGCGGGTGGTGCATTTCGACGACGGTGGCGAGATCGCCGCGCACGCCGTCGTCCTCGCCACCGGGGTGTCGTACCGCCGGATGCCCGCGCCCGGCGTCGACGCGCTCGTCGGGCGGGGCGTCTTCTACGGGTCGGCCGCCACCGAGGCGCAGGCCTGTCAGGACCACGACGTGTACGTCGTGGGAGGCGCGAACTCGGCAGGCCAGGCCGCCGTCTACTTCTCCCGGTTCGCCCGCTCGGTCACCCTGCTGGTCCGTGGCCGCGGGCTCGAGTCGTCGATGTCGCGCTACCTCATCGATCAGATCCGCGGGATCCCGGCGATCCGGGTGCGGGTGTGCACGAGCGTCGCCGCGGCGCAGGGTGACGGCCGGCTCGAGCGGCTGGTGCTCACCGACGCAGCCGCCGGCACGACGCAGACCGTGCCCGCGTCGCACCTGTTCGTGTTCATCGGCGCGGCCCCGCTGACGGACTGGCTCGGCGCGACCGTCCAGCGCGACCCCGCCGGCTTCGTCCTCACCGGGCCCGACCTGCTGCGTACCGGCCGCCGTCCGGCGGGATGGTGGCCCGACCGCGACCCGTACCTGCTCGAAGCGAGCGTCCCGGGCGTGTTCGCCGCGGGGGACGTGCGGGCCCAGTCCGTCAAGCGGGTCGCCTCGGCCGTCGGCGAGGGCGCCATGGCCGTGACCCTCGTGCATCGCTACCTGGAGAAGGCGTGAGCGTGAGCGGCAGCGACGCCGGCAGCGACATGGACGGCGTCAGCGGTGGCGCCGACATGGACGGCGTCAGCGGTGACGCCGACGTCGACCTCGACGTCGACCTCGACGGTGACGTCGGCAGGGAGGCGGCGACGCCGCTGGGATCGGGAGCGGGCCCGGCCGCGCCCGAGGCGGGGTCGTACACGCAGGGTCAGCGGCTGGCGCCGGACCAGCTGCGCACACTGTTCCTCTTCGAGGCCCTCGCGCCGGAGCAGCTCGACTGGGTGGCCGAGCGGAGCCGGGTCGAGCTGTTCCCCGCCGGCGGCCTCGTCTACACCGAGGGCGAGCCCGCCGCATGCTTCTACGTCCTGCTCTCGGGCACGATCTCGATGTCCCGGCGGGTGGCCGGGGACGAGATCGAGACCGTCCGGTCGTCCCAGCGGGGCGCGTACGCGGGCGCCACCGCGTCGTTCACCGATCCGCCGCCGGGCTCGCAGCACCGCTATCCGACGTCCCTGCGGACGGTCACCGACGCCGCGTTGATGGCCCTCCCCGCCGAGGAGTTCGCTCCGCAGCTGCGCCGGTGGTTCCCGATGGCGATGCACCTCATCGAGGGGATGCTGATCGCGCAGCGCACCTCCCAGGTCGTCATCGGCCAGCGGGAGAAGCTGCTCTCCCTCGGCGCTCTCACGGCCGGGCTGACCCACGAGCTGAACAACCCCGCGGCGGCCGCCGTCCGGGCCACCTCGTCGCTGCGCGACCGGATCGCCGGCATGCGGGGCAAGCTCGCGCTGCTCGCCAAGAAGAACATCGACGCCGACGCCCTCAAGCGTCTGGTCGACCTGCAGGAGGACGCTGTCAAGCGGGTGGCCGACGCGCCCGTGCTGTCCCCCCTGGACACCAGCGACCGCGAGGACGACATGGGGACCTGGCTCGAGGACCACGACGTCGAGGGCGCCTGGGAGCTCGCGCCGGTGTTCGTGGCGGCCGGGCTGACCCCGGACTGGATGCAGCAGCTGCCGTCCGTCACGGGGGGCGACGACCTCGCCGGCTCGGTGCGCTGGCTCGCGTACAGCGTGGAGACCGAGATGCTGATGACCGAGATCGAGGAGGCGACCCGCCGGATCTCCGACCTCGTCACGGCGGCCAAGAACTACTCGCACATGGATCGGGCCGGCCACGAGTGGGTCGACGTCCACGAGGGCCTCAAGGGCACTCTCGTGATGCTGACGTACCGGCTGCGGGGCATCACGGTCGTGAAGGAGTTCGATCGGACGTTGCCCAAGGTCCTGGCCTACCCCGGAGAGCTCAACCAGGTCTGGACCAACATCATCGACAACGCCGCCGCCGCCATGGACGGCTCCGGGACGTTGACGGTCCGCACGTCCCGGGACGGCGACGTGCTGCTCGTCGAGATCGCCGACACCGGGCCGGGGATCCCGCCCCAGCTGCAGCAGCGGATCTTCGAGCCCTTCTTCACCACGAAGGGCGTCGGTGAGGGCACCGGCCTGGGCCTCGACATCTCGTGGCGGATCGTCGTCAACCGGCACGGCGGGGACATCCGCGTGACGTCCCGGCCCGGCGACACCCGCTTCCAGGTGCGTCTCCCGCTCGGCGGCGGCGCCCTGCCCACCTCCGCGTGACCTCCCACCCTCGGTGATCATGCAATCCGTGTCGATCAAGTGA
>DATKNA010000025.1:0-2799 GCA_035541595.1 Kineosporiaceae bacterium | reverse complement strand
CCCGCTCGGAGGTGGAGACGTCGCCGTCGAGGTCCGAGCGCTGCGTGACGCTGCTGCAGAAGCAGGTCGGGCAGACCATGGTGCAGTTCGCGCACGACAGGCAGCGCTCAGCGATCCGGGCCCAGTGCTGGCTGTCGAACTGCGCCAGCAGCCGGTCGTGGAGTCCGGCCGTCGGCACCGGGTCGCCCATCGTGGCGGCCACCTTGCCCACGGACTCGGCCGCGCGGAGCAGCTGCCCCGCGTCGGCGGCGCGGACCGGGAGGCGCGCCAGCAGGTCGGCGCCGTCGGGGCTCCCGGCGCGCACGACGAACCCCTCGTCGAGCTCGGTGAGCACGAGGTCGTAGCCGCCGCGCGCCTCGGGGCCCGTGCCCATCGAGGTGCAGAAGCAGGTGCTCGACGCGGACGTGCAGTTGACCGCGATGACCAGCGAGTTGCGCCGCCGCTCGCGGTAGTCCTCGTCCGTGTACGGGCCGCCGAGGAACACCCGGTCCTGGATGCCCAGGGCGGCCAGCTCGCAGGCGCGGACGCCGAGCAGGGCCAGCCGTGGCGGATCGATCGGCGACGGCTCGAACGTGACGGCGCGCCCGTCGCGCCGCCCGATGTTGAGCGCCACGACCGGCGGGAACGTCCAGCGCTTGGGGCTGCTCGGCCCGACCGCGAAGTCGAAGACCCGTCGGTCGCCGTGGCGGACCAGCCGGTACCTGCCCGGCTGCTGCTCGTCGCCGACGCCGGCCGGGAGCTCGTCCACCGTGCGGATCTCGGCGAGCGTGATCGCGCCGTCGACCACCGTGGGCCCGATGACGGTCCGGCCGTCCTCGCGGAGCAGGTCGATCAGGACGCCGAGGTTGGCCCGGGCCAGGAACCAGGGGCCGCCGCCGCCGCTCGACGCGATCTGGGCGGGCGGCGCCGCGACTGCGGTCCCGGCCGGGGCGGGGTACGGCGCGTAGGGCATGCGCTCGTCGATCACCATGTCGTCGACTCCGGGCGAACCCACTCCTCGCGGGCGAACAAGTCGAGCAGCTGGAGCCGCGTCGCGGCCAGCCGGCGGCCCACCGCCTGGAGCAGGCGCGGGTAGAGCGACGCCGCCAGGACTGCGTCCGCCCGCAGCAGCAGGCGAAGCTGGTCGCCGGAGAACCGGAGCAGGCGCACGGGCTCGATCGCGACCGCGTCGTCGGTGCCCCGGTACGGCGGCACCACGGCGGACCAGCCGACGACGTCCCCGGGCTCGACGGTCAGGATGGTCACCATGCCCCGCTCGGGGACCAGCATCCGCAGCGCGATCCGCCCGGACAGCACGATGCCGAGCCACTCGGCAACCTGGCCCTCCGCGACGACAAGGTCCCCCGGCGCGAGGTCGTGCACCTCGCCGATGGCCGCGAGGCGGGTCACCGCCTCGGGTGGCAGGCCGGCGCCGAACCAGGAGCCCGACAGCGCCAGCGCGGGATCCGTGACCGTGTCGTGGGGGACGGGAACCATGGGGCTGGACCTCGCCTTCTCGGCCGGCCGCACGACCCGCACTGCGGCCGAGCGTACCGGGCCCGCTGCCCGCATGGTCGGGTCGCGGGGCGTTGACGGGAAGTGCCGTCAGTCGCCGGGTTCCGGGCCGGCAGGCGCGATGCGTGCGCTGGCGCGGGTCTGGCGGCAGGGGTCAGGTCAGGCCAGGCGGCGCAGGCGGGCGCGCAGGGCGTCGCGGTCGACAGGCCCCTCGAGCTCCGCCTCTCGGATCGTCTCCGGGGCGTGCCCGATGGCGACGATCTCGCGCTCCAGCGCCGTCCGCAGGTCGTCGGTGCCGAGGACGAGGACGCGGTCGACCCGACCGACGCGGTGGGCGACCTCGGCGAGCGCGGCCGGCGTCGCCGCCAGCTCCGCCGGGAGGGCCAGCTCGGCCTCGTCAGTGGCGCCCGCAGCGTCGCCGCGCAGGACGAGCGCCCGTCCGGGCCCCACCCAGACCACCGCGTTGAGGCCCGTCCGGGCCGGCGTGGCCGGCGTGCGCGTGCGTGTGGTTCCGTGCATCGGCGCCTCCCTTCGGCTGTGGGCATCGTGCACCGCGGGCGGTTCGCCGCTCGCCTGCCGTTGGTCGCGATCGCCCGGCCGGAGTCCCCGCGCGGACCGGGACCGGCGGCGGTGCCGCGGGCCGACCGTCACCCGCGCCGACGCCGGCCGTCCCCCCTGTCCCGGCGCCGGGCAGACGGCCGATCGAGGGGCCTCAGGACGGTGGCACCGCCGTCGCCGTCGCCGTACCCTGCCGCCATGCACGCCATGGTGCTCCGCGCGCCGGCCCCGGCTGCCGCCCGGCCCCTCTCGGCTGAGGAGCGCCCGCTCCCCGAGCCGGGCCGGGGCGAGGTCCGGCTCCGCGTGACGGCCTGCGCGGTGTGCCGCACCGACCTCCAGATCTGCGAGGGCGACCTCGCGGCCCGACGCCTGCCCATCGTGCCGGGCCACCAGGTCGTCGGCGTCGTCGACGCCCTCGGGCCCGGCGTGACGGAGTGGGCCGCCGGCGACCGGGCGGGCCTCACCTGGCTCGCGGGCACCGACGGCACGTGCCGGTTCTGCCGGTCCGGCCGCGAGAACCTGTGCCAGGCCGCCGCCTTCACCGGCTGGGACCGCGACGGCGGCTACGCCGAGGCGGTCACGGCGCGGGCCGACGTGGCGGTGCGCCTGCCGGCCGACTGCCCGGATCTGGCGGCGGCGCCGCTGCTCTGCGGCGGGGTCATCGGCTACCGGTCGCTGCGGGTCGCGGGGATCGGGCCGGCGTCGGGCGGCGCGCGCCTCGGGCTGTACGGTTTCGGCGCCTCCGCC
>DATKNA010000024.1:0-25707 GCA_035541595.1 Kineosporiaceae bacterium | reverse complement strand
CCTCGCCCGCGGCGCCGTTGCGGTTGCCGCCCTGGCCAGGCTTGCCCGAGGCCGCCCGGCGGTGCGGAGCGTGGTGGTAGTCGAGCAGGGTCGTGGTCTGCCGGTCGGCGACGAGCACGACGCTGCCGCCGTTGCCGCCGTTGCCGCCGTCCGGCCCGCCGAGTGGCTTGAACTTCTCGCGGTGGACCGAGGCGACGCCGTTCCCGCCGTTGCCGCCGGCGGCGTGCACCGTGACGCGGTCGACGAACGAGGTCATCGTGGATGCTCCTGTCACCGGCCGCCGGCCGGCGGACGACGAAGGGCGGGCCGGTCGCCCGGCCCGCCCTTCGGGTTGATCATCGACGTCGCGCGCCTGGGAGGCCTCAGCTGCCCGCCGGGACCGGCTCCGGGACGCCGGCGTCGACCCCGACGACGTTGACCACCCGGCGACCCCGCTTCACGCCGAACTCGACGGCGCCCGCGGTCAGGGCGAACAGGGTGTCGTCACGGCCGCGGCCGACGTTCGTGCCCGGGTGGAAGTGGGTGCCGCGTTGCCGGACGATGATCTCCCCGGCGTTCACGACCTGCCCGCCGTAGCGCTTGACCCCGAGGCGCTGCGCGTTGGAGTCGCGCCCGTTCCGCGAGGAGCTGGCGCCCTTCTTGTGTGCCATGAGCCCTGCCTGCCTTCTGCTGCCTTCTGCTGCCTTCTGCTGCTCCGGTCGCGCCTCGGCCGGAGAGTCGTCCCTGGACGTCGTCGCTGGAGGAGCCGCCGTCGCCACCCGCCGATGCGGACGGCCCGCGGGCTCACTTCTCGATGCCGGTGACCTTGAGCCGGGTCAGCTTCTGCCGGTGGCCCTGGCGCCTGCGGTAGCCCGTCTTGTTCTTGAACTTCATGATGTGGATCTTGCGACCCTTCTCCGGACCGACGATCTCCGCCGTCACCGTCACGCCGGAGAGGGCCGCCGTGGTCGCGGTGACCTGGTCGCCGTCGACGAGCATCAGGGGCCGGAGCTGGATGCTCGTGCCGGGGTCCCCGGCGAGCCGGTCCACGACGATCACGTCCCCGACGGACACCTTCTCCTGACGGCCGCCAGCGCGGACGATCGCGTACACACCGAACTCGCTCTCTACGTCGGTCCTGATGTCCGCTCCACCCGCTCGCCGGTCCTCGGATGGGAGGCGTCAGCGGGCACGGACGGCGAGGCGTGTCACCGACACACCGAGGGCCAAGCGTACGGACGCGTCCGCCCCAGGGTCAAACCGACCGACCGACCGACCCCTCCCCATCCCCTGATGCGTGATCATGCAATCCGCGCTGATCATGCAATTCGTGTCGATCACGTGACCATACGACTACTGATCAACTTGGATCGGATGCGCTCTCGTGTCGATCACGTGGCTGGAGCCGGGGCAGGCGGAGGCCGGGGCGGGGCGGACGGCGTCCACCGCACTCACGGGGCGCTCACCGGGTCGACCATGACGCCAGGTTCCTGCGACCGCCACGCGCAGGTGGTCGACAGTTGCGCCCCTGATCCGGGCGGCCGCGCGCAGGTCGTCGACAGTTGCGCCCCTGATCCGGGTGCCGGGGGCCGCGGGCCATCGAGCCTTGCGTGCCCAGTCCACAGTCGAGGAGCCCGATTTCTGTCCACGACGTCCGCAAGGCGAGAGATCGCACGCATGGCGGCGTCGCGGATTCGACGCGCCGTCGCCCCGGCGGCCCCGACAAGGCCTCGATCACCACGCACTGCGCCGACGAGCCCGCCGGACGCGCCCGACAGTGACCAGGCCAGCACCGCCCAGGCCAGCACTGCCCAGGCCTGCACTGCCCAGGCAAGCGCTGAGCACCCTGTCACCGACGCACTCCTCGCCGACCTCGACACCGAGCTCGACAGCCCCGCCGCGCGTGAGCAAGATCAACAGGAGAGTCTCATGCGATACCTGTCGATTGAGTGACCGAGCGGCTACTTGATCGACATGGATTGCATGATCAGCGGGGATTGCATGATCACGGAGGAGGAGGGAGGTCAGGCGCCCTCCGCCACGGCTGCGGATCGGCCGCCGCCGCGACGCCGCCGGGTCCGCGAACCGCCGGTCTCCGCGGGTACGTTCCCCGCCGCGCCGGCCTCGGAGGAGCCCGACACCGCAGGGCCCGACACCGCAGGGCCCGACACCGCGGAGCCCGACGACGCGTCCGAGGAGTCGCCGTTAGCCGCGCCTCGGGCCGGTCCGTTGGCCTGCCCCGCGTGCCCCTGCGACCCACTGCGCCCCCGGCCCGCCTCGCCGCCGGGCCGGCGCTCGACGGGCTCGTCGTGCACGATGATCCCGCGGCCTCCGCAGCACTCGCAGGTCTCGCTGAACACCTCCAGCAGGCCCTGCCCGACTCGCTTGCGGGTCATCTGCACGAGCCCGAGTGAGGTCACCTCGGCGACCTGGTGCTTCGTCCGATCACGGCCGAGGCACTCCAGCAGGCGGCGCAGGACGAGATCGCGGTTGGACTCGAGCACCATGTCGATGAAGTCGACGACGATGATCCCGCCGATGTCCCGCAGCCGCAGCTGCCGGACGATCTCCTCCGCGGCCTCGAGGTTGTTCTTGGTGACCGTCTCCTCGAGATTGCCGCCGGCGCCGGTGAACTTGCCGGTGTTGACGTCGATCACGGTCATTGCTTCGGTGCGGTCGATGACCAGCGAGCCACCCGAGGGCAGCCACACCTTGCGCTCGACCGCCTTCGCGATCTGCTCGTCGATCCGGTACGGGGTGAAGACGTCGCCCTCGCCGTGCCAGCGCTCGAGCCGGCCGACCAGGTCCGGCGCGACGTGCCCGAGGTAGGACTCCAGCGTGTCGTACACCTCGTCTCCGGAGACGACGAGCTTGCCGAAATCCTCGTTGAAGATGTCCCGGACCACCCGTATGGCGAGGTCGGGTTCGCCGTAGAGCAGGTTCGGCGCGTTGACGGCGCCGGCCTTGCGGGAGATGTCGTCCCATTGCGCCTGCAGCCGCGCGACGTCGCGCTGGAGCTCCTCCTCGCTGGCCCCCTCGGCGGCCGTCCGCACGATGACGCCGGCATCGTCCGGCACCACGTCGCGCAGCACCTTCTTCAGCCGGGCGCGCTCGGTGTCGGGCAGCTTGCGGGAGATGCCCGTCATCGAGCCGTCGGGCACGTAGACCAGGTAGCGGCCGGGCAGCGAGATCTGGCTCGTCAGGCGGGCCCCCTTGTGACCGATGGGGTCCTTCGTCACCTGGACGAGCACCGCCTCGCCGGCCTTCAGGGCGTGCTCGATCCGCTTCGGCTGACCCTCGAGGCCCGCGGCGTCCCAGTTGACCTCGCCCGCGTAGAGGACGGCGTTGCGCCCCTTGCCGATGTCGACGAAGGCCGCCTCCATGCTCGGCAGCACGTTCTGCACCCGGCCGAGGTACACATTGCCCACCATCGTCGTCTGGGTTCGGCGGGCCACGTAGTGCTCCACGAGGACGCCGTCCTCGAGCACGCCGATCTGCGTGCGGCCGTCACGCTCGCGGACGACCATGACGCGGTCGACGCTCTCGCGCCGGGCGAGGAACTCGGCCTCGGTGATCAGCGGGCGCCGACGACCGGCCTCGCGGCCCTCACGGCGGCGCACCTTCTTGGCCTCGAGCCGGGTCGACCCGCGCAGCGACGACACCTCGCCGCCACCGGCCGCCCGGCGGGACTCCCGGACCCGCACAACCGTGTTCGGCGGGTCGTCGGGTGCGGGCTCCTCGGGGCCCCCGCCGGACGCGCGACGGCGGCGGCGGCGACGGCGACGGCTCGTCGACCCCCCGGTCTCCTCCTCCTCGTCGGCCTCGTCCTCGTCGGTGTCCGCGACGGCGCCGGGCTCCTCGTCAGGTTCGCCTGCCTCGCCCGGGGCGACCTCGTCCGCCGAATCCTGATCCCGTCCGGCACGGCCCCGCCGGCCGCGGCCACCACGGCGGCGGCGACGGCGACGGCCAGCCTCCGGGCCGGTCTCCTCGCCCTCGTCCTCCTCGCCCTCGTCCTCCTCGCCCTCGTCCTCGTCGGCGTCGTTCTCGTCGACGCCGGCGTCGAGCTCGAGGTCCGCCTCGGCCGCGGCGAGCTCGGGGGTCTCGTCGTCGTCCGGCTCGGCGTCGACGGCCTGCTCCGCGAGGTCGTCGACCGTCCCGGCGGCCGCAGGCGACGGCTCGGACACATGCTGAGGCGGCCCGGCCGGGCGGGAGGCGGCGCGACGTCGTGGCCGGGCCGGCGCGGGCGCCTGGAAGATCGGCATGGCGACGCCCGGGGCTGCGGGGGCGTCCGCTGCCACGGCGGAGTCGGCCCCGTCGGGCGACGTTGGCGTGGCGGTCGACGGTGGTTCGGTGGGTGCCGACGGCTCCGCGATCGACGGCTCGGCCGCTCGAGCCTCGGCGACCGGCTGGACCATCGCCGCGGACTCCGCGGACGGCGCCTGGACGGGCTCCGCGGTCGCGCGGGCGCGGCGCCGGTGGGCGGGCGACGGGGCGGCGGCCGCCTGCTCGGTGCCCTCGGCGGGGAGCGGGGCGTCGCCGGGCTGCGGCGCAGGCTCCTCCTCCGGGGCGGCCTGCCAGCTCGCGGTCGGCGGTGGGACCGCGGCCTTCTTCCGGCTGGCGCGCTTGCGCGGCGCGGCGGCAGGCTGCGGTTCCTGTCCGGCACCGTCGCCGTCCGGGCCGGCCTCCACCGCCGGCGGGCCGGCCGGCCGCGACGCTACGCGGCGCCGTGCCCCCGACCGCGCCGCCGGTGTCGCCCCAGGTGCCGGATCAGGTGCCGGATCGGGTGCCGGCTCGGACGTCGTCTGCGAGGTCGGGCCGGATGCCGGCTCCGATACCGGCTCCGACACCGAGGCCGGTGTCTGCGTGCTCTCGTCGTCGAGCGTCATGCGCTCGCTCCCGTCGGCCCGGGGCGCCGCCCACACCCCGGTTCGCGGCGCCGCGTGGGCGGTCGTCTCGTCGCCGCGCCGGGATCGGCACGACGGAAGTCGTCTCTACACCCTCGGCGATCGCGCGGGCACGAAGCGGCGCGGCACGCGTCAGGCGCCGCCGACGCCCCGATCGGCGGTCAGTGGATCGGCCACCGAGCCGTCCTCCTCGTCGAGCGGCCCCTGCGCCAGTCGCGTCATCCGCGGGGATGACGGCGGCGCAAGCTGGGCGTGCGACCGGAGGCCGGCCAGGACGTCGTCGGGTCGTACGGCGGGTGTGGTGTGCCGGACGACCAGGTGAAGTATCGCACAAGGAGGGTGCGCTGCTTGAGGAGCGGGCCCGGACGGACCGACCGCGTCGCCCATCGGTGCCGACGCCGGGTCGGCGACCTCGACCTCGGCCCGGACGACGGCCCCTCGGGCGTCGAACGTCCGCAGCCCGTTCTTCGTCAGGCGCTGCACCTGGATCTCGCCGGCCGACAGGAAGCCTGACAGAGCGGTGGCGGCGACCCGGGGGGCGACGCCGGGCAGCTCTACCGCCCACACGGAGGCCTCCAGGCGCTCCGCGAAGGACGGCGTCCGGGCCTCGACGACCTCGAGCACGTCGAGGCCGGCCGGCAGGGCGGCGTCCAGGGCGGCCCGCACCCGGCCGGGATCGCAGCGGGCCGTGACGGCGATCTCGAGATACTCCGCCTCGCTGGCGGCCCCCGTGGGTGCGGCGCCCGCGTAGCTGATCCGGGGATGCGGGCTGAACCCCGCGGAGTAGGCCACCGGGATGTCGGCCCGGCGCAGGGCACGCTCGAAGGACCGCTGGAGGTCGCGATGGCTGGCGAACCGCAACCGCCCGCGCTTGGCGTACCGCAGTCGCAGCCGCTGGACGGCGGGCTCGGGCGGCGGGCCGTCCGGCGTTCGCGCCACGGCCGTCTCCTCTCGTCTGCTCAGGCCACCGGCGCGGCGACCACGACGAGATTGTCCTGGTAGCGGTGCCGGACCGGGTCGAAGGCCCCGCCGCAGGTGACCAGGATCAGCTGCGGCGGACCGTCGACCGCGAAGATCCCGGCGTCCTGGGAGATCTGCGCCTGCGGCACGCGCATCGCGCTGATGATCCGGTAGCGCGCCTGGTGAGCGCCCGCGCCCACCGTGACCACCTGGCCGGGGACCAACTGCCGCAGCTCGGCGAAGACCCCGATCCCCCGGGTCGCCGAGTCGACGTGGCCGGCCACCACGACACTGCCGTAGGCCTCCCCCACCTTCGAGCCGCCGGTCCACCAACCGACGGTGCGGACGTCGTCGGGGATGACGAGCGCCCCGTCGCCGTGCAGGCCGACCGGCACCACCGGCGCCGTCGTCCCATCCGGCAGGACGACCTGCGCGGGGACGAAGACGGCCGGGCGCGCCGGGATGTCCGTCCCGAGCGACGCGCTGGGCAGCGCGGACGGGCGAAGGCTCGGCGTCGCGACCCCCACCGGCAGTCCGGGCAACGTCGTGGCCGCCGGGACGACGACAGGAGCCGCCTGCACCGGCCGGCCGACCGACTCCTCGCCGGCAGCCTCACGCACGGGGAGGCGCCCGGTTCCGAAACCGATCGCGCTGAGCACGCCGGTGGCGACGAGCGCGACCCCGTAGACGCCCAACACCGCGAGCAGGGCCGCCGCGCCGCGCCCGGATCGATCAGGGGGAAGACCGGCGGTCATCGGCGCTAGCTCCGGCGCCGGTGCAGCCGCACGAGCCGGCCGCGGCCGCCTCGGACCAGCAGGACCAGCAGGACCAGGGCGAGGGCCGCCGCGACGGCGGGCGGCCTCAGGTCGGGCCCGTCGGCGACGTAGGACTCGGCGGCCTGCCCGCCGTCCCCGGTGGGCACGGACCTCGGGCGGCCCGCACCGACGACGGGCACGGGCAGGACCTGGACGACGACGTCGGCCGTCCCGTTCGACGGATCCCCGACCGCGAACACACGGGTGAGCGTACCGGCCCGGACCGCCAGCCGAACCGGTCCGAGGATCGTGTCGGACCCGGCAGAGGCGACGACGTCGACCGAGTACGAGCGGGCGGGGACGAGCAGGCTGAGTGCCTCGCCCGAGGACACGTCGTGGAACAGGGTCGTCCCGCCGAGCCGGACGTCGGCCGGCGGCGCCACGGCCGCATGGGCGACGACGAGCCGGGCCTTGCTCGGGCCGACCGGGGAGAGGTCGTTGCGGAAGACGACGATGCGCGGCACCTGGCCGCTGTCGGCGGCGCGATGCGCCACGAGGTCGATGCTCTGCCCGGACGTCACCGTGAACCGCGCACCGGTGATGGTGCGCCCGCCGGCCTGGAGGGTGACGACGTGTGGCCCGGCGTCGATCGCCATCGGCCCCACGACCGATGCGGGCGGCGCGGACGCGACCACCTCGCGGCCGTCGAGCACCACGGCGACGGGCACACCGAGGAGGCCGTCGACGAGGTATACCTCGGCCTTCCCGGGAGCCGCGTCGGCGGGTGCGGCGGCCAGGGCGCCGCCGATGCCCAGGACCAGGGCCGCGGGCCCCATGATCAGGCCGCGCAGCGGTCCCCGGTATCCGCGTCTCAAGGTGTCCCCTCCGTGACCGTGCTCTCCGCATGCGCAGCCCCTCCGGCCGCCCCGAGCGCGACGGCGACCACCACGTCTCACGTCTCCCGTCTAGCTACTCTCAGTACATCTGTGATGACTGATAGGTGATATGGTCATCGTTCGTCGCCCTGGGTGACGTCACTCTAGGGCACTCGGGACCCTGTCCGAGGCCAGTTGGCGACGCAAAGGGACGAGAGATTTACACAGAGTGCCATCACCAGAAGCGACCGATCGTGAACCATGAGTGGCTAGGCTGACGCGCGGCCCCCGGCCCGACGACGGTCCGTGATCACAGACGCACGAACGCGGGAGTGGATGTGGGCGAGCCCGACAGCACGACGGAGGCGGGGACTCCTGGCGATCCGGGGCCGGACGAGGGGCCGGTCCTGCGCTCGACCCGGCTGCCGGAGGCCTCGACCGCCGCGCTCCGGTCGTCGCTGGCGGATCAGGCGGCGCGCACCCACGAACTCCGGGAGGCCTTGGACCGGCTCCGGGCCACACTGGAGGCCGCCCCCGGCGCCTCTCCTCCGGGACCGCCGCCTGCGCCGCGGCCGCCGCAGGCCGGCCGGCGTGGCTCCCGCCGTCCCGCCGCCGGCCTCGCGGTCTTGGCGATCGCGGTCGTCCTGGCGGCCGGGGTCACGATCGCGGTCGTGCGCGCCGGGTCGGAGCCGCGGGGGGTGAGCACGGCAGCTCCAGCCTCCGGCACAGACACGGCCACCCGGGCGCCGGCCGGAGCGGGACCGGGCACACCCGGCGCGTCGGCGTTCCCGGCCGCACCGACGACCTCGGCCCCTGCCCCGGTCGGCTCACCTGCCGTCCTCGTCACCCGCCCGTTGCCCTGGCCGGGCGGGCCCGTCCTGCAACCCAGCGGGCTGCCGGTGACCGGTCCGGGAGCCGACGCGCCCGGCGTGGAGCTGACCGCCGCCCTCGACCCCGACCGCCGGCACGTCGACGTCTACGAGCGCGTGCTCCTCCGGCCGGGCGAGACGTCCCTGCGCCTGGCACCCGCCGGGCTCGGGTCGCTGCCGCGGGCGTTGAGGGGCGCCCGGCCCGCCGTGGTCGACCTCCAGGTGGAGGTCGACGGCCGGGCGGTCCGGCCGGTCGCCGGACGCGGCGGATGGCAGGTGACGGCCCCGGAAGGCGGCGCGATCGGCCGGGTGGTGCTTCGCTATCGCCTCGTCGGGGCGCTGGTCCGCCAGATCCCCGCCCCACCGGGCCGGGCGACGCTCATCCTGCGGCCACTGGCCGGGGGCGTGGTCGCCGCGACCGGCGATCCCGTCGTGGTGCGGATCCACGACCGGCGCGTCGGCGCCGTCTACTGCCCCGCCGCGCGGCACCCCACGTGCGCGTCCACGACGGGGCGGATGCACACGGCCATGGTGCCCCCGGACGCGGGCGCGGTCGTCCTGGCGCAGGTCACCCTGCCCTGACCGGCGCCGCCGATCAGGGTGCGGGCCGGGCGACGACGACGTAGTTGTCCGCGTAGCGGTGGTGGACGGGGTCGAAGGGGCCGCCGCAGGTGATGAGGACGAGCTGCGCAGCACCGTCCGTGCGGAAGACACCGCCGGTGCGGGACAGTTGCGCCTGCGGCACCAGCGTCGCGCTCACCACCCGGTAGCGCGCGCTGCGAACCCCCGCCGTGAGCTCGACGACCTCGCCGGGCCGGAGCCCGGGAAGCGCGGCGAGCACGCCGATGCCCCGGCTGGCGGAGTCCACGTGACCTGCGAGCACCGTGCTCCCGTAGGCCTCGCCCGCCAAGGAGCCGCCTGTCCACCAGCCCACGACCCGTGGATCGACGGGGACGACGAGCGACCCGTCGTCGTGCAGCCCCACGGTGGCGACCGGCGCCGAAACCCCGCCGGGAAGCAGCAGGCGCGTCGGCCTGAACGGCACCGGACCCACGTCGATCGCGGGGCTCTCGGTGGCGGCGGGCGCGGTCAGGCGCCCGCCCGCGCGGCCGGCACCGGCCGAGGGCGCGACCACGGGGGCCGCGTGCAGGACCTGGACCCCGACGGCTGCGGGGGCCGGCGACGGCGCGTCCCCGGGCGCCGGGCCGAAGGTGGGGGTCGCAGGGGTCGCCGGGCGGCCGGCGAGGCCCGCGGCGACTCCCGAGGCGCCGGCCGCCAGGAGGAGCGATGCGACCAGCGCCCACCTGGCAGAGCGTGCGGTCGCCCCGGCCACGCTCACCTGGCGTGCCGGCTCACCGGGCGCCGGCGCCGAGCCGCGGCCAGACTCACGCCGAGAGCCAGGAACGCCGCCGAGAGCAGGGCGAACGGCAGCCGCGGCAGCCCCGCCAGGGCGCCGGCGGAACCGCCGAACAAGCCGGCGGCCTGTCCTCCGTCACCGGTGTGGACGGCCGACGGCACCGGGGCGCCGGCGACCATGTCGGCCAAGGGGAGCACGTGCACCACGACGTCCGGCGCGGTGCCCGGCGCGCCGATGGCCACGGCCCGGGTCAGCGTGCCGGCCTTGACGGTCAGGCTCGCCTCCGGCAGGAGCGTCTGCCTGGTCAGCGTCGCCACCGCCGTCACCCTGTACGTGCCGGCGGGGACGACCATGCTCAAGGACTCACCGTTGGCCACCGAGTGGAAGAGAACCTTGCCGTTGACGCGGATGTCCGCGGGGGGACCCGCGATGGCGTGGGTCAGGACGACCCGCGTCTTGCCCGGGCTGACCGGTGACAGGTCGTTGCGCAGGACGGTGATCCGGAGCATGTTCGGCGACTCCGCGGCCCAGTAGGCCAGCACGTCCAGGCTCGCACCGGAGGTCACGTCGACGCTGGCGCTCACCATCTCCTTGCCCTTGCTGGTGAGCGTGACGACGTGGCGTCCCGCGGCCAGGCGCAGGGGGCCGACGACGGTCTTCGCGGAGACCGCGGTCGCGGCGCTCGCTCCGTCGACGGCGACGTCCGCCGTCACGCCGGCGAGCCCCTGCAGGACGTAGACGGTCCCCCCGCCCGAGGCCGCTGCGGCGGGTGTGACCCCCGTCGAGAGCGCGAGAGCGCCGCCGAGGACCAGAGCCCCCAGGCCGACGGTGAACCGAAAGCGACGCAAGCCCTTCATGGCATCCTCGCTCGTGCCGATCAACGTCACGCTCTGTCGCGGACAGTAGACCATCATGGCGTCGCCCGGTCGCGCTGAGACGCGCAGAATCGGCAATATGGCGGAGCACCCCAGGGGTCGTCACTGAGGGTGAGTGACCGGTAGGTCTACTCTGAAGTCGGCCGCGGGGTCGGTGCTGGAGGTGGAATGTCCGAGCCTGTCCCGGCGTCGACCGGAGCGCAGGGCGCCTCCGCACGCGATGAGGCGGACTGGCCCACCTGGTCGTCCGATCTGCACCAATCGCTCGCCTCGCAGGAGGCGAGCGCCGCCGAGCTCCGCCACGACCTGGACGACCTGCGACGCACCCTGGACGCCACGCCCACCCGAACACCCGCACCCCGCACCCGGTCGATCCGCACCCGCGGGCTCGTCGCGGGCGGGGCCGGCCTGGTCCTCGCACTCACCCTGGCCGGCGGGCTCGCCGCTCGGTCGGCCCGGCCCGGGTCCGCTGCCGAGGCCGGACCGGGGGCCGCGCCGGGTCCGCGACTGTCGGCGTCGGCCAGGGCGACGCCGACGGCGTCGGCGGCCGGGCCGACGCCTGGACCGACGTCGGCGAGGGGGACGGCGGGACCGTCGGCTCCCCCGCTGCCCGACTGGCCCGGCCGGGGCGTCCCCCAGCCCCCGGACCTGCCCGCCCACGGAGTGGGGGCGGACCTGAGCGGTACGGAACTCACCGCCGCCCTGGTGGCGGACGGGTCCGTCGAGGTCTATGAGCGCGCCGTGCTGACGCCGGGCGCGACGGCGCTGACCCTGCGTCCGGCCGGCATGGCCGCGATCGCGCGAACGCTCGCCGCGTCGCCCCCGGTGGTCGAGGACCTGCACGCCGAGATCGACGGCCGGCCGGTCCCCGTCACGCAGTCCGCGTCAGGTTGGACCGTGGCCGCCCCAGCCGGGACCACCGCCGTCCGGCTGGAACTGCGCTACCGGCTGACCGGAGCGCTGCTCCGCCGCGAGCCCGCACCACCTGGGCGGTACACCCTCGTGCTCGCCCCGCTGGCGCCGTCGGCGGGCGACGGCGCCGACACGGCCGTCGCCGTCCGGATCACCGATCCGCGGATCGAGGAGCTCTACTGCCCCGCCGCGGCCAACCAGCTGTGCGGCCGGGCCGACGGCGACGTCCACACCGCGACGGTCCCGGCCGGGGCGGTTCCGGTCGTCGTCGCGCTGGTCACCCTCCCCGGCTGACGACGTCCGGCTGATCCGCGACGATGTCCCGCCGCTGCGCGACGGCCTCCCCACGGTTCACCACGGTCAGGGGGAGCATGGCACGGCCGGTGGGACCGATCTGGATCTCGGTGCCCAGCTGCGGGCAGACCCCGCAGTCGAAGCACGGCGTCCAGCGGCAGTCCTCGACCTCCACCTCACTCCGCGCGTCCTGCCAGTCCTCCCACAACCAGTCCTTGTCGAGGCCGCTGTCGAGGTGGTCCCACGGCAGGACCTCCTCGACGCCGCGCTCGCGCGTCGTATACCAGTCGACGTCGACGGGCTCGGCGGCGAGCGCCTGCTGCGCGCAGCGCATCCAGCGCTCGAACGAGAAGTGCTCGTTCCAGCCGTCGAATCGTCCGCCGTCCGCCCAGACCGCCCTGATGATCGCGCCCACCCGGCGGTCCCCCCGGGAGAGCAGACCCTCGACGATGCCGGGCCTGCCGTCGTGGTACCGGAACCCGATGGCACGGGCGTACCGCCTGTCGGCGCGGACGGCGTCGCGCAGCTTCGCCAGCCGGGCGTCCGTGGTCTCGTGGTCGAGCTGGGCGGCCCATTGGAACGGCGTGTGCGGCTTGGGCACGAACCCCCCGATGCTGACCGTGCACCGGATGTCACGGCTGCCGCTGACCTGGCGACCGACATCGATCACGCGCTTGGCCAGGTCGGCGATCTGCAGGACGTCCTCGTCGGTCTCGGTGGGGAGGCCGCACATGAAGTACAGCTTCACCTGACGCCAGCCGCTGCCGTAGGCGGCCGCGACGGTCCGGACGAGGTCGTCCTCGGTGACCATCTTGTTGATGACCTTGCGGATGCGCTCGCTGCCGCCTTCCGGCGCGAACGTCAGGCCGGAGCGGCGGCCGTTCCGGGAGAGCTCGTTGGCCAGGTCGATGTTGAACGCGTCGACCCGGGTGCTGGGCAGCGAGAGCCCGGTGCTGCTCCCTTGGTAGCGGTCGGCGAGCTGCTTGGTGATGTCCGCGATCTCCGAATGGTCGGCGCTGGACAGGCTCAGCAGGCCGACCTCCTCGAACCCGGTGGCGGCCAGACCCTTCTCCACCATCTGCCCGATGCCGTCGATGCTCCGCTCACGCACCGGCCGGGTGATCATGCCGGCTTGGCAGAACCGGCAGCCGCGGGTGCAGCCGCGGAAGATCTCCACGCTCATCCGCTCGTGGACGCTCTCGGCGAGCGGCACGAGCGGCTGCTTGGGGTACGGCCACGCATCGAGGTCCATGACCGTGTGCTTGGCGACCCGCCACGGCACGCCGGGCCGGTTCGGGACGACCCGCTGGATCCGACCGTCGGGCAGGTAGTGGACGTCGTAGAACCGCGGCACGTAGACGCCGCCGGTGCGGGCGAGCCGTAGCAGCAGCCCGTCGCGCCCGCCGGGGCGGCCCTCGGCCTTCCACCGCCGGACGACGTCCGTGATCTCCAGCACGGCCTGCTCGCCGTCGCCGAGCACGGCGGCGTCGACGAAGTCGGCGATCGGTTCGGGGTTGAACGCTGCGTGCCCCCCGGCGACCACCAGCGGGTGCTCGACGGTGCGGTCGCGGGCCTCGACCGGGATGTCGGCGAGGTCGAGGGCGGTGAGCAGGTTGGTGTATCCGAGCTCGGTCGCGAAGCTCACGCCCAGCAGGTCGAACGCGGCGACCGGGCGGTGGGCGTCGACCGTGAACTGCGGGATCCGGTGCTCCCGCATCAGGCGCTCGAGGTCCGGCCAGACGGCATACGTGCGTTCGGCCAGAGCGTCCGGCCGCTCGTTGATGACCTCGTACAAGATCATGAGGCCTTGGTTGGGCAGGCCGACCTCGTAGGCATCCGGGTACATGAGGGCCCAGCGGACCGTCTCCTCCCCCGCCACGTCCCACGGCTTGACCGTGCTGTTGAGCTCACCGCCGACGTACTGGATCGGCTTGCTCACCCGCGGTAGCAGCGCTTCGAGCCGGTCGAACAGCGACTCGACGGGCTCCTCGACGGGCATCTCGACGGGCATCTCGACGGGCATCTCGACGGGCATGGGACCTTCCGAGAACACGGGAACAGACGCCGTCCAGCCTAACCGCGCGCCCCCTCCCCGCTGCGCTGATCATGCACTCCCCGCTGATCATGCAATTCGTGTCGATCAAGTAACCATGCGGTTACTTGATCGACACGAATTGCATGATCAGCGGGGAGTGAGGGTGATCCACGACGACGCGTGCCGCGATGTCGGGTCCAGATCAGAGCGTCGGGAACCAGATGGCGATCTCGCGGTGCGCGCTGCCGAGGGAGTCCGAGCCGTGGACGATGTTCTCCTGCGCCCCGCTCCCCCAGTCGCGGCCGAGGTCGCCGCGGATCGTGCCGGGAGCTGCCAGCGTCGGCTCGGTGGCCCCGGCCAGCGACCGGAATCCCTCGACGACGCGGTGGCCCTCGACGACGGCGGCGACCAGCGGGGCGGAGGACATGAACGTCACGAGCGGGTCGAAGAAGGGCTTGCCCCGGTGCTCGGCGTAGTGCTGCTCGAGCGTCCCACGGTCGACGGTGCGCAGGTCGAGAGCCACGATGCCGTAACCCTTGGCCTCGATCCGGCGGAACACCTCCCCGATGAGCCCACGCCGGACCCCGTCGGGCTTGACGAGCACGAGCGTGCGCTCGGTGGTGCTCACGATTCCTCCTGCTCCCGCCTGTTCCGGACGCCCTCGTCCCGGACGCCGTCGTCCCGCAGGTCACCCTATCCGCCGGCCGGTCCGGTGACGGCAGCACCGACGCGTCGACACGTCTCACGGTGAAGGCGCGGTGAAGGCGACCGCGAAGACCCGCGAAAGGCTTCGGTGATACCGCATTCTCTCCGACTACTGTGGGAAAGGGCCGGCCAGCGGAAAGTTGCGATGTCGAGCCTGGAACACGTCCACGTCGGCGAGGCCCGGTGAAGGCTCGCGTCAGGTTCCCTCGGTTCCGGTATCGGGATACCCACGCCGTGGCTCATCAATACAGTGCAACGGCACCGCCAGGAGTGATCTTCGCCCTGGTTCTCCGATCGCCGAGCCGTGGGAGCTGACATGGTCGTCGACGTCGGGGCTTCCGACCGGGGAGCCACCGCATCGATCCCGGCAGTATCTGCCACGAGATCGCGACGGGCAGTGCATAAGGCAGCACGTTCCGTCAAGCTGCGTGACCCGGCCGCGATACTCCGCCGGTACCGGGTGCTCGCGATCCTGCTCGACTTCACGGCCGGCGCCCTGGCCGCCGGCTGCGCCACACTGCTCCGCTTCGGGGCCGCCCCGAGTGCCGCGTATGTCACGGTCACACTGCTCGCGCCCGTGATGTGGGTCCTCGCCATCGCGTCGCGCCGGGGGTACGAGAACCGCTTCCTGGGCGCGGGCCCCGAGGAGTACCGCAGCGTCGCCGACGCGGCCCTCGTGCTGTTCACCGTGCTCGCCGTCGCCTCCTTCGTGCTCAAGACCGACCTCTCCCGGGGTTTCCTGCTCGTCTTCCTGCCCGCGGCGCTGGTGCTCACCGTGGTGTTCCGCCGCCGGCTCCGGTCGTGGCTGTACCGCAGGCGTCTCGCGGGCGACGGCATGCACCGCGTGCTCGTCGTCGGACGGCACGACGCCGTGGGCCACCTGCTGGAGCAGTTCGATCGCGAACCGTGGCACGGCCTCGCCCCGGTAGGTGTCTGCGTCAGCGGAGGCCAGACCGACCTGGCCCTGCCGGCGTCGGTGGCCGCGACCGGCGGGACCGACCCGCGAACCGTGCTGCGAACCGTCGACGATCTCGGCGCGGACGTCGTGGCGGTCGCCTCGAGCCCGGACCTGTCCGGTCACGCCCTCCGCAGGCTCGCCTGGGCGCTGGACGAGCGTGGGGTCGATCTCATCGTGTCGCCGGGCATCGTCGAGGTCGCGGGGCCGCGGCTGTCGATCCGTCCCATCGCCGGGCTGTCGCTCCTGCACCTGGAGCGTCCCGCGACCCGTGGCGGCCGCATGCTGATCAAGCGGGCCCTCGACCGGCTGGTGGGGGCCGCGATCTTCGTCACGCTGAGCCCGGTGCTCGCAGTGATCGCCGCCGCCATCAAGCGCTCCTCGCCGGGGCCGGTCCTGTTCCGCCAGATCCGGATCGGCGAGGACGGACGGCCGTTCGAGATGCTGAAGTTCCGCTCGATGGTCGTCGACGCCGAGGACCGGCGGGCCGAGCTCGACGCCGTCGACGAGGGCAACGGGGTCTTGTTCAAGATCCGGGACGACCCACGGGTGACCCGGGTCGGCGCCGTGCTGCGCCGGTATTCCCTGGACGAGCTGCCGCAGTTGTGGAACGTGGTCCGCGGCGAGATGTCGCTGGTCGGCCCGCGCCCCCCGCTGCCCCAGGAGGTCATCGGCTACTCCGACGACGCGGCCCGGCGGCTGCGCGTGCGGCCGGGCATGACCGGCCTGTGGCAGGTCAGCGGGCGCAGCGACCTGTCATGGGAGGAGTCCCTGCGACTCGACCTGCGGTACGTCGACAACTGGTCGCTCGCGCTCGACGCCGTCATCCTCTGGCGCACCTGGCGGGCCGTCGTCAGCCGCAGCGGCGCCTATTGAGCCCGCTGGGACGGCCTTCCGCACCGGCGGCCGCGGCAGTCGGCTCGCGGGGCGTCACCCCCCCGGGCGGGCGGGAACGACGACTCGCAGCCGTCGCACGGTGGCCGGTGTTCGCCGGCGCGGCCGCCGGCTTCGTCCTGCTGGGGCTGTGCGTGAGGCTGGGGCTGCTCGACGGGCCGGACCGCCGGGTGTTCGAGCTCGGCCGCCCGCAGGACGTCTGGGGACCTGCTCAGATGCGATCCGTGCATGTCGTGGACGGCCTGCAGCCGCGTGTCGTGGCGCTGCTGCTCGCCGCGTTCACCCTCGTGGTCTGCCTTGCTCGCCGCTCGCCCCGACCCGCCGTCCTGACCGGGAGCGCCGGTCTCGTGGCCGCGGCAGCGACGGTGCTGACCAAGATCGCGCTGGCTCGGCCGGATCCGCACGACTCGATGAGCAGCCATGGCGGCAGCTTTCCGTCCGGCCACACCGTCGGCGTCGTCGTGTGCGTCGGGCTGGCGGTCTTCCTGCTGCGGCCGGGCGCCCCCTGGTGGGGGGTCCTGGTGTCGGTGGCGCTGGGGGTGGTCATGGGGACGGCGTTGGTCGTCGAGGGCGCGCACTGGGCCAGTGACGTGGCGGGTGGGCTGCTCCTCGGGGTCGCCGTCCTGGCGGCGGTCCGGGCGAGCGGGTTCGCGAAATGGGCAGCCGTTACCGGGAGCCAGGGCGCCCGCGCGGGCTGAGCGGCCCCAGCCGCCTCGGCGGCCGAGGACAGGCCCGGCATGCGCCGACCGAGGACAGGCCCGGCATGCGCCGGCGAGGACCGGTCGGCGCACCACGCCGGTGTCTCCGCCACGTGTCTGGCGGGGTCCTGAGGGGTGCATGACCCGGGGATGACTGAGGGGTGACTGACCGGGGTGCCTGACGGAGGGGACTATGGAGCCACGATCGCTCGCAGCCGGCGGACGCAGCGACCACGGGTGGGCCCGATGCTCCCGATCGGGACCCCGAGGTCAGCGCAGATCTTCTCGTACGTCATCGGCGGGTCCTGCGTCAGCAGCTCGACGAGCGCGCGCCAGGTCGGCGGCAGCTCGTCGAGTGCCGCCCTGGCGGCGGCAGCCTGCTCGCGCGCGAGCAGACCCTCGTCCAGCGGCGCCTGCAGCCGGTCTGGTCCGTCGAACGCCGCCTCGTCGTCACTGAGGACCACACGCTGGCGGTGGGCCACCAGGCGAAGCGACTCCCGCTGAGCGGTGGTGGCCAACCACGATCCCACCCGGGCCGGCTGGCGCACATCGTTGATGTGCTCGAAGAGCCGCAACCAGGTGGTCTGGACGACGTCCGCCGCGTCGCTCTCGTTGAGTCCGTGCCGGAAGGCGATCGACCACAGCAACGCGACGTAGCGGCTGACGAGCGAGTCCCAGGCCTGATGGTCTCCGGCTGCGGCCGCCTGGACGAGTCGGGTGACCTCCTCGTCCTGAGCGGCCGATCGAGTAGCCGAGGCAGTGCGTCCGTCGTTCAAGGTCCCTCCCCGGGATGGCATTCGAAGACAACGTGTTCGTGAACGAGACGGCGGATCGCCACTTTCGTCCTGTTACCCTCCGGTCCCCTCCTCGTGATCCCCGCCGAGCCGGTTCCCAGCCGGTGTCCCGGCCCGGTGCCGCGCCCCTTCACAGTCGTGCTCCGACCCCCGAGCGCACCCGTCCGGGTCGCCCCGGGAGGGACGCCGCACGTCACGCCGGTCCGACCCGCTTCCCGGCGCCGGGCCGGAGGGCCTGCATCCAGTAAGACCGCCGGATCGGCCGGGCCCGCCGACGTCACGGGGAAAGACACCCGAATGCGGTACCCGACCGTGCGGGACATCGCCGGGCCACCTCGTGACCAACCCCGGGCGGCCCTGGCCGCCCCTCAGCCCGGTTCCGCCTCCGACGTGAGCCCCGAGGGCGGGACGAGCCGCGGACGGCGCTCACGATCTCTCCCCCGCCGCTTCCACGGGCTCGGGGAGGCCGAGCAGCTCGGGAAGATCGGCGTCCACCGGCCGGGACGGGGCACCGGCGTGCCATGCGTACAACAGCCAACCCAGCTCGAAGGGGCGGCACTCACGATCGATCGACCCGGGCGGGAAGACGTGGTCCAGCCAGCCCAGTCGCGCGCTGGGCCGGCGGGCCGAGGCGACTGAACGCGCCGTTCGCACCATCTTCCTCGGGTCGGCCCGCCCCACCTTGCGCCAGACGACGCCGAGATCCTCCGCAATCAGGTCGTCGGACGACTCCGGCCGCTCGAGCAGCCACCCCAACCCACGCGCGACAGCACGCCGGTGGTCGGGCCCGCCGGCCTCTCGCAACTCCAGCAGCGCCATGGGCGCCATGGCGTGCTGGTGGACGCTGTAGACGGGGTATCGCTCGACGACGCGGCCGCCCCGCCAGTCGTAGTGCCACCACCACTGCCCCTCGTCGCCCTGGACCGCCGCCAGGTGCTCGGCGCACCGGCCGGCGGCGACCAGCGCACGGTCGTCGCCGGTCGCCGCCGCGTACCGGGTCAGGGCTTGAACGGAGTAGACCTGGTCGGCGAAGCAGGCCACGTGCGACCGGAACCGGTTGAGGTGCTCGGCGGGCAGGACGTGCGGGAACAACCCGGCGGCCCCCTGCGCGTCGAGCAGCCGGCGGGCCGCCCGCTCCGCCGCCTCCGCGACGGCATCCCGTCCGCCGAGCGAACCGCCGACGACGTCGGCGAGCTCGCCGGCCCGGTCTGCGCAGACGAGCGCCGTCAGCGTCCAGGCGTGATCGACGGCCGCGACGGGCGCGTCGCTGCGGACGCTCGCCAGCAGTCGGTCCAGCGCGCGGGTGATCCGTTCCGACTGGGCACGGACGGCGGAGGGCATGCCCTCCGACCCGACCTCCAGGGCCGCCCAGAGGCTCAGCGCCGTCGCGCCGGTGTCGCGACTCGCGAGAGCGAGCCCGAGAATGCCTGGCAGGAGATCGACGAGCTCGTGCCCGGCCAGCACCTCACGGCAGGCCGGCGCGCTCGTCCGGGACAGCCCGAGGGCGGCCACAGCCGTATATCGGACACTCATGCCCTCGGCCACCACACGCATGCCCGCGCGGCGGCCGCGAACCGTCTGCGGAAAGCTGCGGCTGCGCGGTTCGTACATTTCGGCCAGCCCGCGAATGGACAGGTTGGTCAGTCGCTCCAGCAAGGATCGGACGTCGGTGGAGTGAACGTCGGGAACGACGGACACGACGTCCCTGACGCGGCCCGGCCAGGACATCCCACTCTCCCTCGGATGAATCGACGGCAGCACGAGAACCGGTGACGCGACGAAGCCCAGACGGATTCCCACACCGCATTAGCGCCCCGAGCCGCTTCGTGTTGGACATCGACGCGGTCGAGCCTAGGCGAGCGTCACGAGGTCCCGCAGCAAAACATCCGCTTAAGTCTGTTTTAGTCACGGCTCAATCACACTGTGTCACGAACTCACCCTCCGTGCGGGTCAATCGATGCACGAGCGGTGACATCGGCGCGCGGGATCTCCAGCTGAGGGTGATCTTCTTAATGTTGTCATAAGAGGAGCGGCCGGCTTCGCTCCTCGAAATGTCGCCGTCCGGCGACGTGCGCTGCGGGCGCGGGACCGGTTCGGCGAATTGTCTCGTTCCCGGCGCGGGCGCCGCGGACCGGGATATGGTTAACCGGTACCGACGCCGGGACACCGCGAGAGGTTGGGCGAGATGAACCAGGTTTCTGCTCGGATGGCCGTGCTCGGCGCCCTGCTCGTCACCTGCAGTGTCATCTCGGCCTGCTCCAGCTCGGGGACGTCGAACGCCGCAGGCACCGGTTCCAGTGCGGCCAGGGCGACCTCCGGCACGGCATCCGCCTCCCACTCCACGGCCGGCCCGGCCGCGACCAGGGGCGCCGGCGGCGCCACGGCGGGCGCAGCGGGCACCAAGCGGCCCGGCGGGACGAACGACCCTCGACGGAGCATACCGACGATCTCGCCCCGCACCCTGGCAACCGTCACCTACGGCTCAGCGTCGAGCGCCGACCGGGCCGGCTTCGCCGCTGTGGCCAAGGCCTCGGGCGGCCTACTCACCTCGTCGTCGGTCAGGACCCTCCAGGTCTCGGGTGAGGACGTGGGCGCAGTCGCCTCCTACGCCGTCAAGCCCGGCCTCGCCGCCAGCCCCACGTTCCAGGACCAGTACGTCGTCCAGCTCGTCACCGCCCTGGTCGGCCATGCCACGCCACCCAGGTTCGTGCGGGCGGGCGGTCAGGTGATGGCGTTGTCGCCGGGGCCGGCAGCCGTGGCGGGCTGGTTCGAAGGCGATCACGTCGTCCTGGTCTACCGGAGGACGACGTCGCCCGACCTCGCCGCGCTCGCCCTGAGCGTCCACGACACGCCCACCGGTCGCTGATCCGTTCCACCGCATCACTTGGTGGACGTACCCGAGGCGTTGCCGCCCTGCAGCATGCCCGGATGTCACGGAACGCCCCGGTCTGCTAGCTGATCGTCGATCACGTGACGTTACACGTTCCGCGGAAATTCATCCGAACGCCTGATTTGCGCCGTCGACGCTGCGCGCTACCACACGGCGCTCCTAGCGTGCACCGTCGAACGGGCGACCCCCGGCTCGGCCGATGGTCGCCGCCGATCCCTCGGGCGGTCAGCCGGACGATGCCCACGACGAGCAGCATGACGAGCGACTGACCCGGGGTGCGTCACACGCCCCGCCGGGCACGGGAAGGACCCCTCCTTGTCAGCATCCCCCTCGGGGCAGCGGGGCCTGCGCCGCCGCGCCGCCGCCCGGCACGCTCACCAGGCTCACGACCGCCGACCGCAGGGTCGCCGGCTGCGCCGCCGGCTCCTGCCGGCCCTCGCCGCAGTCGCCCTGGCCGTACCCGGCATAGCCGTCGTGGCGCCGGCGGTGTTCGCCTCCTCGGTGACCTCCGCCCGGTTCGAGGGCGGCGCGGGCACCGTCACCGTGGGCGGCGTGCTCTACGCGAGAAACGGCGCCGCCCTCACCTTGACCGTCACCACGTCCAGCGACACCACGTGCGTCAAGGTCACAGGCGCCGAGAACCTGGGCACCCAGATGTCCTCCACGCCGAAGGAGACCTGGACGTTCGCCAGGACGGCGGGGCCGGGCAACGGGACTCTGGCCTTCACGGTCGCCGCCTCCCCGAGCTACGACTCCAGCGGCTGCACCGGCGGGTCGACGTCCACGCAGGCCTCGTACGTCGAGGACAACAGCGGCCCGAACGCGGTGGCGGCCCTCTCGCCCACCGCCAACGCGGCCGGCTGGAACAACACCGACGTCACCGTCTCCTGGACCGCCGTCGACCCCCTGTCCGGCCCCGTCGCCCCTCAGCCCTTCCAGACCAGCACGGTCACCAGCGAAGGCATCGTCCCGGTCACCGCGCCCGCCCAGGCCGACCGCCTCGGCAACATCGGGTCCGGCGGCCTCACCTACGTGCGCCTCGACAAGACACCGCCGAAGATCACCGCAGCTCAGACGGTGAACCCGAACGGCACCACGACCATCACCTTCACCTGCGCCGACCCCGACCCCAGCGGGGCCGGCGCCTCCGGCATCGCGACGTGCTCGGCCAGTGGGGCACCGAACCACGGCGGCTCGGTCACGGTCGGCGGGGGCGTCACGGTGACCGGGACGGCCGCCGACGCGGCCGGCAACACCACCACGATCACCTCGACCTCGCCCGACACCACGCCGCCGACGCTGTCCGGCGCTCCGACCACCGAGCCCAACGCGAACGGGTGGTACTCCGGCGACGTCACGATCCACTGGACGGCCGCCGACCCGGAGTCGGGCATCCCCGCGCCACCGGCGGACACCACGATCTCGGGCGAGGGCACAGCGCTGGTGAGCAGCGCCAGAGTGACGAACGGCGCGGGCCTGACGTCCACGGCGACCAGTCCGCCGGTCAAGATCGACCGGACGCCGCCCACCACGGGGCTGACCGGCACCTCGAACACATGGTCGAACGGTGACGTCACCCTGACCCTGAACCCGACGGACAACCTCTCCGGGGTGGCCTCGACGTCGTACGCCGTCGACGGGGGCGCGATCCGCACGGGCACCACTGTCACGCTGTCCTCCGACGGCGATCACACCGTGACGTTCTCCAGCACGGACAAGGCCGGCAACGCGGAGGCACCGCAGACCACGCACGTCAGGATCGACAAGACCGCGCCCACGATCGGGCACACGTTCACGCCGCTCACCTACCACGACGGCACGTGGACCAACGCCGACGTGACGGTCACCTTCGAGTGCACCGACCAGGGAGGCTCAGGGATCGCCACCTGCACCCATCCGGTGACCAAGACCGCCGAGGGCGAGGGCCAGACCGCCGTCGGTGTCGCCACGGACAACGCCGGCAACTCGGCGACGGACACCGCCGTCGTCAGCATCGACAAGACCGCGCCCACGATCCACGCCGAGGCGGACCGCCCGCCGAACGCGGCCGGCTGGTACGCCGCCCCCGTCACCGTGACGTTCGACGCCTCCGACGCGCTGTCCGGCGTGGCATCGGTGACCGCGCCGAGGGTGCTCGCCGAGGGCGCCGACCAGAGCGTCACCGGCACCGCCGCCGACGCCGCGGGCAACTCCGCCACCGACGTCGTCAGCGGCGTCGACGTCGACACCACTCCGCCCGTCCTGTCGGGCGACGCGGACAGCGGCTGGCACACCGGGGACGTCACGGTCGGCTGGTCGTGCACCGATGCGCTGTCGGGAGTCGCGGACCGCCCCGGCGACACGACCGTGACAGGTGAGGGTGCCGCCCTCACCGCCACCGCCTCGTGCACCGACCGGGCCGGCAACGTCACGATCTCGACGGTGGACGGCATCGCGATCGACCGCACGCCCCCGACGACCACGGCCGAGGTGCCGCCGCTCCCGGCGAGCGGGTGGTACGGCGCCGGCCTCGAGGTCACGCTGCACGGCAGCGACAACCTGTCCGGCGTCGCGGCCACCTATTACACGATCGACGACGGCCCGCGCCAGACCTACGACGGGCCCTTCGGGTTCGCCACCGACGGTAGCCACACGGTCAGGTCCTGGAGCGTGGACAAGGCCGGCAACGTCGAGGCGGCCGGGGCACCGCTGCGGGTGAACGTCGACGGCACCGCGCCGACGACCGCGCTCGTCGACCCGGTCTCCCCGGCCGGCGGCTGGTTCGTGTCGAGCGGCATCCCGTTCGCCTTCGACCCGAGCGACGCGACCTCCGGAGTGGCCGCGACCTACTACGCGGTCGACGGCGGCGAGGCCCAGATCTACGGCCGGCCCTTCACCGCCGACCTGTCGACCGGTGGGCACACCGTCACCTACTGGAGCGTCGACGTCGCCGGCAACACCGAGCCGGCCCGGACGCTCACCCTCGAGGTCGACACCGTCGCCCCGACGATCAGCGGCTCCCAGAACCCGCCGGCGAACGCCGCCGGCTGGAACTCCACCCCGGTGGACGTCACCTTCGCCTGCGACGACGTAGGGTCCGGGGTGAGCGGGGTGGCCGGCTGTGCCGGCGACACCCGGCTGGTCAACGAGGGAGCCGGCCAGACGGTGCACGGTGACGCCGTCGACGTCGCCGGCAACCGCAGCGGCATCGACTACGGCCCGGTCAGTATCGACATGACCAAGCCCACCCTCAAGGGCGTTCCCGCCACCGCGAACGCGGCCGGCTGGTACAAGGATGATGTCACCGTGGCATGGGTGGGCGACGACGGGCTCTCCGGGATCGACCCGTCGTCGAAGCCCGCCGACACCGTCGTCACCGGGGAGGGCACCGACCTGACCGCGGGCCCAGTGACGATCAAGGACAAGGCAGGTAACACCAGCGATCCGACGTCCGTCACCGGAATCAAGATCGATCGGGCGCCGCCCGCCGTCACCGGGGCGCCGACCACGCAGCCGAACGCGACCGGTTGGTACTCGGGCAGCGTGGTCGTCGACTTCCAGTGCACCGACGCCCTGTCCGGGGTGGCCGCCTGCCCGACGAGCAAGCTGCTCAAAGGCGACGGCGCCGACCAGAGCGTCACCAGCGACCCGGCGACCGACGTCGCCGGCAACGTGAGCGACCCGGTGACGGTGAACGGGATCGACATCGACGGGACGCCGCCGTCGACGACGAGCAGCACCCCGTGCGCCACGGCCACGCCGGCCTGCACGGGCTCCAGCGCCGACGTGGCGCTGACGGCGAAGGACCAGCCGGGGCTGTCCGGGGTCAAGGAGATCCACTATTCCGTCAACGGCGGCGACGATCACGTGGTCGCCGGTGCCACGACGACCGTCACCGTGCCCCTGACCGGCGTCGCCGGCACCGTGACGTACTGGGCCGTGGACAACGCCGGCAACGCCGGCAACGCCAACACCCTGACGCTCAAGCACGACACGACCGCGCCGACCGTCACCCACACGGTGTCGCCCGCACCGAACGCGGACGGCTGGAACAACAGCGACGTCACCGTGACGTTCGCAGCCGAGGACGACGCCACCGCGTCCGGCGTCACCGTCAGCCCGCCGGTGACCGTGACCGACGAAACCGCGGGCACGGTCGTCACCGGGAGGGCCACCGACACCGCGGGCAACGTGGGGACGGACGCGGTCACCGTCAAGCTCGACAAGACCAAGCCGACGATCACGGGCTCCGTCACCAGCGGCACGAAGGGCTCGGGCGACTGGTACGTCGGGCCGGTCAAGGTCAGCTTCACCTGCTCTGACGACCTCTCCGGCATCGCGACGTGCCCTGACCCGGTCGTGGTGACCGCCAACGGCGTCAACTCCGTGACCGGCACGGCGACCGACAAGGCGGGCAACGCAGCGTCCGTGACGCTGTCCGGGATCAGGATCGACCAGGAGAAGCCGGCCCTGACGACGGCGAACGTCAACGTCCAGGGGGGCATCTACATCCTCGGCGCGGTCCCGACGCCACGGTGCACGGCGACGGACGCGGTGTCCGGCGTGGCGTCGTGCACCGTGACCGCGCACGGCGGCAACGCCAACGGAGTGGGCACCTTCACGTACGTCGCGACCGCGACCGACAACGCGGGGAACACCACCACGGTGACCGGTACCTACCGGGTCGTCTACAGGTGCGACGGCTTCCTCCAGCCGATCAACGACACTGCACGCGGCACCGGCACGTCGACCAGCATCTTCCGGTGGGGCAGCACGATCCCGGCCAAGCTCCAGCTGAAGCGCGCCGACGGTACCCTCGTCAAGGCGGTCGCGCCGCCGGTCTGGGTGATGCCGGTCAGGGGCAGGTCGATGAGCGCGCCCGTCGACCAGGACGACTACAGCGATCCGGTGGACAGCGGCGCCACCTACCGGTACGACAGCTCGTCGGGTCAGTACGTCTACAACTGGCGGACCTTC
>DATKNA010000023.1:0-10020 GCA_035541595.1 Kineosporiaceae bacterium | reverse complement strand
CTTCGAGACCTCGGCCCCCAGCTGGGACATGTTCGACTCGACGCGTCTTTGCGATCACCGCTTCGTCGCCTCGGACGAGGCAGGGGACGTCCTCGGCTGGGTCGCCGCTGTCCCTGTCTCGGACCGGTGCGTCTACGCCGGGGTCGTCGAGCACTCGGTGTACGTCCACCCGGCGGCCCGAGGTCGCGGCCTCGGATCCGCCCTCCTCGACGCCCTCATCGCGTCCACCGAGGCCGCCGGGATCTGGACGATCCAGTCCGGGATCTTCCCGGAGAACGCCGCCAGCCTCGCCCTGCACGAGCGCGCGGGCTTTCGCCGCGTCGGGGTCCGCGAGCGGCTCGGCCGCCACCACGGCCTCTGGCGGGACGTCGTTCTCGTGGAGCGTCGTAGCCCCGTCCTCGTCTGACAGGCCGCGTGAACGGTCGGCAGGACCAGGGCCGAAAGACCCGCCAGACGGTACCGGTCAGGCGGTGGCCGGCACGGCCAGCTCGTCGAGCAGGGTCCGGACGCGGCGTTCGATCTCGTCGCGGATGGGGCGGACGGCGGCGACATCCTGGCCGGCGGGGTCGTCGAGGACCCATTCCTCGTAGCGCTTGCCGGGGAAGATCGGGCAGGCGTCGCCGCAGCCCATGGTGATGACGACGTCGGCGGCCCGGACCGTCTCGTCGGTCCAGGGCTTGGGGAACTCCTTGGAGATGTCGATGCCGCGTTCGGCCATGGCGGCGATGGCTGCGGGGTTCACGGTGACGCCCGGTTCGCTGCCACCGGACCAGGCGACGGCCCGGTCGCCGGCGAGGTGCTGGAAGAAGCCCAGCGCCATCTGGGAGCGGCCGGCGTTGTGGACGCAGAGGAACAGGACGGTGGGCTTGCCGTCGTCGTGCAGACCTTCGACCTTGGCCAGGGCGCGCAGGCGCTGCCGGGCGAAGCGTTCGGCCATGAGGGGCAGGAACGTGACGACGGTGGCGCGGTCGGCGAACTGGTCGAACGAGGTGTGCAGGAACCGTTCGATGGTCTCCGGGCCGAAGACACCGCGGAACTCGTCGGACAGCCGGATCGCCGCACTGCGCAGGACCATGGCCTGGTCCAGGGGCAGGGTCGCCCAGGAGGGGCGCGGGGTGGTGTCGGTCATGACGGCCTCCTTGCCGTGACGGTGCGGGCAGCGGTGGTCAGGGATGAGCGTCGAATCAGGACGCGCGGGGCAGATCGTGGAGCGCTGCCGCGAGCCGGTCGACGCGTTCGGTGATCTGGGTGTACGCGGTCTCGAAGGCGGCGTCGGTGCCGGCGCGGAGGGGGTCGGGCACGTGCCAGTGAAGCCACCCCCGGTCAGCGGCTGCGGGTAGCCCGGAGCGGGTGAGTTCCTCGTGGGCGTTGTCGCAGACGGCGACGACCAGGGTGGCGCCGTCCGGGACGTCGACGTCGGCCAGGCGGGCGGTGGTGGCGCCGGTGAGGTCGAGCCCGTGCCGGCGGCCCGTGTCGACGGCGAGGGGGTCGACCCGGTCGGCGGGGTGGGTGCCGGCGGAGTCGACGGGGACCGGGCTGACCCGTCGCCACGCGGCGGCGGCGAGCTGGGAGCGGGCGGAGTTGGCGGTGCAGACGAACAGCACGTGCTGGGTTCGGTCGAGCGCGTCCGCGAGGGACTGCGTGAGGACGTCCGTGGGAACGGGCCGGGTAAGCGCGGCGACGACGGGGTCGTCGAGGCGGAGCTGGACATACTGGCGGCGTCCGTCGCCCTCGGACTTGACTCGGCGGACGATGCCAGCGTCGTCGAGGACGCCGAGGTGGAAGGCGAGCAGGTTGCTGGCAAGGCCCAGTACCGCGGCGAGCTCCGACGGGGAGGCGTCGCCGAGCACGAGATGGTCGACGATCGCCAGCCGGAGCGGCTCCCCCAGCGCGGAGTGGATCGCCGCCCGGCGATCGACGATCACCACTCGGCCACCTCCCGCACCTCAGCTCAATGTATCTTGCCTCAAGTATGCTTGAACCATGTCGGCATACGTCAAGCCCGAGCACCTTCAGCCGCACCTGTCCCGCCCTCAGCTGTGGCGGCGGCTGCTCGCCGAGGCCGTCGGGACCGGGCTTCTGGTCACGGTGGTGGTGGGCTCCGGGATCGCCGCGCAGCGACTCTCCCCGGGCAACGTCGGGCTGCAGCTGCTGGAGAACAGCACCGCGACCGTGTTCGGGCTGGCGGTCCTGATCCTGGTGTTCGGGCCCGTGTCGGGCGCGCACTTCAACCCCGTCGTCTCCGCTGTCGATTGCGTCGTCGGCCGGCGCACCCGGGCCGGCCTTCCCCCTATGGACGTCGCCGCCTACACCGTGGCGCAGGTCGCGGGCGCGGTCCTCGGCGCCGTCCTCGCGAATGTCATGTACGGGCTCGCGGCCGTCGAGATCTCCACGCATGCCCGGGCAAGTCGGCCCGCGGCGCTCGCCGAGGTCGTCGCCACCGGCGGGCTGATCGCCGTCATCTTCGCCCTGGCCCGCACCGGTCGCGGGGCCCTGACTGCCGCCGCCGTCGGCGCCTACATCGGGGCTGCGTACTGGTTCACCTCCTCCACGTCGTTCGCCAACCCCGCCGTCACCATCGGCCGCGTGTTCACCGACACCTTCGCCGGCATCGCCCCCGCGTCCGTGCCCGCGTTCGTCACCGCCCAGGTCATCGGCGGCGCCGTCGGCCTCACCCTTGTCCTGGCCCTCTACCCCGACACCACGCGGCGCGCCGTCGCGGCCGAACACGCCGTTGCCGCCCGGCTCGACCAGCTCGAGGAGACCTCGTGACCCACCTCGTCGCCGTCGGCGGCAGCGACGCCGGCATCAGCGCGGCCTTGCGCGTCCGCGAACTCGACCCGAGCGTCGACATCACCGTCGTCGTCGCGGATGCCTACCCCAACTTCTCCATCTGCGGCATCCCCTACTACGTCTCCGGCGAGGTCACGCACTGGCGCAACCTCGCCCATCGCACCACCCACGACCTCGAAGCCGCCGGGCTCCAGCTGCGCCTGGACACCCTCGCCACCCGGATCGACGTCGCCGACACCTCCGCCGGGCGCCGCCTGCACGTGCGCACTCCCGACGGCCGCGACGGCGTCATCCCCTACGACGCCCTCGTTGTCGGTACCGGCGCCGTGCCCGCCCACCCACCCATCACCGGCATCACCGGCCACGAAGCCCTCGGCCCCGGCGACGGCGTCCATCTGCTGCACTCCATGGGCGACACCTTCGCCCTCACCCGCACGCTCGACCGCCTCGCCGACGCCGACAGCAGCGACGTCTCGGCGGTGATCGTCGGCGCCGGGTACATCGGCCTGGAGATGGCCGAAGCCCTCACGGCCCGCGGCCTGCACGTCACCCAGATCGAAGCCCTCCCCGAAGTCCTGCCCACCGTCGACCCGCAGCTCGGCGCCCTCGTCCACGCCGAACTCGACCGGCACGGCGTCGAGGTCCTCACCGGCACGACAGTCACCGCCATCACCCGCTCCCCCGGCGACGGCCCACGGCTGTGCGTCGAGGCCCACCATGACGGCGATCGTGTGACCCGTGAGATCGACCTCGTGCTCGTCGTCGTCGGCGTCCGGCCCGACACCGACCTCGCCGCCTCCGCCGGCGCCCGCCTCGGCGTCCGCGGCGCCATCGACGTCGACCAGCGCATGCGCACCGGACTGCCCGGCGTCTACGCCGCCGGGGACTGCGTCGTCACCCATCACCAGCTGTTGGGCGCCACGTGGCTGCCGCTCGGGACCACCGCGCACAAGCAGGGCCGGGTCGCCGGGGAGAACGCGCTCGGTGGCGACCGCCGCTTCGCCGGCTCCCTCGGGACCCAGGTCGTGACGGTCTTCGACCTGGTCGCAGCACGTACCGGCCTGCGCGACCACGAAGCCACGGCCGCTGGTCGGGGATGGACGCCGCTCACCGTCGCCTCGGCCCCGGACGACCACAAGGCGTACTACCCAGGTGCCACACCCATCGCCATCCACATCACCGGTGACCGCGACTCGGGTCGGCTGCTCGGCGCTCAGCTCGTCGGCCACCGCAGCGCCGAGATCGCCAAGCGTGTCGACATCTGCGCGACCGGTATCCACCACGGCATGACCGTCGACGCACTCAGCGACCTCGATCTCTGCTACACGCCGCCCCTCGGCTCGCCCTGGGACGCCGTCCAGGTGGCCTCCCAGGCATGGACGAGGGAGCGCGCCAAGCCGCAGCGGGCAAGAGGCGCAACGACCGACTGTGGGCCAGGGAGGCCGTCTGCTTGACCGCACGTCGGCGGCCCTGGTGGTGCTGGCGATACTGGCCGCCGAGCAGGCGCTCCGTGTGGGCTGGCGAACGGTCACCGGGCGGCAGCCGCCGCAAGCTCCGGAGTGTCCCGACGCCAGCTGGGGCCGGCCGACCGCATGGGCACGGCGTCTGGTGCGGTGGTCGGCCTGGCGCGGCTCGTCGCGCATCGCGCGGCCGCGGCCTACTACCGGAAGAACACAGGACGGTTGCCGAGACAGCTGCGGCAGGCGATCGAAGGAGATGACGCCTGATCCGCTAGCGCCTGCACGCGGGGCCGTGCCGTGGGGGACGACGGCCGTTTCCGCTGGCGGCCGCATCATCGACGATTCGCACGCCCCGGTGTGATCGGTCAGGCGGTCGATGCCCGGACGCGCGTCTCTGCCGCGTCGCGCACCCGCTCCAGGGTCTTCTGCATGCCCAGGCGGAGGTCGGTGCGCCGGTCGTGGCGTCCGTACAGGGTTCCGATGATGAACCAGCCGATCCGCGAGACCGGCACGGCAACCTGGCAGGACTCCGTGACCAGGGTGAACGCCTGCGGTCAACGCTCGGCAGCCGGGTCCGCTGTCGCTGGGTCGGCGCAGATCGACGCAGCCAGGGTCGGGGAGACCACCGTCCCGGACTCTGGCTGGGTCCGAACGGGACCGGTCTGCGACGACAGGATGTGACCACGATCCCGAGTCGCATCGACCGAGTCACCCGTGGCGAGTGACGACGCGACCGGTCCACGCAGGCATGGTCCAGCCACGAGTCCACGAGAGGAGCGACCATGGGATGTCTGTTGGTGCTGCTTGGCGGCGTCTTCCCCCGTCTGGCGTTGTTCATCGTCTGGGTGGCTCGACCCAAGATGGTGGACGCCGCCTTCAGCTCGTGGATCTGGCCGCTGCTCGGCCTCATATTCCTCCCCTTCGCGACACTGATGTACGTGATCCTCTGGCAGGCGGGCGGCCTGAGTGGGTTGGACTGGTTCTGGGTGGCTCTGGCCGCCCTGCTCGACATCGGGCACTGGAGCGCCAGCTGGACCCAGCGACGGGAGGTGCCGGGTTATCCGTCCGGCGTGTAGGCCGTCGCGAGCTCCCCGGGTACTCCCGGCTCGCGTGAGGTGACCTTCGCCTCTGGGGAGCCGGCCGGACGGCGCATACGTTCGCGTGTGAAGGGCGCAGCGTCCCTGCACCCCACCGGCGTCGCGAGCCGCCTGTCGCCCGCTGCGAGGTGAGTCATGCCCGGAGGGGCGGATCCGACGGTGCCCGGTGGCCTACGCCGGATCGCGGGATCGGCGGCGCCCCCGCCGACCATCGCTGCGGCACCCTCCCGACCCTGCGGCCTCGAGCTCCGAGC
The DNA here is from genome assembly GCA_035541595.1 of Kineosporiaceae bacterium. Taxonomy (GTDB): domain Bacteria; phylum Actinomycetota; class Actinomycetes; order Actinomycetales; family Kineosporiaceae; genus DATKNA01. The sequence goes on along the minus strand of DATKNA010000023.1, from coordinate 4,416 downwards.
GGTGAGCAAGAGCTACGACGAGGTGCAGGCGCTGCGGTCGTGCACGTTCTCCGTCGCTCGCGGACGCCTGACCGGGTTCGTCGGTCCCAACGGTGCAGGCAAGACGACGGCGATGCGTGTGGTGATCGGCCTCGTCCATGCCGACGAGGGAATGGTCTGCTGGGACGGGCGCCCGATGGACGAGGGCGCGCGCCTCGCGCTGGGATACATGCCGGAAGAGCGTGGTCTCTACCCGCGGATGCGCATCCGTGACCAGTTGGTCTTCTTCGGCCGGTTGTCCGGCATGTCGACGTCCGCGGCGCGGGAGGCGGTCGCACGCTGGTTGGCGGCCCTGGGGCTCGCCGAGCGCGCCACGGCGCGCGTCGACGAGCTGTCCCACGGGAACCAGCAGCGGGTTCAGTTGGCTGCTGCGCTCCTCCACGGCCCCGACCTCGTCGTGCTCGACGAGCCGTTCTCCGGCCTCGATCCGTTCGCCATGGACTCGATGTCCGTGCTGCTGCGGCAGGTCGCCCGGTCCGGGGCGGCGGTGCTGTTCTCCAGCCACCAGCTCGACGTCGTCGAGCACCTGTGCGAGGACGTCGTCGTCATCGACTCCGGGCGCGTCGTGGTGCAGGGGCCGCTCGAGATGATCCGGGACGCCAGCCCCGATCGCTACCTCGACGTCACCACGCGTGGGGACGTCGGACGGTTGTTGGCCATCGAACAGGCGACCGTGGTCGCCGACCAGGACGGCCACATTCGTCTCCGTGTCCCGCGCACAGCGGATCCCGTCGCGCTGCTGCGAGCCGTGGATCGCGACGTCGTCCGGGTGGCCTATGAGCCGCCGACGTTGTCCGAGGTATTCCGTGCGGCCGTGGCCGCCTCCCGGGAACCCGGCGACCGGGAGGCCACCGATGATGAAGCCTGACGGCCTGCGCCGTACCGGCGTCGTCGCGCGGCGGGAGATCCGTGAGCGCGGCCGGACGAAAGCGTTCCAGATCTCCACCGTGGCCGCGGTCCTGGCCGTCGTGGCGATCATCGTCCTGCCCACGATGCTCTCGTCAGGCCCCAAGACCTACCGCGTCGGTCTCGCCGGGGTGGTGGCGACCGGCATGGCGGACGCCTTGCGGGCGCAGGCCGCCAGCAACGACGCCCAGGTGTCCATCACCTCGTACCCGTCGCTGCCTGCGGCGGAGCAGGCGCTGCGGGGTGATGCCGTCGACGTCCTCCTCGTCGACGGGACGACGCTGGAATGGCGACAGCGGCCCGACGCCGCCCTGGCGGCCCTCGTCGCGAGCTCCGCTCGAGCCGTGCGAATCCAGGAGCGTGCGGCCCAGCTGGGCCTCTCGGCGAAGGATCTGTCCGGGCTGCTTGCGCCCGCGGCGTTGAAGGAACGACGTCTGGCCAGCCCGAGCGGCCTGGGCGACAACGCGCAGGACGTCGGCATGGTGGTCGTCATCCTCGTGTTCACGGCCATCGCGCTCTATGGGAACGTGGTGCTGACGGGGGTGGCGCAGGAGAAGTCCAACCGGGTGGCCGAGGTGCTCCTGGCGCGGATCCGACCGCGTGAGCTCCTGGTCGGCAAGGTCATCGGGATCGGTGCCCTGGGGCTGGCGCAGTTCACGCTCATCGCCGCGAGCGCAGCGATCGCCCTGCAGACCGTCCGCGGCGCGCAGATCCCCCGGGTGCCGGCGTCCGTCCTGGCCTGGCTGGTTGTCTGGTTCGTGCTCGGCTACGCGTTCTACAGCGTGGTGTACGCGGGCCTCGGAGCCCTCGCGTCGCGGGTCGAGGACGCCAGCAACGCCGCAGCACCCGTCAGCGTGCTGCTGCTCGCCGGCTATCTCGCGGCCATCGCGGCCGTCGGCGCCCCGGAGTCGACGATGACGACCGTGCTGTCGTTCCTTCCTCCCACCGCTCCCTTCGTCATGCCGCTGCGGCTGACGCTCGTCGTGGTTCCCGCGTGGCAGGTGGTCGCCTCCGCCCTGCTGACGGGCGCCACCGTCTGGCTCCTCCTCGCCGCTGCCTCGAGGGTCTACACCGGCGCGCTCCTTCGCACCGGCGCCCGCGTCCCCCTGCGGCTCGCCTGGCGGGCCGGGGGCCAAGGAGCGTGAACCGACGCCTTGGTGCTGACCGGCCCGTCGGATACCACCGCATAGGTGAGCAGGCTCGCCGGCGTCATGACCGCTGCCCGCCCCGCCGTTCGGCGCGTGGTCCGGACGTGGCGAAGGCTGCCTCTCCCGGCCCATGGCGGCCGCGACGGTGGGTCGCAGCCGCTGCGGTAGTCTCGAGGATCGTGCGGCGGGCTTGGACCGCGGCACGGACAGGTCGTCCTGGCCTAACGGAGGCACCTCGTGAAGAAGCTCTTCCTCCTCGCGCTCCTCGCCGCCGCCGGCTTCGCCGTGTGGCGGAAGGTGGAGGCTGACCGCGCCGAGCAGGCCCTGTGGGCCGAGGTCACGGACCCGGTCGCGTAAACTCCCCGCGCCGACGGTGCGGTGATCTATCGACCGGCAGCGAGGTCGGTCGGCCGGGGGCGTGGCGCAACTGGCAGCGCACCTGCTTTGCAAGCAGGGGGTTACGGGTTCGAGTCCCGTCGCCTCCACCCGGGTTGTCCCAGATCAACGGCGTGATTTTCGCTGAGCCGTCCATGTTCGGGGTGCCGGTACTGCAGTCGGTACTGCAACAGCCAGCGGCGGCCGTGATGCGCAAGCGCGTGTCCACGTGAGTCACGTGGATCAAGTGGCGGGGAGGGCGTCAATCCGTGACGCTCGCCCCCTAGGCGAGGCGCAATTGTCGTGGATGTCCGACAACCCGCCGAGCCGGACGCCGCCGGTCACGGCGTGGTCGCGCTCGTACAGCTGCCTTCTTCGAGGCCGTTCGTCGCTGAGTACTTGTAGATCGTCGGGCTGCTGCCGATCGTGTCGGCGACCGCGACGCACCAGGCCGTCGAGGTCATCGTGGCCGTGACGAGGCTGGTCGTCGTGGTCGTGGCGTTGTAGTCGACCAGGCGCACGCCGGCCGTGACCCGGCCGACGTCCGCGCCTCCGACGAGGTAGTGGTCGACGCCGCCCACCGTGGTGATCGAGACCGTCGCCGGGCCGCCCGCGCCGGCGTTCGTGAAGTAGCTCGCCAGCTCCTTACCGAGCGTGGTGACGTCGGTGCGCGAGCCGGCGTCCCGGGCCCGCTGCCGCTGGTCCATGAGGACGGGGAGGGCGATGGCCACGAGGATCCCGAGAACGATCATGACGACGAGGAGCTCGACCAGCGTGAACCCGCGATCGGCGCGTCGCACCTGGCCTCCCGGCACGTGGAGAAGGGTCGACAGGATTCGGACAGGCCTGGGGCCCGTCTGATCTCTCGGCATGCCAGGCCTTGATCTTGAGTCGGTCCGCGGGCAGCTCGCCGGCGTCGCGGGGATCGACAGCGGGTCAGAGCGCCGCGGTCACCGCGACGAGCCCGACCGCCAGGGCGGCCACTGCCAGCAGCCACGGGCGGTGCCACGTGACCCGGAGGACGCCCGGATCAGCCGGCTTGTTCCGGTCCATCTGCCACGCCTGGTACCCCGCGTCGATAAAGATCCTGCATTCGAGAGGTGGCGTCATCGAGCGGACGTCGCTCGGGCGGAGGACGTCCATGGCGTGGGGCGAGCCGATCGCGCCCTGCGCAGCTGCGGCCAGCTGTTTCGTCCGGTGCCGCCGATTGCGGATCGAGGCCTTGCGGCTGCCGGTCGCGGCCCAGCTCGTGTGCCGACCCCGATCCGTGATGATCTGCAGCGCGAGCTCGGTCTCTACTCCGCGCACCCGGGCCCACGGCACGACGACGGTGCGGAAGGGGTTCACCAGGACGATCCCCTCGGCGGTCGTGGCGACGGCCGGCCGCAGGAACACCTCCACGATCGCCAGGGCGGCCAGAACCCCCCACAGCACGGCGGCCACCGCGGCGAGCCGGTGTCCGTTGCCCACCTCGTCCGCCACGACCCATCCGGCGAACAGGACCGCCATCACGGCTCCCAGCACGCCGAGGCCGAGCAGCGTCGGGGACCGGTAGGTCCGGTGAACGCCGTCGGTCATGGCGTCATGGTCTCATCGACCCGGGACGCGGGGACGGCCCGTCCCGGGTGCGGGCCGGTCAGCACCCATGCGGCGACTACGACGTATGGCACGCTGAGCAGGATGAACGCCGCGCGATCGCCGTCGACGCCGGCGATCGCGCCGTACCCGAGATAGACGGCGATCTCCACGAGGTCCTCGCCGAGAGAGGCCACCGACGTCACCGTCGCTCGTGCCCGCCCCACGACGACGGCTTGGAGCCCTGCCTGGGCCGTCACGCCGGCCACCTGCAGAGCCCCGAACGCGATCGCGACGAGGACGAGTCCAGCCGGCCGCCCGACACCGGATCCGAGCGCGAGCATGGCCGCCGCCGCGAGCAGGAGGAGGGCCA
>DATKNA010000022.1:0-6000 GCA_035541595.1 Kineosporiaceae bacterium | reverse complement strand
GTGTCCGCGGGTGAGCGCCCCGGTCGCGTACGCGGCGCCGACCGCGGCCAGATCCCCCCACCCGGTGTGCAGGACCCGGGCGGTCTCGGCCTGCCGGGCGGCGACCCGCCGGTCCAGGTGTAGGGCATGCTGGCCGAACCGGCCCCGGCGGTGTGCGCCCGGGCCCCGGGGACGACATCGTCGCGGTCGTCGACCGCCGCGATCGAGGCGAGCACCGCGGCGTCCACCCGGGCCTGCAACCGGGCCAGAACCCGCACCGTGGCCGCCACCTGATCGGCGGACAGCGCGGGCCAGGCCACGTCCTGCAGGTCATCGACCCCGCCCGCCACCCGGGCCAGCGCGTCGGCCACGAACGGCGCCCCGGCGAGCACCTGACCATCCTGGACGGCCTGCGCCTGCCGGGCCTGGATCCGCCGGGTCAGCTCATCCACCCCCAGACCCGGCTGCAGGCCCGATGCCGCCGGGTCCGGTGTGGAGTCGCGCCCCCCGTTCATGCCCGCAACGCTATAGGCCGCCACCGACACACTCCCGCCACGAAACCGCAGGAGAAAGCACTCAATAGGAACACAGAACTGTGAGGTACATCACGCCGATCCCGAGTCACACATGCGCCCAGAAGTCACCCCAGCGACCCACGTCACGTCAGCGACCCACGTCACCTCAGCGACCCACGTCACCTCAGCGACAACAGGGAGTCGCCTCAGCGGTGCCAGCCCCACGCGGTGACCAGGCCGATCGAGAAGCACCAGGACTCGGCCCGCTCCGCGACGACCGCCGCGAGCTCGGCGTCGTCCTGGGTCATCAGCCCGGCGGCGACCAGCCGCGGGCCGAGCTCACGAATCGTGAGCGCGAAGAAGGTGGACTCCGCACTCCCCCCGCGGACCAGCCGGTGGGTGAGCTCCGCGCCCACACCGTCCAGGCCGGCGCCGGCCAGCGCCGCAGGCAGCCGCAGCCCGTACTCCGGGTCGGCACCGACCGTCCGGAACGCTCCGGCGACCGCGTGGACCGCCCGGGTGATCGTGTCGGCGGACTCCCGGGGCAGGGTGACGACGGCCAGCGCGTCCGTCGTGCCGTTGCCGAACACGGCGTCCTCGACCACCAGGACGCCACCAGGGCGAAGGGCGGCGGCGAGCTGGGGCACGATCTCGTCCCGGCGCGGGAGATGCTCGAGCACCGCGCGAGCGTGCACGAGGTCGAAGGCCCCGAGCTCGACGGGCCCGTCGGCGACATCTCGTTGGAGCACCTCGACCGTGCCCAGGTCACCCAGGTGGTCGAGGCACCTCAGGTCGATGTCCGTGGCGACGACCCGGCCGGTCGGGCCCACGTCGGCGGCGAGCCGCCGGGCGATGCTGCCGGTCCCCGCCCCGATCTCCCAGCAGCGCCAGCCCGCCCCCAGGCCGACGCGATGCAGGTGGCGCATCGTCACCGGGTCGAAGAGCGTGGTGAGACCGGCGAGGCGCGGCCGCTCGTGCTCCGAGGCCGGGTCGTACAGGTAGCCCGATTCGAGCCCGTTCATGCATCCCCTCCGCCGGACGACGAGACCCCATCTCACTGCGCGCGGCGATGCCTGGCAAATGCCTCGTCGTCGACGTGGCCCACCTCAACGGCCGAGCCCCATATCCGCGGCCACGGTCATCCTCGCGGAGATGCGGCAAAGATCACGGTAGGGGATGATCGGCCCATGGCGGGCCGCCGGCGACTCTCCGTGCTCAGCTGGACGTCGGCGATCCCGGTGCTGGGCGTCGTCGTCCTGGTCCTCACCTGGGGTCGCAACCTGGCGACGGGTGTCGCCGTGGCGGTCGCCGTCGTCCTTGCCGCGGCCGTGCTCGCAGCGGTCCACCACGCCGAGGTCGTCGCGCATCGGGCCGGGGAGCCGCTCGGCTCGCTCGTGCTGGCCGTCGCGGTCACCGTCATCGAGGTCGGCCTCATCGTCACGCTGATGGCCGCCGGGAAGGCGGGTTCGGAGAGCCTGGCCCGGGACACCGTGTTCGCCGCGGCGATGATCACTTGCAACGGGATCCTCGGGGTCAGCCTCCTCATCGGCGCGGTCAGGGACGGTCTGGCGGTCTTCAACCCCGAGGGCACGGGCGCGGCGCTGGCGACGGTGGCGACGCTGGCGGTGCTGTGCCTCGTCCTGCCGACCTTCACCACGTCCAGTCCGGGCCCGCAGTACACCTCCGCCCAGCTCACCTTCGCCGCGATCGCGTCCGTCGCGCTGTACGCCCTGTTCGTGGTCACCCAGACGGTCCGGCACCGGGACTTCTTCCTCCCCGTCGCCCCGGACGGAACCGTCATCGACGACGCCGACGAGCATGCCACCCCACCGACGACACGATCGGCCATGGTGAGCCTGCTCCTGCTCTTCCTCGCCCTGGTCGCCGTGGTCGGCCTGGCGAAGGTGGAGTCGCCCTCGATCGAGACGGGCATCGATGCGGTCGGCCTCCCGCAGTCGTTCGTCGGTGTCGTGATCGCCCTGCTCGTCCTCCTGCCGGAGAGCCTGGCGGCGGTCCGAGCGGCCGTGCGGGGTCGCATCCAGGTGAGCATCAATCTCGCCCTCGGCTCGGCCGTCGCCAGCATCGGACTCACGATCCCGGCGGTCGCCGTGGCGACGATCTGGCTCCCGGGGCCGCTCGTGCTCGGCCTGAACGCCACCCAGATCACGCTGTTGGCCATCACGGTGGCGGCCGGAACGCTGACCGTCGTTCCCGGCCGGGCAACCCGGCTGCAAGCCGGCCTCCACCTGGCGATCCTGGCCGCGTTCCTCGTCCTCGCGGCCCGCCCGTGACCGGTCCGCTCACCCCCGCACCCGGGCGCCGGCCGGGTCGACGAGCGGCGCCTTGACGACGACGGCCGGCTGCCGGACCCCGAACAGGTCGAGCGCCACCCTCGTGCCGGCGGTGGCGCTCTCGACCGGCAGGTAGGCGTACGCGATGGACGCGCCCAGCGTGTAGCCCTGACCGCCCGAGGTCACACGGCCGAGCACGTCGTCGCCCGCGAGCACCGGCTCGCCACCCAGGACCACCTCACCGGGGTCATCGAGCACCAGGCAGGCCAGTCGCCGGCGGACGCCCTCGGCCTTCACCCGGCGCAGCGCGTCGGCGCCGACGAAGCCGCCCGGCTTGTCGAGCTTCACGCAGAACCCCAAGCCGGCCTCGTACGGGTTCGTCTCCGGCGTGATGTCGGTGCTCCACACCCGGTAGGCCTTCTCCAGCCGGAGGCTCTCGATGGCGCGGTACCCGGCGACCGTCAGCGCCTCGCCGCCGGCGTCCAGCAGCGTCTCCCAGAGCGCCAACCCGTACTCGGCGGACGCGTAGAGCTCCCAGCCCAGCTCGCCGACGAAGGTCACCCGCACGGCACGCACGGGGACATCCCCGACGGTGATCTGCCGGGCGGTCATGAACGGGAAGGCGGCGTCCGCCAGATCGGCGGGGGTGATCCGGCCGAGGATCGCCCGCGCCCGCGGCCCCCAGAGGGCGAAGCACGCCTCGGACCCGCTGACGTCGTCGAGCCGGACGTCCGCGTCGAGCAGCCGGGCCTGGCGGCGGAGCCAGCCGAGGTCGTGCGACCCGAAGGCGGTGCCCGTGATGATCCGGAACCGGTCCTGGGCGAGCCTCGTGACCGTGACGTCCATCTCGATCCCGCCGCGGTCGTTGAGGCACTGCGTGTACGTGACGTCGCCGATCCCCCGTGCCACGTGGTTGTCGCAGACGCGTTCGAGGAACGCCGCGGCGTCCGGGCCACCGACGTCGATCTTGGCGAACGACGTCTCGTCGAACAGCCCGGCGCTGGCCCGGGTCGCCAGGTGCTCCACCACCACGGACGGCGACCAGTCTCGCCCCGCCCACCCGCGCGGCCGCCAGGCGTCCACCCCCTCCGCGCTGATCAAGGAACACGTGGCGATCAAGGAATCGGTGGCGATCAAGGAATTGCGCTCCACGCCGTCGACCAAGAATTCCTTGATCGCCACTTGTTCCTTGATCAGCGCAGCGAGAGGGTCGTGGGCGTAGTGCTCGACCCGCTCCCAACCGGCCTTCTCCCCGAACGTCGCGGCGCGCGCGGCGTGCCAGCCGTAGACCGGCGACGTCCGCAGCGGCCGGCCGGAACGGCGCTGCCGATTGGGGTAGGCGATGTCGTAGTAGGTTGCGTACGTCTCGACGGTCCGGGCCAGCGTGTACGACGGCGACGTGTACGCGGCACCGAACCGCCGGATGTCCATGTGCCACACGTCCAGCCCGGGGTCGCCGGCCACGATCCACTCGGCCATCACCCGGCCGATCCCGCCTGCCCCGGCGATGCCGTGCGCGCAGAACCCGGCTGCGACGAAGAACCCGGCGACCGACGTCTCCCCCAGGCAGAACTCGTTGTCGGGGGTGAAGCCCTCGGGCCCGTTGACGAACCGCCGGATCCCCGTCTCCGCCATCGCCGGCACCCGCCGTTGCGCGTTGGTGGAGATCTCCTCCAGCCGTGACCAGTCCTCCGGCAGGAGCCGGGCGTTGAAGTCGGCCGGAATCGCGTCGTAGCCGGACGCGGTCGCAGTGAACGGTGCGGGATCACGCTCGTACCCGCCCATCACCAAGCCGTCGACCTCCTGACGGTAGTAGACGAGCAGGTCCGGGTCGCGCAGGCTCGGCAGCGGCCGGTCGCGGCTGGCGGCGACGACCGCGGGCATCGCCTCGGTGACCACGTACTGGTGGGACATCGGCACGATCGGTACCCGGACGCCGACCATCCGAGCGATCTCCGCCGCGTACATGCCGCCGCAGTCGACGACCACCTCACACTCGACGTCGCCACGGTCGGTCCGGACGCGGGTGACCCTCCGCCCGTACCGGCCGTGCGCGGTGTCGATCCCGAGCACCCGGGTCCGGGTGGCGATCAGGACGCCGCCGGCCCGGGCCCCGGCCGCGAGGGCGTAGGTGAGCTGCGAGGGGTCGAGCTGCCCGTCGGACGGCATGACGCAGGCTCCGACCACACCGTCCAGGTCGGCGAGCGGGAAGAGCTCGGCGACCTCCGCGGGGCCGATCTCCTCCAGCGGAAGGCCGTAGGTGCGCGCCCAGCTGACCTGACGACGGATCTCGTCGAGCCGCTCCGGGCTCGACGCGAGCTTGATGCTGCCGCTTTCCACCCAGCCGGGTGGGTGCTCCCCGGCCTGCAGGCGGCGGTAGAGGTCGACCGAACCCATGTTCATCCGGGTGAGTGCGGGGTCGGCGCGCAGCTGGCCGACGAGCCCGGCGGAGTGGAACGTCGAGCCCGCCGTGAGCTCGGCCCGCTCGACCAGCAGCACGTCCCGCTCCCCGAGCTCCGCGAGGTGGTAGGCGACGCTCGTGCCGCCGACGCCGCCCCCGACGACGACCACTCTGGCGCGGGCGGGCAGCTCGGAACGGCCGGGCAGGACGCCGGGAAGGGCCTCGGGCGACGGGCTAGGACGCACCACGCTCGGACTGTAAGGCACTCCGGCGCCCTTCGGGATCGGTGTCACGTTCGCCACGATGCCTTCGTTTCCGTCGTGTGACGGCCGGATGGCGCTGGAGGTCGTCACATCAACGGCCTCTAGACCGCGCCCGCTCGCCGGGCCTAGCATCCGGCCACCGGGCGTCGGATGATCTCGTCATCGCGGCAGCCCCGAGGGCGGGAGTGCGGGTGTCGAGCGTGCCCATCGAGGGGTTCACCACCCCGGCGCGGGCTCCGGACGGCGGTCCGGCGGCCGCCGACATCGCGCGGTTGCGCGCCGTCCCGGTGTTCGCGACCGGCCCGCTGGACGTCGAGGAGCTGGCCGGCGGGCTGACCAACCGGAACCTCAAGGTCACGACGGCCGACGGCCGCCACTACGTCGCCCGGCTCTCCTCGCCGGATGCCTCGTTGCTGGCCGTCGACCGGGACGCCGAGTACCACGACAGCGTCGCGGCTGCCACGACCGACATCGCCCCCGCCGTGGTCGGCCGCGTGGTCGACGGGCCCGAGCGCAGCGGCGTCCTCGTCCTGGCCTGGCTGGACGCGCGG
>DATKNA010000021.1:0-3627 GCA_035541595.1 Kineosporiaceae bacterium | reverse complement strand
CGGCCGGTTCGGCGCCGGCACCTACTTCGCCGGCGATGGCGCCCGGCGGGACGAGGACGGCTACTTCTGGATCACCGGGCGGGTCGACGACGTCATCAACGTGTCCGGCCACCGGCTGTCCACCGCCGAGATCGAATCGGCTCTCGTCTCGCACCCCGCGGTCGCCGAGGCCGCGGTCATCGCCTCCGCTGACGAGCTGACCGGCCAGTCCGTGGTGGCCTACGTCACGCTGAGCTCCGGCGCCGTCCCCGCCGCCGAGCTGGAGACCAGGCTGCGTGAGCACGTCGGCAGCCAGATCGGCAAGCTGGCCCGGCCGAGCCGGATCATCTGGACCGACGACCTGCCCAAGACCAGGTCCGGGAAGATCATGCGCAGGCTGCTGCGCGACATCGCGGACGGCCGCGAGCCCGGCGACGTCACCACCCTGCGCGATCCGTCGGTGCTGGCCCAGCTGCAGCAGCGCGCCGCGGACGGCCCGGCGCGGTGACGGCGGCCGCGCTCACGTCCTGAACCCGGCCGCGATGTCGTCGGTGGCGCGGTCCAGGCCGTCCAGGTCACGGACGACGTCCACGCGGTCGCAGAACTCCGCGTAGCGCGGCAGGTCGCAGCCGCCCAGCCGCCACATGGCCCGCCGCTCCGGCGTCAGCCAGATGACCTGCCGGGCACGCCGGGCGATCTCCTCGAACACGTCCACGCTGGGGTCGTGGCCGTTGCCCCGGCCGTCGCCGAGGATCACCACCGTGGTCCGGCGGGTCACGACGTCGGGGAATTCCTCCCGGAACCGGCCGAACGCGGTCCCGTAGTCGGAGTCGGCGTCCACGTCGAGCACGTCGCCGCCGAAGATCTTCTCCAGGGCCCGCTCGGCGGGATGCTCCGCGAACAGGTCGGTGACCTCGGCCGGGCCCGCCACGAAGGCGAACGTGCGGACCTGCCCGAACAGCCGCTGCAGGCCGTGCACGAAGTACAGGGTGAAGCGGGCCGTGCGGCGGACCGACAGGCTCACGTCGGCGAGCACCACGAGGCGCGGCTTGTCCTCCCGGCGGGAAACCGTCACCGGCCGGAACGGGACCCCGTCGAAGCGCATGCTGGCGCGCATGGTCCGGGCCGGGTCCACCCGGCCGCGGCCGGCCGCGACCCGCCGGTGGGTGAGGGCGCCGGGCATGGTCCTGGCCAGCCGGCGCAGGGTCTCCTCGAGCCGGTTACGTTCGGCCTCGCCGAGGGTGGCAGCCGTGCCGGGTCCGTGCCGGCCCGGCGATTCGACGGCCCGGCGGTCCATGGCGGCGAGCGCGGCCAGGTGGCGCTTGAGCAGCTCGCTCAGGCCGGCGACCTCGCCGCCTGATCCTGGCGGCCCCGGGATGGCCGCCACGTCGGCGTCCGGGTCGTCGAGCCAGCCGAGCAGCGCCTGCTCCTCGGCCACCGTCAGGCCGGCGTCGAGCCGGGTGCCCGGGCTGCTGATCAGCTGGCCGGGCGGTCCCGCGCCGTGCAGCCGGGTCGTGTCGAGCTGCAGGCGCGGCCCGGCCATCGCCTGGCGGCCGCGCTCCCTGGCCAGCACGATCTCATCCGTCATGCCCGCCAGGTCGACCTTGCTCGCTTCCTGGTGCAGGTTCCAGGCGGTGGCGAGATCCTCCGGGCGGAAGAAGTCGCGGATGTCGGCCGGCTTGCCGTGCGAATGGCCCTGCCGCGGGGTCTGGGCCGGCTCGGGCGAGAGCGTGAACGACCCGGCGGCGCTGTCGTCGGCCAGGTCCTCGTGGCCGTGGCCGTGGCCGGGCGGCGGCGCCGTGACGGGCTCGAGCCGGAAGTAGCGGTCGAAGAGCTCGTCGAACAGCTCCTCGTCGCGGCGGTCCTTGACCAGCGCGACCCGCAGCACGCAGCGGAGGGTCTCCCGGTCGTCCAGGGCACCGTGCTGCGCCGCGGCGCGCATGGCGTCGTGCGCCTCGGTCACCGACACGCGCACCCCGCGCAGCCGCAGGAGCCGCACGAACCGGTGCAGGCTGCGTTGCATCGGGTGCTACAGCGCCCGCCGCCGGGCCAGGCCCCGGGCGAACGAGCGGCTGCCCTGCCCGGCCGGGACGGCGCGGTCGCCCGAGCCGACCGAGGCGGCCGGCGCCGGCGCCCCGTAGTAGTGCTCGTCGTGGCGCCCGGGCTGGTCTTTCGCCGTCCGTTCGGCCCGTGCCCCGGCGTCGTCATCGGGGTCGTGCTGGTGATCACCGTGATGGCGGGCGTGGTGGTGGCCGTGATCGTGGCCGCCGGGCGGCTCGTCCGCCGGGGTGGCGTTCGGGTCGGCCAGGGCCGGCAGCGCGTCCAGCGCCCGCTGCACGTCGCGCGAGTACTTCACCACCACGGAGACCGTGTCGGCGAGGACGGCCGGGGCGATCTCCTCGACGCCGAGCACCGCCAGCGTCCGGGCCCAGTCCACCGTCTCGGAGATGCTGGGCGCCTTGCGCAGGTCGAGCTCGCGCAGCCCGCGGACGACATGGACCAGACGCTCGGCGGCCGCCTCGGGCAGCCCGGTCTTCTTGCTCCTGAGGATCTCCAGCTCGCGTTCGGCGCTCGGATAGCCGAGGAACAGGTGCAGGCAGCGGCGCTTGAGCGCGGCCGACAGGTCGCGGGTGTTGTTCGAGGTGAGGATGACGAGCGGCGGCTGGCGGGCGACGAACGTGCCGATCTCCGGCACCGACACCTGGTATTCGGCCAGCATCTCCAGCAGCACCGCCTCCAGGGCCTCGTCCGCGCGGTCGACTTCGTCGATGAGCAGCACCACCGGGTCGGCCGAGTGCACGGCCTCCAGCAGCGGGCGCGGGGCCAGGAAGCGCTCGGAGAAGAAGGCGCTCTCCTGCTGGGCGATCCGGTCGATGGCGGTGTGCAGGTCCGGGGCGTCCGCCAGCAGCTGGCCGATCTTCTCCCGGAGGATCTGGGTGTACAGCAGCTGCTTGCCGTAGTCCCACTCGTACAGGGCCTTGGTGTCGTCCTGGCCCTCGTAGCACTGCAGCCGCAGCAGCCGCCGTCCGGTGGCGGCGGAAACGGCCTTGGCGAGCTCGGTCTTGCCGACCCCGGCGGGGCCCTCCACCAGCAGGGGCTTGTCCAGGCGCGTCTGCACGAATACCGCCGTGGCCAGCTGCCGGTCGGCGATGTACCCGTAGCCGGCCAGCGCGCGGGTGACGTCGTCGACGGCGTCGAAGTACGGCATCGGTCCTCCCGGTGGGGCCCGGCGACCGGCCCGGTGCCCCGACGCCGTGTCGATCACCGGGCCGGTCAGCGGGGACGGGCGCTCAGCCGAGCAGGTCATCCAGGTCGCCGTTCATGCAGTGATCGACGACCGGGCGGACCGTGGAGAACGTGCACTCCTTGGCGTTGCCGGGCGTGCAGGCGTCGCCCAGGACGTGGTGGGTGATCCGGTCGACGTCCTCGGCGTCGCCGCGGATCACCGGCGAGTTCTCGTACAGCTTGGTCGGGCCCTTGCCGAGCCGGTTCTTGGAGTAGCTGTCCTGCGTCACGTCGGTGAACTTCTCGGGTATGCCCACGTCGCGGAGCAGCCGGATCGCCGCGGCCAGCGCGGCCTCGGCCGCCTGGACGTCGGTCATGCCGTGCGTGTCCACGCCCATCACCCGGGCGATGTCGGCGAAGCGC
>DATKNA010000020.1:0-7216 GCA_035541595.1 Kineosporiaceae bacterium | reverse complement strand
GTCGGCGGGGCGCAGCCCGCCAGCAGGGGCACCTACCCGCTGAGCCGCCCTACACGTGCTTTGCTGCGTTGCACGCGTTGTCCCGATCGCCGACCAGCTGCGAGCGGCACAACGCGTGCAACGCGGCACAACGCGTGCAAGAACATCCACACGCGTTCGCACGACGTCGGGTCAGGCCTGTCAGACCGAGCCGGGCTCCTCGCCCCGCGCGATCGGTACCCGGACGCTGTTGCCCCACTCCGTCCACGACCCGTCGTAGTTGCGGACGTGGTCGAATCCCAGCAGGTAGGTCAGGACGAACCAGGTGTGGCTGGACCGCTCACCGATCCGGCAGTAGGCGATGACGTCGTCGGTCGGCTTGAGGTGCTTCTCGCCGATGTAGATCGCCTCGAGTTCCTCCCGGTCCTTGAACGTCGCGTCCTCGGCCGCCGCCCGCGCCCACGGCACGCTCTGCGCTCCCGGGATGTGCCCACCCCGCAGCGCGCCCTCCTGCGGGTACTCCGGCATGTGCGTTCGCTCGCCGGTGTACTCCTGGGGTGACCGGACGTCGATCAGCGGGTGACCGATCGGATCCGCCAGGTTCCCCAGCACGTCGTCCTTGAAGGCCCGGATCGGTGCGTCGTCCCGCTCGACCACGGGATGGTCGACCCGCTGCGGCGTCGGGACCTCGGTGGTGAGCTCCCGGCCCTGCGCGATCCACGCGGTGCGGCCGCCGTCCAGGAGCCGGACGTCCTCGTGCCCGAACAGACGGAACACCCACAGCGCGTAGGCCGCCCACCAGTTGTTCTTGTCCCCGTAGAGGATCACGGTGGTGTCCCGGGCGATCCCCTTGGAGCCGAGGACCTCGGCGAAGCGCCGGCCGTCCACGTAGTCCCGGGTGACCTCGTCGTTGAGTTCGGTGAACCAGTCCACCTTGAGCGCGCCCGGGATGTGCCCGGTGTCGTACAGCAGCACGTCCTCGTCGCTCTCGAGCACGACGAGCCCGGGCTGGCCGAGGTGGTCGGCCAACCAGGCGGTCGTCACGAGGCGCTCGGGGTGCGCGTACCGTGCCAACTTCGGGTCATGGTCGAGTGCAACAGGCATGGGGCGATCTCCTCCTGTGGTCCTGCGCGCTTGCGGCCCGCCGGTCGCGGACCACCGGGTCGACACCCGGAGCACCCCGCCGCGTCGGAGGGTTGCCGGCCAGCAAGCCGGGGCTACGCACTGGCACTCATGACCCGTCGGCAAGTCAACCGTGCGGCTGTGGAGGCGTCAAACGCGCGCCGGGCGGCGTCGATCGCCGTCGCTCGTGCCGGAACCAGAGCCCGGCGACGAGCCCGACCAGGACCGACGTGACGTGACCCACGGCGGAGACATCCCACTGCAGCAGCCCGTCGAACAGGCCCGGGGCGGCCAGGGCGAATCCGGCCGCCGCGGCCAGGCGCCACCAGATCGTCCGCCCGCAGACGATCGTCGCGATCAGCGTTCCGACGACGACGAACGACGGGCCGACGTCGAGGATCCCCCGGTCCGCCACGGGGTCCAGGCCACGGGCGATCCGGACGCCGAGCCCGCCCTCGCTGACCGCCGTCCCGAGGAGGTGCGCCGTGACCGCGGTGGCGACGGCCCGTACCGGGCCGACCGCGGCGACCAGCCCGGCGAGACCCACCACCGCGAGGACGGTCCAGCCGAGGACGTCGCCGTCGGCGAGGAAGCCGGAGAGGAACAGCGCCGCGACGGGATGGTCCGCGAGGTTGTCCAGGTTCGTGCTGGCCCACATCAGATGTGCCGCCCGGCTCGCCTCCGGCTCGGCCAGCACGGCGACGGAGGCCGTCACGAGGGCCGCCGGGTACACCACCGCCGGCCACCAGCGCAGCAGGGCGGCGGGTCGAGAACGACCCGACCCTGGCCGGCCGGGTGTGCCGCGGTCCGGCGGCCGGCTCGGCCCACCGACCGCCGAGCCCTCCGACCGTGACATGGTGGCGACGGTAGTGCGACGACCCGTCAGGCGGGAGACCGACGTGGACGAGATCGTGGACGAGAGGATCGAGGGCGCTCCCGGCGCGCGGCTGGCGTCCTGGGCCGGGAACGTGACGTACTCGGCTCGGCGACTGCTGGAGCCGACGTCGGTCGGCGAGCTCCGCCGGGTCGTCGCCGGATCCACCCGGCTCCGGGCGCTCGGCACGCGACACTCCTTCAGCACGGTCGCGGACACGACCGGCGACCTGGTGAGCCTGGCCAGGATGCCGGCCCGCCTCGAGATCGACCCCCGGTCGCGGACGGCGACGGTCTCCGGCGGGCTGCGCTTCGGGGAGATCGCCCCCGAACTGGACCGCGCGGGCTGGGCGTTGGCCACCATGGGCTCCCTCCCGCACATCTCGGTCGCCGGCGCGTGCGCCACCGGCACGCACGGCTCCGGCGACGCCAACCGGGTGATCGCGGGATCCGTCGGTGTGGTGGAGTTCGTCGCGGCGTCCGGGGACGTCGTGACGCTGCGCCGCGGAGAGGACGGGTTCGACGGCGCGGTCGTCGCGCTGGGACGCCTCGGCGTCGTGACGGCCCTGACCCTCGACGTCCGGCCACGCTACGAGGTACGCCAGATCGTCCACCTCGGTCTGCCCGGGGACGCAGCGATCGAGCACGTGACGCAGCTTCTGGCCGGGGGGTACAGCGTCAGCCTGTTCACCCGCTGGACCGATCCGCTGGAGTTCCAGGTGGTGAGCAAGCTGGTGGCGGACACCGACGGCGATCCGGCGCCCGCGCTCGCGGAAGGCTGGGGCGCACGGCCGGCCCGGGAGCCGTGGCACCCGGTGCCCGGGATGCCCACCGAGAACGTCACCGAGCAGCTCGGCGTCCCCGGCCCCTGGTTCGCCCGCCTGCCGCACTTCCGGCTGGAGTTCACGCCGAGCAACGGTGACGAGCTGCAGACCGAGTACTTCGTCCCGCGCGAGCACGCCGTCGCGGCCCTGACGGCCGTCGCCGGCGTCGCGCATCTCGTCGCACCGGTCCTGCAGGTCGGCGAGATCCGCAGCATCGCCGCCGACGACCAGTGGCTGAGCCCGGCACACGGGCGGGACAGCGTCGGCGTCCACTTCACCTGGATGCCGGACATGGCGTCGGTGCGCCCTGCGCTCGCCGCGGTGGAGGAGGCGCTGGCGCCGCTGGACCCGCGGCCGCACTGGGGCAAGGTGTTCACGACCCCGGCGTCCACGGTGCGCCGGCTGTACGGGCGGCTCCCGGATGCGAACGCCCTGGCGCTGCGTTACGACCCCGACGGCGTCTTCCGGAACGCGTTCGTCGAGGAGTACCTCGAGGGTTGAGGCACGTGCGCGTCCATCGCGGGCTGGAGGGTGCCCTACGGTGACGGGCTCGCGGTCGACGTGGGTGTCGGCGTCGCGGTAGGACTGGGGGTCGCAGACCCGGTCGGGGTGATCGTCCCGCCACCCCCACCGCCTCCCCCGCCTCCCCCGCCACCGCCGCCGGACGTCGGGCACGACGGCGAGGTGCTGCCCTGGATCTCGGCGACCAGGCAATCGAGCGTGCTCTGGAGGAAGCCCCTGAGCGTGAGCCCGATGCCGACGCAGAGGACTGCACCGATCAAGGCGATGAGCAGGCCGTATTCGACGCTCGAGGTGCCCAGGGACCCGCGGCGAGAGGCCCGGCGCGCGCTGCGCGCGCGGGCGCCCGCCCGCCTCGAGTCCCTGGCTCGCACGTATGGATCTCCCGTTTCGCTGACCCGTCCGTCCCGACGGTCCGCACGGCGGCCGCCTCGCCACCATAATGCGTTGTCACCCTCGATTCGGTGGGATGCTTGTCGGTTGTTCGAGGGATCGTGGCGAGGGGAACCTCCCCTTCAGCTCCGTTTGTCGACGGCTCGCGGTCAGGCGGATGCGGTGCGTCGCGGGACCGTCGGCGGCGGCCATGCATGGCAGCCTGGCGCGGCGGCCTGGCGCGGGAGGGTCGCTAGCCTGCGAACCATGACCGAGCAGACGAACGCCGTGCCCGCGGGTGACGGTACGGCCGACGTGCCCCTCTCCACCGGAGGTTTCATCGAGTTCCTCGGGCTGCGCTTCCACGAGGTCGGCCCCGATCGTGTCGTCATAACGTGGGAGGCGACGCCGGCGCTGCACCAGCCCTACGGGATCGTCCACGGAGGCGTCTACGCGGCCGTGGTCGAGACGGCGGCCAGCTTCGGCGCAGCCGTATGGCTCGGCGACCGCGGACAGGTGGTCGGCGTCAACAACCAGACGGACTTCCTCCGCGCCGTCCGGACGGGCGCGCTCCGGGCGGTCGGCGAGCCGATCCATCGAGGCCGGCTCCAGCAACTGTGGCTGGTCGAGATCCGCGACGACGCCGACCGGCTCGTGGCCCGGGGTCAGGTGCGGCTGCAGAACGTCACGAGCGCCGACCGCCTCGGCGTGCCGCCCTCGGTCGAGCGCCCGGGCTGACGGCGTGGTCCTCCCCATCCCCCGTGATCATGCAATCCCCGCTGATCATGCAATCCGTGTCGATCAAGTGACCATGTGATCACTTGATCGACACGGATTGCATGATCACGGGAGAGGGGCGGCGGCGGGTGGCGGAGTGGGTCACCGGACGCCGGACAGCCGGCGCAGCACCTCGCCCGGGCCCAGGGTCATGGCGACGTCGTGCAGGTTGGGGCTGCGGGTCGATCCGGTGAGCGTGATCCGCACCAGTTGTGACGCCTCGCGGATCGACCCCGGGTAGGCGTCGGGATCGTTCTTGAACTCCTTCGCCGTCGGGGCGAAGGAATGCCGGGCCGCGAGCTCGCGGATCTGCGCGAACCAGGCGTCGCCCTCCACCACGGGTCGGTACCTGCGGGCGAGGTCGTGCAGCACGGCGCGGACCACGTCGGGTGCGACGCCGAGACCCGCGAACCGGGGATCGTCGGCGTCCGTCACCGGCTCGAACAGCTGGGGGAAGAAGAAGCCGTACGCCGCCCGGAAGTCCGACCACTTCCGCAGGTCCTTCCGCGGATTCTCGACCCCGACACGTTCCACCGAGACGGCCCGGACGGCGAGGTCGGGGTCGCCGTCGAGGGCCCGGGCCACCTGCGGGTCGTACTGCTCGGCCCACGCGCGGACGGCGTCCACGACCACCGGGCTCGGCAGGGTGGCGATGTAGTCCGCGCTGATGTCCTCGAGCTTCACCAGGTCGACGAGCGGGCCCGCGACGCCGCACTCCTCGAGGTGGATCGGGGCCGCGAGCGCCTCCGGAAGGGGCATCTCCGCCAGCCGGCCGTTGGCGAGGCCGCGCAGGTAGTAGAGGACGGCGGCGGCCGGGTACCCCTGCTCGACGTAGAAGTCGACGCCGGCCTCGGCGTCCTTGCGCTTGGAGAGCTTGCGCTTGCCACCCGGGATCTGCTTCATCAGCGGCGCGATGTGCGCGTACGCCGGAGGTGCGAACCCCAGTGTCTCGAACAGCTGCAGGTGCAACGGCACACTGGAGATCCATTCCTCGGCGCGGACGACGAGGTCGACCCGCATGAGGTGATCGTCGACGGCGTGCGCGAAGTGGTACGTCGGGAGCCTGGGCCAGGTGTCCGAGGCCTTGAGGATCACGACGTCGTTGCGGTTGGCCTCGTGCTCGAGCCGGCCCCTGATGACGTCGGTGTACGTGGTCCGGGCGCCGGGAGGCAGGTCCGGGGCGCGGAACCGGACGACGTGAGCGGTCCCCCGCTCGAGCTCACCGAGCACCCGCTCGACCGGCGCGTCGCGCCAGACGGCCCAGCGCCCGTAATAGCCGGGCGCGACCTTCGCCGCCTGCTGCCGCGCGGTGATCTCGGCCAGCTCCTCCCTCGTCGCGAAGTCGAGGTAGGCCCTGCCGTCGCGCAGCAGCTGCCGGACGTAGGAGTGGTAAACGGCCTCCCGGCGGGACTGCCGGTAGGGGCCGTACCTGCCCTCCCTGCCCGGCTCCACCGCCGGATCGGTCTCGTCGGGGTGCAGGCCGAAGTAGTCGAACGCGCGCCCGAACTGCGCCAACGCACCCTCGACCTCGCGGGCCGTGTCGGTGTCCTCGACGCGGGTGATGTAGACGCCGCCGCTCGTGCGGGAGACGTCCTGGCAGATCATCGCGACGTAGACACCGCCGATGTGAACGTAGCCCGTCGGTGACGGTGCGAACCGCGTGACGTGGGCGCCCTGCGGCAGACGGCGCGGCGGGTAGAGCTGCTCCCAATGGTCGACCTCGGGCAGGTCGGCGGCGAAGAGCGCGTCGACGACGTCGCGGGGCAGCACCGGAGGGGACACGGCCGTGGACCCGCTCGTCGTCACGCTCGTCAGCCTATCGACCGCTCCGGCCACCCTTTCGAGAGCTGAGGGGCACGCCAGGGCCCTGGACAGCCGCGGCCGCCCGTCCACCCGCGCCGGCAGCCACCCGGCACGGACGACGTCACCGTGCTCGCGGCCGGCCGAGTGGCACGTCCTCCCTCGGACGCGACGGTCCGGCACCCGGAGCCGGATAGGCCACGACCTCTGTCGCCTTGACCGACAACCAGACGGACCGGCCAGGTTCCAGCCGCAGCTCGGCGAGTGCGCGCGGCGTGATGTCGGCCAGCGCCGCAGGCGCGCCGTCCAGCGCCACCCGCACCCGGTCGGCCAGCTGTTCGAGCCCGGTCACCGTGGCCGGCCACAGGTTGCGCGGGCTGCCGCCGGCGGGTCGCCGCACGTGCACAGCGACCGCGCTGGGCGCGACGGCGACGAGCACGGGAGTGCCCGTCGCGAGAGTCCGGGCGCCGGGCACGGCGACGTCCGGGCCGTGGAGGAGATCCTCGGGATCCGAGCCCGCCGCCTCGAGCGTGCCGCCGGCGTCGAGGAGCACCCGGCACGCGTCCGGATCGAGCATCGTCCCCGGGTAGAGGTTCAGGCCCACCAGCCGGGCGACGTACTCGGTGGCGGGCCGGCGCGCGACCTCCGACGGGGTCCCCTGCTGCGCGACGCGGCCGCCCTCGAGCACGACGATGCGGTTCGCGAGCACCAGCGCGTCGACGGGATCGTGGGTGACGAGAACGGCGGGGCCGGCGAAGTCCGCAAGGTGCCGGCGCAGCTCCGAGCGCACCTCGATCCGCGTCCTGGCGTCCAGCGCGGCCATCGGCTCGTCGAGCAGCAGCAGCCGCGGGCGGCGGGCGAGGGCCCGGGCGAGCGCGACCAGCTGGGCCTGGCCCCCGGAGAGCCGGGTGGGCCGGCGGTCGCCGAGATCGGCCAGGCCCAGGCGGGCG
>DATKNA010000019.1:0-4383 GCA_035541595.1 Kineosporiaceae bacterium | reverse complement strand
GTTCCGATGGACTCGGAACTAGCCCGTGGCCTGCAGCAATGTGGTGGGCGATACTGGGATTGAACCAGTGACCTCTTCCGTGTCAAGGAAGCGCTCTCCCACTGAGCTAATCGCCCGTGCCGCCCGCGAGGCTTCCGCGAGCGCCAGAGGTGGAGACGGGATTTGAACCCGTGTAGACGGCTTTGCAGGCCGTTGCCTCGCCTCTCGGCCACTCCACCGCGAGTTCGGTACCGCCCCACCACTGCGGTGGGTGGTCTCCGAGCGGACGACGGGACTCGAACCCGCGACCCTCACCTTGGCAAGGTGATGCTCTACCAACTGAGCCACGTCCGCATGCCCGAGGGCGGCCAGGCCGCTCGGCGCGTCCTGAACAGTAGCCGACGCCGCGGCGGTCAGTCCAACCGTACCCAGCGCCCGGCGCGTCCCGCAGGTACCTTGCCGACGTGCCTGCAGTGGTCCCCAGCGGCCGCTCCCCGCAGCCGGGCGATCGCGCCTCGCTGCCCGGCGGCCGCGCCTGGTTCGCCGGCGTCCTCGCCGAGGATCTGGTGGAGGCCACCACCGACGTGCGCCGCCTCGACGAGGGCGGCTGGTGGGCGGTCGTGGTGACGTTCGAGGGCGAAGCCCGGCTCTGGCGGTTCACCCGGACGACGCCGGCCCCGGCCGCCGGCGGCTCGGCCACCCTCGGCGGTGACCCGCGCTCCGGCCCGTCCGGCGGCCCGTTCTCGACCGCCGGCCCCCCGACGGGCCCCGACCGCGACCCCCGGACCGACCCCGACCCCCGGACCGACCCCGACCCCCGGACCGGACCCGACCCCGACCCCCGGACCGGACCCGACCGCGACCCCCGGACGGGCCCTGACCCCGGCCCCTGGACGGGCCCCGACCCCGGCACGTGGACGACCTCCCTGGACGCGGACGCCTTCAAGCACGGCGTCGAGGAGATCCGCCGGCGGATCCGCGAGGGCGAGGTCTACCAGGTCAACCTCTGCCGCCTCCTCACGGCACCGGTACCCCCGACGGCCGACCCCTGGGCCCTGGCCGACGTCCTGCGCCGCGGCAACCCCGCACGCTACGCCGCCGTCGTCGACGTCCCCGATCTCGACGACGTCCCCGGCCTGCGGCTGGTCAGCGCGTCCCCCGAGCTGTTCCTGCGCCGCGAGCCCGATTCGGCCGCCCCCGGCGAGGCGATCCTTACCAGCGCGCCCATCAAGGGGACGGCGCGAACCACTGCGGACCTGCTGCCGAAGGACACGGCGGAGAACGTGATGATCACGGATCTGGTGCGCAACGACCTCCAGCGGGTGTGCCTACCGGGCAGCGTCGAGGTGTCCGGGTTGCTCCGGGTCGAGCACCATCCCGGGCTCGTCCACCTCGTCTCGACCGTCCGGGGTCGGCTGCGCCCGCAGGTGCGCTGGCCGGACATCCTCGCCGCGACGACCCCGCCGGGCTCGGTGTCGGGCGCGCCGAAGAGCACCGCCCTGCGGGCGATCGCCGACCTCGAACCCGTCGACAGGGGTCCCTACTGCGGCGCGGTGGGCTGGGTGGACGCCGACCGCGGCCGGGCCTGCCTCGCCGTCGGCATCCGCACGTTCTGGTGGGACGGGGGCCGCCTCCTGTTCGGGACGGGGGCCGGCATCACCTGGGGGTCGGACGCCGACGGCGAGTGGCGCGAGACCGAGCTCAAGGCCCGCCGGCTGCTGGCGCTCGCAGGCTTACGCCCGCCGGATCGGCCCGAGCTGGCAGGATCGGCGACATCGGGGCATGCCGGGCATGCGGAGGTGGGATGACGACGACGATCTGGGTGAACGGGGAGATCGGCGACCCGGGTACCGCCCGCGTGTCGGCGGTGGACCACGGGCTCACGGTCGGCGACGGCGTGTTCGAGACCTGCAAGGTCATCGCCGGGAGGCCGTTCGCGCTGACCCGCCACCTCGCCCGGCTGACCCGGTCCGCCGAGGTGCTCGGCCTGCCGATGCCGGACGACGACGAGCTGCGGGCCGCCGTCAGTGCGACGCTGGCCGCTCACGACCGCGTCGCGGGCCTGCCAGCCCTCGGCCGGCTGAGGATCACGGTGACCGGCGGCCCCGGGCCGCTCGGATCCGACCGCAGCCAGGCCGGCCCGACACTCGTGGTCGCCGTCACCCCCGCGGCACCCTGGCCGGCGACCATCGCCGCCGCCACGGTGTCATGGCCGCGGAACGAGCACTCACCGATCGCCGGGGCGAAGACGACGTCCTACGCCGAGAACGTCGTCGCGCTCGCCGAGGCCCGCCGCCGCGGAGCCCACGAGGCGCTGTTCGGCAACACCCGCGGCGAGCTCTGCGAGGGGACCGGCTCGAACGTGTTCGTGGCCCTCGGCGACGCCCTCGTGACCCCGCCGCTGACGTCCGGCTGCCTCGCCGGGATCACCCGGGAGCTGCTTCTGGAATGGGCCGCGAAGGACGGACTGCCGGTGGAGGAGCGCGCGGTGCCGCTATGGGTGCTCGGGACCGTGCAGGACGTCGTCCTCACCAGCTCGACGCGCGACGTGCAGCCGGTCGCGACGGTGGACGGTCGCCACCTCGGCGGGGGCGAGCTCGGGAAGGCAGCGGCCGAGCTGTTCGCCCGCCGGGCGGCCGAAGGGATCGATCCCTAGAGTCCCGGTCCCGCCTCAGGCCAGCAGGCGCGCCAGCGCCGCATCCAGATCGAGGTGGGCGCTCTCCTCGCCGTCCGGGACCACGGCGGTGGTGCGGTCGAGGAAGGCCCGGACGTCCTGGGCACCGGCCTCCAGGACGGCCTGGCCGTCCGGAGAGGTCAGCGAGATCATGAGCAGTTCGCGACCCGTCCCCCAGGACGGCCACACGTGGACGTCGCCCTCGCCGACCGGTGAGCTGAGCCCGGTTCGGAGCAGGTCACGGGCGAACACCCACTCGACCTCCACGCCGTCGCCGGAGAACACCGCACGGACGGCGTAGGGGTCGGTGGCGCAGTAGCGCAGGCTCACGGGCAGAGGGACGGCGTCCGCGTCGGCGACGACGAGCCGGAGCTGAACCGACGCCTCGACGTCCACATGCGGATGCATGCGCACTCCCTCGCTCGACCGGCGGCCACCCGGCGATGGCCCCTCCATGCCCTTCTTCCCAGCAGTCTCCAGGCCGAAACCCTCCGTGAGGGTCCCACGTAACCTGATCGCGTGACCAGGCCCGGACGGCGGCGGACGACGGATCACGTCCTCGTCGTTCGGGACCGTATCCGGTCCGGCCGGGTCAGCAGGATGGTTTACCGGATTGTCGTGGGCCTTCTGGGTGTCGCCATCACGGTGGGCGGCCTCGTGCTCGTCCCGCTGCCCGGGCCGGGCTGGCTCATCGTGCTCGCCGGCCTGGCCCTGCTGGCCACGGAGTTCGAGCCCGCGCGTCGCCTACTGGTGTTCGTCCGCCGCCAGCTGTCGGCGTGGACGGCCTGGCTCGCCCGGCAGGGTCTCGCAGCCCGCGCCGGCGTGGCGCTGGCCACCGTGATGCTGATCGCTCTCGCTCTGTATGCAGCGGCCGTCGCCCTCGGCGTGCCGGGCTGGGTGCCGCACTGGCTCGTTCCACCGCTGCCGGGTCTGGATTGATCATCATGACCAGCGGGACGGGCGGGCACGGATGCCTCGCGGGGATTGGCCGCGCCCCCGCCGGGTTCGGTAGCATCGCCCGAGCGACCGGGCGATTAGCTCAGCGGGAGAGCGCCTCGTTCACACCGAGGAGGTCACTGGTTCGATCCCAGTATCGCCCACAGCAAAGGAGCAGTTCAGAGGCCGGTTCCGAGATCTTTGGGACCGGCCATAAGATCGTCTGACCCTCGATTGACCCCCGGACGTGGCGGCCGAGGGCGAACTGGGGCCGTCTCGAGCGGACCCGAAGGGTCCTGGCCGACTCCGTCGAGGATCGACGATCGGCGTGTCTCGATGGCATTGATGATGGTTCTTGATCCTTCCGGCGGCGCCCCTGCCGTCGACAGATGGCTCGGTGCGGACTTCGGCGTCGTCGAGCTGGTGTCTGCAGCAAGCTGGCCGCCTGCGCCGCTCCCGCCATGCGGACTGCAGGGAGCACGGCCTACCCTGACGGATGCTCGCGGACTTCGGCGGACGTCGATGGCATGGAGGGGGTCAGGGGTTCGAATCCCCTCAGCTCCACGGAGAAACCGCAGGTCACAGGCCCTTCACTCGGATCGAGTGCAGGGCCTGACTGTCGAATGTGGGCAGAATGTGGGCACAGGCGGCCGTCACGGGGCGATCCTAAGCGGACGCGGCGGGGCGTCGGGTATCGCGGTCGGGCCGGACCTCGGCGTCACGTCGCAGCCACTGCTGGGGGAGCGCGAACGGAGGCGAACCTCGGCGGGCTGGGCTCATAACCCAGAGGTCGC
>DATKNA010000018.1:0-2193 GCA_035541595.1 Kineosporiaceae bacterium | reverse complement strand
GTGTGGAACAGGTACGTCTCCTGGGTGACGAACCCGATCGCCCGGCCGAGTGACGCCAGCCGCAGCTGCCGGACGTCGTGCCCGTCGATCGTCACGCGGCCCGCCTCCACGTCGTACAGGCGCGGGATGAGGTAGGTGGTCGTCGTCTTGCCGGCGCCGGACGGCCCGACGAGGGCGACGAGCTCGCCTGGGTTCGCCTCGAACGACACGTCGTCGAGACCGAACGGCGTGGCCGAGGGCGCAGGGAGGGCGACGCCGATCGCCTCGCGCACCGCCTCGGCCGCCGCGGCATCGGAGGCACCCGTCGCGGCGGCCGCCGACGCCGCAGCGAGGCCGGCCCCGCCGGAGCCATCGTCCACGCGGGCCGTCAGCCCGTCGCCGGGCACCCCCAGCGCGCCCGCGGCCGCCGCCCCGTCACCCGCCTCGTCCGCCTCGGCCGCCGCCTCCACCGCCCTCGGCCGCGCAGGCTCCGGCGGGTAGTGGAAGGCCACGTGCTCGAAGGCCACTTCGCCCCGCACCCGGTCGAGCGCGAGCTCGATGGCGTCCGGGGCGTCCGTGATCTCGGGGTCGAGGTCGAGGTACTCGAAGATCCGGTCGAACAGGGCGAGGCTGCCGGCGATCTCGACCTGGATGTTGAGCAGCTGGCCCATCGGGAAGAACAGGCGGCTCTGCAGCGTGGTGAACGCCACGATGTCGCCGGCGGTCGGCGCGGACGGGTCGCCGTTCGCGGCCAGCGTCCCGGCCAGCCAGTACACGAACGCCGGCGTGATCGAGAAGATCGTGCCGATGATCATGAAGAACCACCGGCCGACCATCGCCTGGCGAATCTGGAGCCGGGCAAGCTCGCGGTTGAGCCCCCGGAACCGCAGCACCGACCGCTCCTGGGCGCCGAACGTCTTGCCGAGCAGGATCCCGGACACCGACAGCGTCTCCTCGGTCACCGCGGTCATCTCCGCGAGGCGCTGCTGCGTCTCGGAGCTCACCGTCCTGCGCACTCGCCCCACGCGGTGGGTCAGGTACAGGAAGAACGGCAGCATCCCGAGCGAGAGCACGGTGAGCCGCCAGTCGATCAGGACCATGGCGACCATCGTCGAGAGCGCCACGGCGACGTTGGACGTGATCGACGCCGCGGTGTCGGTGACCACGGACTGGATGCCGCCGACGTCGTTCGCCAGCCGGCTCTGGATCTCGCCCGTGCGGGTGGCGGTGAAGAACCGCAGCGGCAGCTGCTGCAGGTGGGCATAGAGCGCGTTGCGCAGGTCCTGCATCACGCTCTGGCCGATGAGGTTGTTGAGGTAGCTCTGGCCGACGCCGATCAGGCCCGACACGATCGGCAGCAGGATCATCAGGCCCACGTAGAGGTTCAGCTTGTCGTACTGGCCGCCGACGATGACGTCGTCGATGAGCAGCTTGAGCAGGTACGGGTTGACGAGGCCGATGAGGCTGGTCGCGATGATCGCCGCGAGCACCACCGCGACCTGCAGGCGGTAGGGCCGGAAGAACCCGGCGACCCGGCGGGCGGTGGCCCAGCGGCGCTCCGGCGGCACCCGCTCGAAGTCGTCGCGCGGCGGGGTCAGGCGGCCCGGCGACGCGGCGCCGCGGGCGAGGGAGCGCGCACCACCCCCGGGACGGCCGGTCACGACGGGAGGACCGGGGTCATCGGGACGCTGACGGCGCCCTTACCAGGCCGTCTGCGTGGCGTGCTCGGCGATGCCCTCGCTCTCGAGCCAGCGCTCGGCGTCGATCGCGGCCCGGGCGCCGTCGCCGGCGGCGGTGACGGCCTGGCGGTACCGGTGGTCCGCCACGTCGCCCGCGATGAACACGCCCGGGATCCGGCTGGCCGTGTGCTCGTGCGGCAGCAGGTAGCCCTTGGCATCGGTCTCGAGCCAGTCGCGGAACGCGTCGGTGTTGGGCCGGTGGCCGATGGCGATGAACAGCCCCTCCATCGGCACGGACCGCTCGCTGCCGTCGCGCGCGTCGCGCAGGCGCAGGCCCTCGACCTTCTGGTCGCCGAGCACCTCGGCCACCTCGGTGTTGGTGTGGACCTCGATCTTGGGGTTGCCGTACGTCCGGTCGATCATGATCTTCGACGCCCGGAAGCCGTCGCGGCGGTGGAGCAGGTGGACCCGGCTGGCGAACCGCGTCAGGTAGTTCGCCTCCTCCATGGCGGAGTCGCCGCCGCCCACGACCGCG
>DATKNA010000017.1:0-21691 GCA_035541595.1 Kineosporiaceae bacterium | reverse complement strand
CGGGTGTCCTCGCGGCGGAAGTGCGCCCGTTCCTGCCGGGCCCACCGGGACCAGTGCGGGGCGTAGCCGGCCCCGTCCCGGCCCAGGGCCCGGGCGCGGCGGACCGGCTCCGGCGCCTCGACCCAGATCAGCCCGGCGAGGTGCGGTGCCACCGCCCTGGCTCCCGCCCCCGCGCCCTCGACCAGCACCACGGCCGGCCGGGGCGGGCCGAGCTCGGCCAGCACGCGGGGAGGACCCGGCCGGTCGCGCTGCCAGTCCCAGGTCGGCACGGTCACGGGGGCGTTCCCGGGCAGCGGGCGCAGCACGTGCCGGACGACCACCGGCACCACGGCCTCGAGCCCGTCCCAGCCGGGGTACAGGTCGTCGAGGTGGACGACCTGCACCCCGCCGACGACCAGGCCGGCCGCGCCCAGCTCGGCCGCCAGCCGACCGGCGAGCGCGGTCTTGCCGGCTCCGCTGGGCCCGTCGACCGCGACCACGGCCGGCCCTGCCTCGTCGGCGGCCCGGGCCCACCCGGCCACCCGGTCGGCGAGATCGACCGGACCGGCCGCGCCGGTCACACCGCGAACCGGGCCGACGCCAGGGCGGCCAGGGCCTGCGGCGGCCCCTCCCGCCGGACGACGGCGGCGCCACCCCGGCCGAAGGCCAGCAGCAGCAGCTCGCCCGGCTCGCCGACGAGACGCACGGAGGGCTGGCGCCCGTTGGCGACGTGCTCGCGGCCGTCCGGCGTCGCCAGGACGACCCCGGCGCCGACCCTGCGGAAGATCAGCCGGGCCTGCCGGACCAGCCGCCGCCACAACTCGTCCTGCTCGCCGGGGGCCAGCTGTGCCGGCTGGGCCGGGCCCTGGCCGCGCCGTACATCCTCGCAGTGCACGAAGAACTCCGCGAGGTTCGCGGCGGCATCCGCGCCAGGCAACGCGAACGGGCTGGTCCGCGGCGGGCCCGTGCGGATGAGCTCGATCAGTTCCTGGTAGGGACGGGCCGCGTAGCTGCGCCGGACGTGCTCGGTCCAGCCCCGCAGGGGGCCAAGGATCAGGCCGGGGGTGGTGTCGGGGCGGCGCTCGCGGACGACGACGTGCGCGGCGAGGTCGCGGGCGGTCCAGCCCTCGCAGAGCGTCGGCGCCGACGGACGGGTCGCCTCCAGGGCGTCCGCGAGGCGGGCGCGCTCGAGGGCCGCGTACGTGGTCATGGGGTGATCGTGGCACGTCGGAGGTCTGTCGGCCCCTCGTGAGAAGGTGACGGGCATGCCCGCGGACGACCTGCCGGCCACCGGCGCCGACACCCTCCGGCGTGGCCTGCGGGTGCTCGGCCGGGGGATCCGGGACGAGCCGCGGATGTTCGCGCTCGCGGTCGCCGGTGCCGCTGTGTACGGCGCCGGGACGGCGGGGTCGGGGTGGATCCTCGGCCGGCTGACGCAGAGCGTCCTGGCTCCCGTGTTCGCCGCGCGGCGCATCACGCCCGGGCAGCTCGCCGTCACCACCGGCGTGCTCGCCCTGGTAGCGCTGCTCACATCGATCGGGGTGGCGTGCCGCCGGGCGGCCGGCGGCGCGGTGACGTACCGGCTGCAGGCACGCTACCGGCGCGCCGTGACCCGGCAATACCTTCGGCTCCCGCTCACCTGGCATCACCGGCATCCCGCGGGCCAGCTGCTGTCCAACGCCAATGCCGACGTCGAGGCCACCTGGCAGGTGATGGCCCCGCTGCCGATGGCGCTGGGCGTCCTGGTCATGCTCGTCGTGGCCGCCGTGGCCATGGTCGAGGCCGATCCCGTGCTCGGCGCCGTCGGGCTGCTGGTGCTGCCCGCGGTGTTCGCGGTCAACGTCGTCTTCCAGCGGCTCGTGGCCCCGCACGTCGCGCGGGCGCAGCAGCTGCGTGCCGCCGTGTCCGGCGTCGCCCACGAGAGCTTCGAGGGGGCGGTCGTCGTCAAGACGCTGGGGCGGGAGGCGGCGGAGACGGAGCGGTTCGGCGCGGTCGCCGACGAGCTGCGGGACGCGAACGTCGCGGTGGGGACGACGCGGGGCCTGTTCGACCCGGTGCAGGAGGGGCTGCCGGTGCTCGGCACGCTGGTCGTGCTCGCCGTTGGGACCTGGCGGATCGCCGCGGGGGCGGCCACCACCGCAGACGTCGTGCAGGTGGCCTACCTGCTCGTGCTGGTGTCCTTCCCCGTCCGCGCCCTCGGCTGGGTGCTGGCCGAGCTGCCCCGGTGCGTCGTCGGGTGGGAGCGGGTGTCAGCGGTGCTCGACGCGCGAGGGGAGATGCGGTACGCAGACGCGCGGCTCGGCCGGACGGGGGCCGCGGAGCTGGAGCTGCGGGGCGTCGACTACGCCCACGAGGGCGCCGACGGCGAGCGCTTCCCGGTCCTGCACGACGTCTGGCTCAACGTCCGACCCGGAACGACCGTCGCCGTCGTGGGCCCCACGGGTGCCGGCAAGTCGACGCTCGCCGGGCTGCTCGTCCGCCTCGTCGACCCCACCCGCGGGCGCGTCCTGCTCGACGGCGTCGACCTGCGGGCGCTGCGCCGCGGCGAGGTCGCGGCCGCGGCGGCCCTGGTCCCGCAATCCGCGTTCGTCTTCGACGACACCGTGCGCGGGAACGTCACCCTCGGCGCGGAGATCGACGACGACGCCGTCCGCCGGGCGCTCGCCCTGGCCCGTGCCGAGGACTTCGTGACGGCCCTGCCCGAGGGTCTCGACACCCGGCTGGGGGAGCGGGGCACGTCGCTGAGCGGTGGTCAACGACAGCGGATCGCGCTGGCCCGGGCGCTCGTGCGGCGGCCACGGCTGCTCGTTCTCGATGACGCGACGTCCGCCGTCGACCCGCACGTCGAGGCCCGCATCCTGGCCGGCCTGCGGTCGGCCGGCCGGGGCGGCACGGTCGTCGTCGTCGCTTACCGGATGGCGACGATCGCGCTGGCCGACGAGGTCGTCTTCGTCGAGCGCGGCCGGGTCGCAGGGCGCGGGTCGCACGAGCAGCTGATGCGGGTCAACGAGGGCTACCGGCGGCTGGTCACGGCTTACGGGCGGGACGCCGCCGAGCGCGAGCGGGCACACGGCGTGGTGGGCGCCGACGCCAGGGGAGAAGGCACCACCGACGACGTGGAACAGGGTGCGGCGTGAGCGCGACGTCCGCCATCGCCCCAGGGAACGGGTCCGGCCGCCGCGACGGGGCGTGGGCGGTGTTGCGCCGGGGGCTCGCACTGACTCCGCAGATCACCAGCGGCCTCGGGGTGACCCTGCTCGTCGCGCTCGTCTCGACCACGGGTCGCGTGCTCGTGCCCATCACGGTGCAGCAGACCATCGACGAGGGGATCCGCGCCCCGGGCGGTCCGCGACCCGGCCTGGTGCTGGTCCTGTGCGCGGTGGCGGCCGTCGGTCTGGCCGTCACGGCAACCTGCGCCTACGTCGCGAACCGGCGGATCTTCCGGTCGACGGAGGCGGGACTGGCTTCCCTGCGCTCGTTGGCGTTCCGGCACATCCACGACCTCTCGACGCTGAGCCAGAACACGGAACGGCGCGGCGCGCTGGTCGCCCGGGTCACCACGGACGTCGACACGATCTCGACGTTCGTGCAGTGGGGCGGTCTGCTGCTGGTGACCTCGACCGGCCAGCTGCTCGTCGCCACCGTGTTGATGGCGGTGTACTCCTGGCCGCTGACCCTGCTCGTGTGGGGCTGCTTCCTTCCGCTCTTCGGCGGCTTCCGGGTGCTGCAACGCCGGGTGTCCGCGGCCTACGGCCTGGTCAGGCAGCGGATCGGGGAGACGCTGGGCGCGATCTCGGAGTCCGTCGTGGGGGCCGACACGATCCGGGCGTACGCGGTCGAGGAGCGCACGCAGACCAGGCTGGACGCGACCGTGGCGGCGCACGCGGGGGCGGCGATCCGGGCCCAGACGACGGTGGCGCTGGTCTTCAGCGGCGGCGTCCTGGTGTCCGGTCTCGTCGTGGCCGCGGTCGTCGGGCTCGGGACCGCCCTCGGGGTCGCCGGCCACCTCACGCTTGGCCAACTCGTCGCGTTCCTCTTCCTCGTCCAGCTCTTCACGGGGCCGGTGCAGATCGGCACCGAGGTGCTCAACGAGCTGCAGAACGCCGCGGCCGGCTGGCGGCGGGTGCTCGCAGTGCTCGACACCCCGGCCGACGTCGCCGACCCGGCCGAGTGCGGCGTCGTGCTGCCCCGCGGGCCGATCTCGGTCCGGTTCGAGCACGTCTGGTTCGCCTACCCCGGCGGCCCGCCGGTGCTCCGCGGGGTCGACCTCGAGCTCCCGGCCCGGGCCCGGATCGCCGTGGTGGGCGAGACCGGATCGGGGAAGACGACGCTCGCCAAACTCCTCACCCGGTTGATGGATCCGACCTGCGGGCGGGTCCTGGTCGACGGCGCCGACCTGCGCGAGGTCCGATTCTCGTCGCTGCGTGAGCGTGTGGTTCTGGTGCCGCAGGAGGGCTTCCTCCTCGACGACACGCTGCGGGCCAACATCGCCTGGGGGCGTGACCACCGCCGCCGGCAGGAGCCCGCCGCCCGCGCCCGGCAGGAGCCCACCACCCGCGGGCGGGACGACCCGAGCGAGGTCACCCGCGCCCTCGCCGACCTCGCGCTGCTGGACTGGGCGGAGCGGCTGCCGCACGGCCTCGACACCCAGGTCGGCCAAGGCGGCGAGGCGCTCTCGGCCGGTGAGCGCCAGCTCGTCGCCCTCGCTCGCGCGTACCTGGCCGACCCCGACCTGCTGGTCCTGGACGAGGCGACGTCCGCCGTCGATCCCGCCACCGAGGTGCGCCTCGCGCGGGCACTGGAGGGCGCTACCCGTGGCCGGACATCGGTCGCCATCGCCCACCGCCTCTCCACCGCCGAGGCCGCCGACGTCGTCGTCGTGGTCGAGGCCGGGCAGATCGTGGACGTCGGGCCGCATCGAGCACTGCTCGGGCGGTCACCGGTCTACCAGCGGCTGCACGCCGGCTGGACGGCGCAGCAGCGGTCCGCGGCGATGGCCGGGACGGTGGCCGGCGACGTCGCGGCGCGAGCCGGGAGCGGCGCGACGGGTGGAAGGATCGACCCGTGACACAGGTAGCAGGGGGCGGGCTCGACCCGGAGGTCGCGGCGCGGCTCACGTGGGACGCCGACGGACTGGTCTGCGCGGTCGTCCAGCAGTACGACACGCACGAGGTGTTGATGGTCGGCTGGATGGACGACGAGGCGCTGCACCGTACCCTCACGAGTGGGCGGGTGACGTTCTGGAGCCGCTCCCGGCGGCAGTACTGGCGCAAAGGCGACACGTCCGGCAACGTGCAGTGGGTGCGCGGCGTCGCGCTGGACTGCGACGGCGACGCCCTGCTCGTCCGGGTCGACCAGGTCGGCCCGGCCTGCCACACGGGGACGGCGACGTGCTTCGCGGGCCGGGAGCTGCCGGCCCACGTCCTGGAGGGAGCCCGATGACCAGTCCGGCGACCACTGCGGGGCATGCGCCGGTCGCGCCCGATGTCACGCTCGGCGCCACCTGGCCCGATCTCCCGGCGTTCCGGGCCCTGGCGGTGGACCGCCGGGTGATCCCCGTGGTCCGCCGGTTCCTCGCCGACGGCGAGACGCCGATCGGTGTCTACCGCAAGCTGGCCGCCGACGCGCCCGGGACGTTCCTGCTCGAGTCCGCCGAGCAGGGCCTGTGGTCGCGGTACAGCATCGTCGGCGCGCGCAGCCACGCCACTCTGACGGCACGGGACGGCGAGGCGTGCTGGTTGGGCGATCCCCCGGTGGGGGTGCCGACCGACGGCGATCCGTTGGTGGCCCTGCGCGACACCGTGGCCGCGCTGCAGACGCCTCGCCTGCCCGGCCTGCCGCCGCTGACCGGCGGCCTGGTCGGCTACCTGTCGTGGGACGTCGTGCGGCGCTGGGAGCGGCTGCCGGAGACCACGGTCGACGACCTGGCGGTGCCTGAGCTGTCGATGAGCCTGGCGACCGACCTGGCCGTGCTCGACCACACCGACGGGACGCTGTTGCTCGTCGCCAACGCGGTGAACTACGACGCGACCGACGAGCGGGTCGACGAGGCCTGGGCCGACGCCGTCGCGCGGCTGGACCGGATGACCGCCGAGCTGGCGGCGCCGGCCCCGAGCACGGTCGCCGTGCACGGCGGTCCGCCGTCGGCGCCCACACGACGGCGCACCGAACGGGGGGAGTACGTCTCGACCGTGCAGGAAGGCAAGGCGGCGATCCGTGACGGCGAGGTGTTCCAGGTCGTCCTGTCCCAGCGGTTCGAGGTCGACTGCCCGGCGGACGCCCTCGACGTGTACCGGGTGCTGCGGGCCTCGAATCCCAGCCCGTACATGTACCTGTACCGCGCACTGGACGCCTCGGGGTCACGGTTCGACGTCGTGGGCTCGAGCCCCGAGGCTCTGGTCAAGGTCAGCGCCGGTCGGGTGATCACCCACCCGATCGCCGGCACCCGCCCGCGAGGTGCCACCGCCGCCGAGGACGCGCAGCTGGCCGACGAACTGCTCGCCGACGAGAAGGAGCGGGCCGAGCACCTGATGCTCGTCGACCTCGCCCGCAACGACCTCGGCCGGGTCTGCGTCCCGGGGTCCGTCGAGGTCGTCGACTTCATGAGCGTGGAGCGCTACAGCCACGTGATGCACCTCGTCTCCACGGTCGAGGGTGACCTCGCCCCGGGGAGGGTCGCTTACGACGTGCTGCAGGCCACCTTCCCGGCGGGCACGCTCTCCGGCGCGCCGAAGCCCCGGGCCATGGAGATCATCGACAAGCTCGAACCGACCCGGCGCGGCGTCTACGGGGGGGTCGTGGGGTACTTCGACGTCGCCGGCGACCTCGACATGGCGATCGCCATCCGGACGGGCCTGCTCCGCAACGGCACGGCGTACGTCCAGGCGGGCGCCGGGATCGTGGCGGACTCCGACCCCGACCGCGAGGACGAGGAGTGCCGGGACAAGGCCGCCGCGGTGCTCCGCGCGATCGCCACGGCCTCCACCCTGCGCGCCCCGTGAGCCGCGACCGCGTCCTGACCGTGCTCGCCACGCTCGCCGGAGCCGGGCTGGCGCTGCTGGCCACATCCCAGACCTGGGTGACCCAGCGGGTCGGCGGCATGCCCGGGGTCACCGGTGTGTCGGCCGCCGGGGGCCAGGCCGCTCCGCCGGTCGCGCCGCTCGCGATCGTCGCGGGCGCCGGCGCGGTGGCGCTGATCATCGCCGGACGCCGCGCCACTCGCCTGAGCGGCATCGTCCTCGTTCTGGCGGGCGCAGGAATCATCGCCTGCGTCGTGTCCGTGGTCGTCGACCCGCGCGCCGCCGCCGCGGCGGCCGTGCCGGCCGCCACGGGCCGGGCCGGGCCGCTCCCGGACCCGGCCGTGGCGTCGCCCTGGGTCTGGGCGGCGCTCCTCGCCGGTCTGCTCGTCCTCGCCGGCGGCGCGCTGGCGGCGGTGCGGGCCTCGACGTGGGCCGTTCCGGGCCGACGGTTCGAGCAGCCGGCGGGTGCAGGTTCGGCGCCAGGAGCCGCCGGGGCCGCCCCGCGCCGGAACGCCGACGACCCCGACCACCCCGTCGACGACCCCGTCGCCGCCTGGGACGCACTGAGCCGCGGAGACGACCCGACCGCTTGACACAGCCGGACCTGACAGAATGCCGGGCGACGGGAAGGAGCACCATGACCGACAGCCAGCAGGTGCGTGGCCGCCACGCGCAGGCCCCCGCCGCGGCCCGCGCCGCCGGACCGGCCTCCGCCCCCGCGCCCGGCGTCGGGGCCCCCGCCGGGGCCCCCGACGCCGGGCCCGCTCCGGACGGGGGGCAGGTGCCCGCGCACGGGGCGGAGCCCGCCGCACCGCCGCACGACGCCCACGGGCAGAGCGTGGCGTCGTGGACGGCAGTATCCGTCATCATGCTGGGCACCCTGATCATGGCGGTCGCCGTGGTGGTCACCAACTGGTGGGTGTTCGCCGTGGGTGCCGTCGTCATCGTCCTGGGCGCCGTCTCCGGGAGGGTCCTCTCGGCGATGGGCTTCGGGGTCTCGGGCCGGCCGGCGCACTGATCGCTCGGGCTGATCGCTCGGGTTGATCAGTCGATCACGACGGGGAACGCCACGCGGGACACGAATCGACGCGATAGCGACGAATGGTTTCCCGCATGGTGGTCATCGTCGGCATCAGGTGCCGGGAGAGGGCTCACAGACCGTGACGACCAGGCGTTTTCCGAGGCAGCCGGGCCGGTAGGTACCATCGCCTCGTTGCCATCGCCGCCGACAGGGGAGATCCGTGACCGTCCTCGACGACATCCTCGCGGGCGTCCGGGAGGACCTCGTCGAACGCCAGTCCCGCACGGCGCTGGTGGACCTACAGGCGCTGGCCGAACGGCGGCCGTCGGCGCTCGCCGCCGAATCCCTCCTGCGGGACGGCGAGACCGTCAAGGTCATCGCCGA
This sequence comes from Kineosporiaceae bacterium, assembly GCA_035541595.1. Taxonomy (GTDB): domain Bacteria; phylum Actinomycetota; class Actinomycetes; order Actinomycetales; family Kineosporiaceae; genus DATKNA01. The sequence goes on along the minus strand of DATKNA010000017.1, from coordinate 13,288 downwards.
GGTCAAGCGCTCCAGCCCGAGCAAGGGCGCGCTGGCGGCGATCGCCGACCCGGCGGCACTGGCCGTCGACTACGAGTCGGGCGGCGCCAGCATGATCAGTGTGCTCACCGAGCGCCGGCGGTTCGGGGGCAGCCTGGACGACCTCGCGGCCGTACGTGCCGCGGTCGACGTGCCCGTGCTCCGCAAGGACTTCGTCGTGTCGAGCTACCAGGTGTGGGAGGCCCGTGCCTACGGCGCCGACGTCGTGTTGCTCATCGTGGCCGCGCTCGAGCAGACCGTGCTGATCTCGCTCGTGGAGCGCGTTCAGTCGCTCGGCATGACCGCCCTGGTCGAGGTGCACGACACCGACGAGGTGGCCCGCGCGGTCGAGGCCGGTGCCCGGGTGATCGGCGTCAACTGCCGCGACCTGCGTACCCTCGAGGTCGACCGCCAGGTCTTCCCCCGGGTGGCCCCGTCGATCCCGGCCGGGATCGTCAGGATCGCGGAGTCGGGCGTCCGGGGGCCGCACGACGTGCTCGAGTACGCCCGGGCGGGCGCGGACGCCGTGCTCGTCGGTGAGAGCCTGGTGACCGGCCGCGACCCGCGGGCGGCGGTAGCGGACCTCGTCGCGGCCGGAGCCCACCCCGCGCTCCGGGCGGTCCGCAAGTGACCGCACCGGCGACGCCGGCGCAGCGACGCCGTGGCGAGGGGTTCGGCGACGTCCGCGGCCCGTACTTCGGCCGCTTCGGCGGCCGCTTCGTGCCGGAGGCCCTGGTCGCCGCGCTCGAGGAGCTCGAGGCCGCGTACACCGCGGCGGTCGCCGACCCGGAGTTCACCGCTCGCCTCGCCGAGCTGCACCGCAGCTTCACGGGCCGGCCGAGCATCCTGACCGAGGTACCCCGGTTCGCCCGGCACGCAGGCGGGGCCCGCGTGCTGCTCAAGCGCGAGGATCTCAACCACACCGGCTCACACAAGATCAACAACGTGCTCGGTCAGGCGCTGCTGACGGTCCGGATGGGCAAGCCGCGCATCATCGCCGAGACCGGGGCCGGTCAGCACGGCGTGGCCAGCGCCACCGCAGCGGCCCTGTTCGGCCTCGAGTGCGTGGTCTACATGGGCGAGGAGGACACCCGACGGCAGGCGCTCAACGTGGCCCGGATGCGTCTGCTCGGGGCCGAGGTCGTCCCGGTCACCGCGGGGTCGCGCACGCTCAAGGACGCGATCAACGAGGCGATGCGCGACTGGGTGACCAACGTCGGGACGACGCACTACCTGCTCGGCACCGTCGCCGGCCCGCACCCGTTCCCGACCATGGTCCGGGACTTCCAGAAGGTCATCGGCGAGGAGGCCAAGGGGCAGGTCCTCGACCTGACCGGCCGGCTGCCGGACGTCGTCTGCGCCTGCGTCGGCGGCGGCTCGAACGCGATCGGCATCTTCCACGCGTTCCTGGACGACCCCGAGGTCGCGTTGCTCGGCCTGGAAGCCGGCGGCGACGGCGTCGAGACCGGCCGGCACGCCGCCTCGATCACCGGCGGAGCGCCCGGGGTCCTGCACGGCAACCGGACGTTCGTGCTCCAGGACGAGGACGGCCAGACGATCGAGAGCCACTCGATCTCGGCCGGCCTCGACTACCCCGGGGTCGGCCCGGAGCACGCCTGGCTGGCCGAGACGGGCCGGGCCCGCTACGAGCCCGTGAACGACGCCGAGGCCATGGAGGCCTTCCGGCTGCTCTGCCGCACCGAGGGGATCATCCCCGCGATCGAGAGCGCGCACGCCCTGGCCGGAGCGTTGCGGGAGGGGCGCCTCCGGGGTCCCGACGCCGTCGTCCTGGTCAACCTGTCCGGTCGCGGCGACAAGGACGTCGACACCGCTGCCCGCTGGTTCGGGCTCGTCGCGGACGACGCCGACCTCGTTCCGCGGGAGGAGCCGTGACCTCGGGTGCCGCCATCGAGGCCGCCCGGGCCGCGGGCCGGGCCGCGCTGGTGGGGTACCTCCCGGTCGGGTTCCCGGACGTCGCCGGTTCCGTCGCCGCCGCCCGCGCCATGGTCGAGGGCGGAGTGGACGTCGTCGAGCTCGGCCTTCCCTACTCGGACCCGCTGATGGACGGCCCGGTCATCGCCCGCGCCGTCGACACCGCCCTGCGCCGCGGAACCCGGACCCGCGACGTGCTCACCGCCGTCGGGCAGGTCGCCGCCGTCGGTGCCCCCGTGCTCGTCATGACCTACTGGAACCCGGTCGACCGTTACCACGTGGACCGGTTCGCCGCGGATCTCGCCGCCGCCGGCGGTGCCGGCCTCATCACCCCGGACCTCATCCCGGACGAGGCCGACGACTGGATCGCCGCCAGCGACGCCCACGCCCTGGAGCGCATCTTCCTCGTCGCGCCGTCCTCGACCGACGCCCGCCTGCGCCGCACGGTCGCCGCCTGCCGGGGATGGGTCTACGCCGCCTCGACGATGGGCGTCACAGGGATCCGCTCCCAGGTCGGCGGACAGGCCGCGGCTCTGGTCGGCCGGACCCGCGCCGCCGGCGCCGCGCTGGTCTGCGTCGGCCTCGGCGTCTCCACCGGCGACCAGGCCGCCGTCGTCGCCGGCTACGCCGACGGAGTGATCGTCGGCTCCGCCTTCGTCCGGGCACTGGCCGAGGCGCCCGACCCGGCCGCAGGTCGGGACGCCGTGCGTCGGCTGGCCGCCGAGCTCGCCGAGGGCGTCCGGCGCGGCCGGCGCGGCCGGGCCGAGCGGGTCGACGCGGCGGCGCTCGGGGCGGCGACGACCGGGGGTTCTCGCGGGTGACGCCGGTGACGGCCGTCCCGGCCACCCTGCCCAGCCCGACCCAGGGCGTGTGGCAGGTCGGCCCCTTCCCGCTGCGGGCCTACGCCCTGTGCATCCTCGCCGGCATCGTGGTGGCCATCTGGCTCGGCGACCGGCGCTGGCGGCAGCGGGGCGGACGGCAGGGTCAGGTGCTGGACATCGCCGCCTGGGCCGTGCCCTTCGGCATCGTCGGCGGCCGGCTCTACCACGTCATCACGTCCTGGCAGCCCTATTTCGGGCCAGGCGGCCATCCCCTCCAAGCTCTCTACATCTGGGAGGGCGGCCTCGGGATCTGGGGGGCGGTCACGCTCGGCGGCGTCGGCGCGTGGATCGGCGCCCGGCGCGCCGGCATCCTGCTGCCACCGCTCGCCGACGCCCTCGCCCCCGGCATCGTCCTGGCCCAGGCCATCGGCCGCTGGGGGAACTGGTTCAACAACGAGCTCTACGGGCGTGCGACGTCCCGGCCGTGGGGGCTGCGGATCTACGAGTGGGATCCGGCCGCCGGCCACGCGGTCACCGGCCCGGACGGCACGCCGGTCGTCATCGGCACCTTCCAGCCGACCTTCCTCTACGAGTCCGTCTGGGACGCGCTGACGGCGGTGGCGCTCATCCTCATCGACCGCCGCTACCGGATCGGGCACGGCCGGCTCTTCGCGAGCTACGTGCTGATGTACTCGATCGGCCGGTTCTGGATCGAGGCCCTGCGGGTCGACCCGGCGAACCACGTCCTGGGCCTGCGGCTCAACCTGTGGACGAGCCTGCTCGCCGCCCTGGGCGCGCTGGCCTACATCGTCGTCTCGGCCCGGCTCCGGCCGGGCCGGGAGGAGTGGGTGTTCCGGGACCGCCGCGACGCCGGCGAACCCGAGGAGGACGCGGCGACATCGCCGGCCACCATGCGCTGGATGGCCTGGGTCCGGAGCCGGCCGAACCGCCGGGGTGACGCCCCCGGCGAGGCCGGGAGGCCCCGGCCCGACGCCGGCGAGGAGCCCCCCGGCCAGGAACCCCTCGAGGAGCCCGCCGAGGACCCCCCCGCCGAGCAGGCCGGCGAGGACCCCCCCGCCGAGCAGGCCACCGGGAACCACTCCGGGGAGGAGCCCGGCAGCGGAGACGTCGCCCGGGCATCCGCCGACGCGAGCGGCGACAGCCAGGACGCTACCCTGGAGACGGACTCGCCGAACGGCCGGCAGGAGCGGGCCGCAGCGACCAAGGCGGGCGGTTCCGGCGACGTCGGCCCTGCCGATACACTCACGTAACCCAGCGGGCCATCGGTGTCCCGGCGGGGCGGACTCTGACCCGGCCCCCGACCGACGGCGGCGTCGGGCCGGGGCGGTTCTCGACGCGACGAGGTGGCCCCATGATCTCGCCCTTCCGCCGGTTCTCCGCCCGGCCGGACGCCGTCGGCCTCTACGACGGCGACCATGAGCACGACGCCTGCGGGGTCGCGTTCGTCGCCACCATGCGCGGAGAGCCCGGTCACGACATCGTCGAGCTGGCGCTCGCCGCGCTGCGCAACCTGGAGCACCGTGGCGCGGTCGGGGCCGAGCCGGACACCGGCGACGGCGCCGGGATCCTCACCCAGGTGCCGGACGCCTTCCTGCGCGAGGTCGCCGGGTTCCCGCTCCCGCCGGGCCCGTCGTACGCCGTGGGCATCGCGTTCCTGCCCGACCACGACGCGGAGGCGGCCGAGGCCCAGGCGGCGGTCGAGGAGCTCGCCGCGCAGGAGGGGCTGGCCGTCCTCGGCTGGCGCGACGTCCCGACGACCCCCGATCTGGTCGGCGCCACCGCCCGCGCCTGTCAGCCGCGGATGCGGCAGCTCTTCGTCGCCTCGGCGCGCGGCCGGGTCGTCGGGCTGGCCCTCGAGCGGATGGCGTTCTGCCTGCGCAAACGCGCCGAGCGCGAGGCGGCCGTCTACTTCCCGTCGCTGTCGGCGCGCACGCTCGTCTACAAGGGGATGCTGACCACCGGCCAACTGGAGCCGTTCTTCCCCGACCTGTCGGACCGCCGGTTCGCCACTGAGCTGGCCATCGTCCACTCGCGGTTCTCGACCAACACCTTCCCGTCCTGGCCGCTCGCCCACCCGTACCGGCTGGTCGCGCACAACGGCGAGATCAACACCGTGAAGGGCAACCGCAACTGGATGCGGGCCCGGGAGAGCAAGCTGGCCAGCGACGTCATCCCCGGCGACCTGGAGCGGCTGTTCCCGATCTGCACGCCGGAGGCCAGCGACTCCGCCAGCTTCGACGAGGTGCTCGAACTGCTCCACCTCGGTGGCCGCTCGCTGCCGCACGCCGTGCTCATGATGATCCCCGAGGCGTGGGAGAACCACGCGGAGATGGACCCGGCGCGCCGCGCGTTCTACGAGTTCCATTCCATGTTCATGGAGCCCTGGGACGGGCCGGCGTCCATCACCTTCACGGACGGCACGCTCATCGGGGCGGTGCTGGACCGCAACGGCCTGCGGCCGTCGCGGTACTGGGTGACGGACGACGGCCTCGTGGTCCTCGCCAGCGAGGTCGGGGTGCTCGACGTGGACCCGGCGAAGGTGGTCAAGAAGGGCCGCCTGCAGCCCGGGAGGATGTTCCTCGTCGACACCGACCACGGCCGGATCGTCGACGACGAGGAGATCAAGCGGGATCTCGCCGGCCAGTACCCCTACGACGAGTGGCTGCACGCGGGCCGGATCTTCCTCAAGGACTTGCCGGAGCGCGAGCACATCCTGCACACGCCGGCGTCCGTGGTGCGGCGTCAGCAGACGTTCGGCTACACCGAGGAGGAGCTGCGGGTCCTCGTCGCGCCGATGGCGCGCACCGGCACCGAGCCCATCGGCTCGATGGGCACCGACACGCCCATCGCCGTCCTGTCCAGCCGCCCCCGGCTGCTCTTCGACTACTTCACGCAGCTCTTCGCCCAGGTGACGAACCCTCCGCTGGACGCCATCCGGGAGGAGCTCGTCACGTCGCTGGGCACGTCCATCGGGCCGGAGTTCAACGCGCTCGCCGCCACCCCCGCGCATTGCCGCCAGCTCGTGCTCCACTTCCCGGTGCTGCACAACGACGAGCTCGCGAAGATCGTGCATATCAACGCGGACGGCGACCTGCCCGGATACCGCACTGCGACGATCAAGGGCCTGTACCGGGTGGCCGGCGGAGGCGAGGAGCTGCGGGCGCGGCTGGAGGAGATCGCCGCGGAGGTCACGGCGGCGATCGACGCGGGCGCCCACTTCGTCGTCCTGTCGGACCGGGACTCGACCGCGGAGCTGGCGCCGATCCCGTCGCTGCTGTTGACCAGCGCCGTCCACCACCACCTGATCCGGGAGAAGACCCGGACCCAGGTGGGCCTCCTGGTCGAGGCCGGCGACGTCCGCGAGGTGCACCACGTCGCGCTGCTCATCGGGTACGGGGCCGCCGCGGTCAACCCGTACCTGGCGATGGAGAGCGCGGAGAACCTGGCCCGCAGCGGCGCGCTCCCCGGTGTCACGCCCGAGAAGGCCGTGGCGAACGTGGTCAAGGCGCTCGGCAAGGGCGTGCTCAAGGTGATGAGCAAGATGGGCATCTCGACGGTCGCGTCGTACCGCGGGGCCCAGGTGTTCGAGGCCATCGGCCTGTCGACGGACCTCGTCCAGGAGCACTTCACCGGCACGACCTCGCAGCTCGGCGGGGTCGGGCTGGACGTGCTGGCCGCCGAGGTGGCGGACCGGCACGCCAAGGCGTACCCGGCGGACGGCCGGCGGGACCCGTATCGGCGGCTCGACACTGGCGGGGAGTACCAGTGGCGCCGGGACGGCGAGCCGCACCTGTTCGACCCCGAGAGCGTGTTCCGGCTGCAGCACTCGACGCGGGCCCGCCGGGTCGACGTCTTCCGGGAGTACACCCGCCGGGTGGACGAGCAGAGCCGCCGGCTGATGACCCTGCGCGGGATGTTCACCCTCCGGGAGGGTGTCCGGGAGCCGGTGCCGCTGGACGAGGTCGAGCCCATCGAGTCGATCATGAAGCGGTTCTCGACCGGGGCGATGTCGTACGGCTCCATCTCGAAGGAGGCGCACGAGACCCTGGCCCTCGCGATGAACTCCATCGGCGCCAAGTCGAACACTGGCGAGGGCGGCGAGGACCCCGAGCGGCTCCTCGACCCGCGCCGTCGGAGCGCGGTCAAGCAGGTGGCGTCCGGGCGGTTCGGCGTCACCAGCCTGTACCTGACCCACGCCGACGACCTGCAGATCAAGATGGCCCAGGGGGCGAAGCCGGGTGAGGGCGGCCAGCTCCCCGGCCCCAAGGTCTACCCGTGGGTGGCGCGCACGCGGCACTCGACGCCGGGGGTCGGGCTGATCTCGCCGCCGCCGCACCACGACATCTACTCGATCGAGGACCTGGCTCAGCTGATCCACGACCTGAAGAACTCCAACCCGTCGGCCCGGGTGCACGTCAAGCTCGTCGCCGAGGTCGGCGTCGGGACCGTCGCAGCCGGCGTGAGCAAGGCCCACGCCGACGTCGTCCTCATCTCCGGCCACGACGGGGGCACCGGCGCGAGCCCCCTGACCTCGCTCAAGCACGCCGGCGGCCCGTGGGAGCTCGGACTCGCCGAGACGCAGCAGACCCTGGTGCTCAACCGGCTCCGGGACAGGATCGTCGTGCAGACCGACGGCCAGCTGAAGACCGGGCGGGACGTCGTCATCGCCGCGCTCCTCGGCGCCGAGGAGTTCGGGTTCGCGACCGCGCCGCTCGTCGTCTCGGGCTGCGTCATGATGCGCGTCTGCCACCTCGACACCTGCCCCGTCGGCGTGGCGACGCAGAACCCCGAGCTGCGTGGGCGCTTCTCGGGCAAGCCCGAGTTCGTCGTCACGTTCTTCGAGTTCCTGGCGCAGGAGGTCCGCGAGTACCTCGCCGCGCTCGGTTTCCGGTCGCTGGACGAGGCGATCGGGCACGTGGAGCTGCTGGACACCGCGGCGGCGATCGACCACTGGAAGGCCTCCGGGCTGGACCTGACGCCTTTGCTCACGCCGGTGCCGGTCCCCGACGGCACCCCGCTGCGCCGCACCGCCGTCCAGGACCACGGCCTGGAGAAGGCCCTCGACCACGCCCTGATCGAGCTCGCCGGCGACGCCCTCGAGCGGGCCGACCCGGTGCACATCGCCCTGCCGGTCCGCAACGTCAACCGCACCGTCGGGACCATGCTCGGCCACGAGCTCACCAAGCGATGGGGCGCCGACGGGCTGCCGGACGACACGATCGACGTCACGCTCACGGGCTCCGCCGGCCAGTCCTTCGGTGCCTTCGTCCCGCGGGGCATCACCCTGCGGCTGTTCGGCGACGCCAACGACTACCTGGGCAAGGGCCTGTCGGGCGGGCGCATCGTCGTCCGGCCCGACCGCGCGGCCGCCTTCGCGGCCGAGACCAACATCATCGCCGGCAACGTCATCGCCTACGGCGCCACGGCGGGCGAGATCTTCCTGCGTGGGCAGGTGGGAGAGCGGTTCTGCGTCCGGAACTCCGGCGTCACCGCGGTCGTCGAGGGCGTCGGCGACCACGGCTGCGAGTACATGACGGGCGGTACGGTCGTCGTCCTCGGCCGCACCGGCCGCAACTTCGCCGCCGGCATGTCCGGCGGCGTCGCCTACGTGCTCGACCTACGGCCGGGGCGGGTGAACACCGAGCTGGTCGACCTGGAGCGCCTCGACGAGAACGACGAGGCCCTGGTGCACGCGCTCGTGCAGCGCCACCGCAGCGAGACCGAGTCGGCGGTCGCGTGGCGGGTGCTGCAGGACTGGGAAGGGTCGCTGGCGCGGTTCACGAAGATCATGCCGCGCGACTACGCCCGGGTGCTGGCCGCCCGGGCCCGCGCGGAGGCCCAGGGCCTCGACCCCGAGGGCGACGAGGTCTGGAACATGATCATGGAGGCGTCGCGTGGCTGACCCGAAGGGTTTCCTCACCGTCCGGCAGCGGGAACTGCCGGCCCGGCGACCGGTGCCCGTCCGGATCCAGGACTGGCGCGAGGTGTACCAGGACGGTCCCGATCCGCAGGCGCGCACGGTGCTGCGCCGTCAGGCCGGCCGGTGCATGGACTGCGGCATCCCGTTCTGCCACCACGGCTGCCCGCTCGGGAACCTCATCCCAGAGTGGAACGACCTGACCTGGCGGGGCGACGACCGCGAGGCCATCGAGCGGCTCCACGCGACGAACAACTTCCCGGAGTTCACGGGGCGGCTGTGCCCGGCGCCGTGCGAGTCCGCCTGCGTGCTCGGCATCAACCAGCCGGCGGTGACGATCAAGCAGATCGAGGTGTCCACGATCGACACGGCGTTCGATCGCGGTTGGGTCGAGCCGAAGCCGCCGGACCGCCTGACCGGGCAGACGGTCGCCGTCATCGGCTCCGGGCCGGCCGGGCTGGCCGCAGCCCAGCAGCTGACCCGGGCGGGCCACACGGTGGCGGTCTACGAGCGTGCGGACCGGATCGGCGGGCTGCTGCGCTACGGGATCCCCGAGTTCAAGATGGAGAAGCGCCACCTGGACCGGCGGCTGGCGCAGATGGTGGCCGAGGGTACGCGGTTCCGGCCGGGCGTCGCCGTCGGCAGCGACGTCACGGGGCACCAGCTGCGGGAGCGTTACGACGCCGTGGTGCTGGCTGTCGGGGCCACGGCGTGGCGTGAGCTCGACGTCCCCGGCCGGGACCTCGACGGCGTGCTCCAGGCGATGCAGTACCTGCCGCCGGCGAACCGCCGGGCCAACGGCGAGGACCCGACGGCGCTCCCCTTCGGCGACGTCACGGCCGAGGGCAAGGACGTCGTCATCATCGGCGGCGGCGACACCGGCGCGGACTGCCTCGGGACCGCCCACCGCCAGGGCGCGCGCAGCGTCACACAGCTGGAGATCCTGCCCCGGCCGCCGCAGGATCGGCCTACGGCCCAGCCCTGGCCGACGTACCCGGTGATCTACCGGGTGTCCAGTGCCCACGAGGAGGGCGGGGAGCGCGTCTACTCGGTGAGCACCCAGGCGTTCCTGGGCGACGAGCAGGGCCGCCTCCGGGCCCTGCGGCTGGTGGAGGTGGAGTTCGTCGACGGCCGGTTCACCCCGGTCGACGGTTCGGAGCGGGAGATCCCGGCACAGCTCGTCCTGCTGGCGATGGGCTTCACCGGGCCCGAGCGGGGTCCGCTCCTGGAGCAGCTCGGCGTCGAGCTCGACCAGCGAGGGGCGGTGCGCCGGGACGAGACCTACATGTCGTCGGTGCCGGGTGTCTTCATCGCGGGGGACGCCGGCCGTGGGCAGTCACTCATCGTCTGGGCGATCGCCGAGGGACGTTCCTGTGCGGCCGCCGTCGACCGCTGGTTGACTGGGGATAGCGTGCTTCCAGCGCCGATCCCGCCGACCGCACGACCTCTCGCGGTGTGACGGCTGCGGCCACCTCACCCATCGAGAGCACCGAGCGAAGGACCAGAAGGACAATGCGTCGCGCGAAGATCGTCTGCACGCTCGGGCCGGCCGTCGAGGGTCGGATGCGCGAGCTGGTCGAGGCCGGGATGGACGTCGCCCGGCTCAACCTCAGCCACGGCTCCTACGAGGAGCACCGCGAGCGCTACCTCGACATCCGGAAGGCGAGCGACGAGGCGGGCCGCGCCGTCGGAGTCCTGGTCGACCTGCAGGGCCCGAAGATCCGGCTCGGCCGGTTCGCGAACGGCCCGGTGGAGCTGGTGAACGGCGCCACCTTCACCATCACCACCCGGGACGTCCCGGGGAACGCCGACATCGTGTCCACGACCTACACCGGGCTGCCGCACGACGCCCGGGTGGGTGACGTCATCCTGGTCGACGACGGCAAGGTCGCGGTGCGCGTCAGGGACATCCGGGGACCGGACGTGGTCACCCAGGTCGAGGTGGCCGGCGAGGTGTCGAACAACAAGGGCCTCAACCTGCCCGGCGTCGCGATGAGCGTGCCGGCGCTGTCGGACAAGGACGAGGCCGACCTGCGGTGGGCGCTCCACCTGCGCGCCGACCTGGTCGCGCTGTCGTTCGTCCGGAGCGCCGGCGACATCGACGGCGTCCACAAGATCATGGAGGAGGAGGGCATCACCCTCCCGGTCATCGCGAAGATCGAGAAGCCGCAGGCGGTGGACAACCTCGAGGAGATCGTCCGGGCCTTCGACGGGATCATGGTGGCGCGCGGCGACCTCGGCGTGGAGCTGCCGCTGGAGCAGGTGCCGATGGTGCAGAAGTACGCCGTCGAGCTGGCCCGCCGGGCCGCCAAACCGGTCATCGTGGCCACACAGGTGCTGGACTCGATGATCTCGGCGCCCCGGCCGACCCGCGCCGAGGTGTCCGACTGCGCCAACGCCGTCCTCGACGGCGCGGACGCCGTCATGCTGTCGGGGGAGACCAGTGTCGGGAAGTACGCGCTCCAGGCCGTGCGGACGATGGCCCGCATCATCGAGACCACCGAGGACCAGGGCCTGGAGCGGATCGCGCCGCTCGGCACCCGACCTTCCAGCAAGGGCGGCGCAGTCACCTACGCGGCGGCGACCGTGGGGGATCTGCTCGACGTGTCCTACCTCGTGGCGTTCACGACGACGGGCGACTCAGCCCGGCGGATGTCCCGGCTGCGTTCCCGGATCCCGCTACTGGCGTTCACCCCCGACCCGGCGGTGCGCTCCCAGCTCGCCCTGTCCTGGGGCGTCGAGACGTTCCTCACCGAACCGGTCGACCACACCGACGACATGGTCAAGCAGGTCGACGAGGCGTTGCTGTCGATCGGCCGGTGCAGCCGCGGCGAGCAGGTGGTCATCGTGGCGGGGTCGCCGCCCGGCATCCCCGGCTCGCTGAACGCCATGCGCGTGCACCGGATGGGCGACGCCGTCGCCGGGCTGGCTCCGGCCTACCAGTAGCCGGCCCTCGGCGGTGATCAAGGAATAGGTGTCCGGCCGGATGGCGAAGGCGGGCGTGCGGCTCGGGCGGCCGGGACACTCATTCCTTGATCACCGTCAAGATGCCGGGTGCACGATCCGGGTGCACGATTCCGGGTGCACGATTCCGGGTGCACGGATGCCGGGTGCACGAGTGCCGGGTGCGGGACTCGAACCCGCATGCCTCTCAGCGGCGCATTTTGAGTGCGCTGTGTCTGCCCATTCCACCAACCCGGCTCACCCTGCGGACGGGATCGCTCGAGGATATCGGCCCGACGCGCGGGTCGGGGACTCCGCGAGCCGGACAGGGCCCGCACGACCGCGCGTGATCACATTACCCTTGGCTCTTGTGACCACCCAGCCCGGATCCGACCGTCCCGCCCGCCGCGTCGTCGTCGCCGAGGACGAGGCCCTGATCCGTCTCGACGTGGTGGAGATGCTCCGTGACGGTGGCTTCGAGGTCGTCGGTGAGGCCGGCGACGGCGAGCAAGCGGTCAGGCTGGCCGAGGAGCACCGCCCCGACCTGGTCGTCATGGACGTCAAGATGCCGGTGCTCGACGGCATCTCGGCGGCGGAACGGATCGTCCGGGCCCGGATCGCCCCCGTCGTGCTGCTCACCGCGTTCAGCCAGCGCGAGTTGGTCGAGCGCGCTCGCGACGCCGGCGCCATGGCGTACGTCGTCAAGCCGTTCACCGCCGCGGACCTGCTGCCCGCGTTGGAGATCGCGGTCAGCCGGCACCAGGAGATCGTGGCCCTCGAGGCAGAGGTCGCAGACCTCACCGACCGGTTCGAGACCCGCAAGCTCGTCGACCGGGCCAAAGGCCTGCTGCAGACGAAGTTCGGCCTGTCCGAACCGGACGCGTTCCGGTGGATCCAGAAGACGTCGATGGACAAGCGGCTCACGATGCGCGAGGTCGCCACCGCCGTCGTCAACTCCGCGGCGTCGGCCTCCGGTTCGGCGGCCATCCGGACGTCGTCGCCGTCCGCGCCGGCCCCCGGACCCGCGCCCACGCCGGCCCCCGGACCCGCGCCCACGGCCGCGCCCGGTCCGGCCTCGGCACCCGGTCCACCGCAGGAGTCGCCCCCGGCCGGTTGACACACCCGGCGCGCAGCGTGCCCTCGCCGGTTCCGTCAGCGCGCCGCAGGTGGTCATCACCGGGCGGATTCATGCCCGCGCGACCGAACCCGAGATATTCATCGGATGACAGTGCAATCCGATGAATATTCCCGAGCGTGTCCGAATCGTTGTGGAGATGAGCCCGGCTGTAACCTGCGAGGCGGTTTCGCCGACCGTCCCCGATGGTAGTTTCCCCCAGGTCAACGCCGGGACGTCGTGTCCGCGGCGGTCGAAGAAGCGGAAGAGGTAGACATGGCGAAGCCGATTGTGGCCGTGGCCGTCGTCGCGGTCGGGGCGCTCGGCCTGGCCGCGTGCGCGAGCGGCAGCAGTGGCGGCAGCAGCAGTGGCGGCGGCGGCGGCAAGACGCTCATCATCTCGTCGGACCTGCCCCTGCAGGGGTCGAACAAGAACGCGTCGGACTCCACGAACAACGCGATCCAGCTGTACCTGGACTCCATCGGGGACAAGGTCGGCAACTACACCATCAAGTTCCAGACC
>DATKNA010000016.1:0-3485 GCA_035541595.1 Kineosporiaceae bacterium | reverse complement strand
CGGGCTCGCCGTGCACGCGGGCTCGCCGTGCACGCGGGCTCGCCGTGCACGCGGGCTCGCCGTGCACGCGGGCTCGCCGTGCACGCGGGCTCGCCGTGCACGCGGGCTCGCCGTGCACGCGCTCGACCGGAATGCACGGGTTGTGACGCTCAGCGGGGCTCTCCGATCGTCACAACCCGTGCATCTCGGCAGAACGGGAGCATGGGAGCACGGGACGCGGCGGCAGAGCAGCATCACCGGGACGCGAGCGCATGATCGGGCGCCCGGACCCCTACTCGGGGCGATCGAACTCGGCCCGCTCCCGTTCGATCCGCGCCCCTTGCCGGAGGGCGACCCACCAGAGCAGCGCGAAGACGCCGCCCAGGAAGGACATCACGGGCACCCAGAGGCCGCTGGCGATGGCCACCGCCTGGATCCCCCAGCCGATGGCGTAGCCGACCCGGGTGCGCAGCAGGCCGGCGGTGACGAGGCAGGCGATGGAGAGTGCCGAGAAGAACCCGAGCGCCGCGCCGGCGGGGGGCGAGGAGAGGTCCTTCGCGACCAGCCCCGCGAGGAACACGACGAGCGCCTCCAGCGACAGCGTCGCGGCGGCGAGGGTCCGGCGGGGCGAGCGCATGACTCGTGTCTACCGTCGCACGAGCCGTCGACGCACGTCGGCGGCGACGGTCACCGACCCGGTCGCCAGCACCCCACCACCGACGAGGCCGCCCTCCTCCGCCCGGCCGATCGCGACGTCGATGGCGTCGTCGATCCGCTGCGCGATGTCCACCCGGTCGTCGCCGAACACCTCGACCGCGATCTCGGCGAGCTCGTCCGGGTCGATCGACCGGGGTGAGGACGACCGCGTCACGACGACCTCGTCGAGCAGGGGTTCCAGCGCGCCGAGGATCCCCTCGGCGTCCTTGTCCGCGAGGATGCCGACGATCCCGACCAGCCGGGTGAACGAGAACGACTCGCGGACGGCGTCCGCGAGGACGGCGGCGCCGGCGGGGTTGTGGGCGGCGTCCACGAGCACCGTGGGGCCACCCCGGACGACCTCGAGCCGGCCAGGCGAGTCGACGTCGGCCAGCGCCACGCGGACGACGTCCGGATCGAGCCCCTGCCCGTCGACCCCTAGCAGCGCCTCGACGGCGGCCACCGCGCAGGCCGCGTTCCGGGCCTGGTGCTCGCCGTACAGCGGCAGGAACACGTCGTCGTACCGCCTGCGCCCCGTCAGGCTCAGCATCTGGCCGCCGACGGCGATCTCCCGGGCGGTCACCCCGAACTCGACGCCCTCCCGCAGCGGCGTCGCCCCCACCTCCGCACAGCGCCGCAGCAGGACCGCCGCCGCTTCGGGCGGCTGGTCCGCGAGGACGGCTACGGACCCGGGCTTGATGATCCCGGCCTTCTCCCGCGCGATCGATGCCAGGTCGTGGCCCAGGAAGCGCTGATGGTCCAGCGCGACCGGCATGACGACGCCGACCTGCGCGTCCAGCACATTGGTCGCGTCCCACGAACCGCCCATGCCGACCTCCACGGCGGCGACCTCGACCGGGGCGTCGGCGAAGGCCGCGTAGGCCATGGCGACGAGCAGTTCGAAGAACGTCATCCGCGGCCGGCCGGCCAGCAGGCTGCGCTGGTCGACAAGGTCGACGTACGGCGCGACGTCGTCGTAGGTGGCGACGAAGCGTCCGGCCGGGAGGGGCCGGCCGTCGATGGCGATGCGCTCCCGGATGTCCACGAGGTGGGGGCTGGTGAACCGGCCCGTCCGCAAGCCGTGCTCGCGCATCAGCCGTTCGGCCAACCGAGTGGTGGAGGTCTTCCCGTTGGTTCCGGTGACGTGCACCGCCCGGAACGCCTTCTGCGGGTCGCCGAGCAGACCGCACACCTCGCTGATCCGCTCGATCGTGGGCACGAGGTCGTGCTCCGGGGACCGGGCGAGGATCTCGCGCTCGACCTCACCCATCCGGGCGCGGACGTCCTCCGCCATGGCGCGGGCCCCTTCCTCCGTCGGCGACCGGCCATCCTAGCTCGCCCCCAGGAACGCCGTGATCAAGGAATAGGTGGCGATCAAGGAATAGGGATCAGGACCGGACATCTATTCCTTGATCACGGCGGGAAGCCTGCCGAGCTGGGTGGTGATCCGCCCGATGTCGGCCTCGGCCGCGGACCGCCGGTCGCGGATCCTCACGACGACGTCCGCCGGGGCCTTGGCGAGGAACGACTCGTTGGCGAGTTTCGCGACGGCCTGCGCGAGCTCCTTCTCGGCGGCCGCCAGGTCCTTCTCGAGTCGCCGGCGCTCCGCCGCCACATCGATGGCACCGGAGAGGTCGATCTCCACCGTCACGGAACCGGCGGTGAGCGACGCCGCGGGGGTGAAGCCGTCACCCGCCGGGTCCAGCGTGGCGAGCGCCCTGACCTCCGACTCGTGCGCCGCGAGGGCGGTGCTCTCCAGGCCCGTGAGCCGAGCCCGCACCCGCCGCCCGGGCCGCAGCCCCTGCTCCGAGCGGAACCGCCGCACCTCGGTGACGAGGCCCTGCAAGGCGGCGACCTCCACCTCGGCGTCGGCGTCCGCGAAGGAGGCCGATACGGCCGGCCAGGACGCGATCACGATCGACTCGCCGCCGGTCAGTTCGGTCCACAGCACCTCGGTGACGAACGGCGTCACGGGGTGCAGCAGGCGCAGGACGACGTCCAAGACCTCGCCGAGCACTCGGCGGGTGACATCGGCAGCACTCCCCCCTTCGCGCAGCGGGTGCTTGGCCAGCTCCACGTACCAGTCGCACACCTCGTCCCACACGAAGTGGTAGAGCGCGTCGGTCGCCCTCGCGAACTGGAAGTCCTCGTAGCCGGCGTCCACCTGGGCACAGACGGCGGCGAGCCGGGACAGGATCCACCGGTCGACCACGGACTGCCGGCCCGCAGGCGGCAGCTCGCCGCCCACCGTCGCGCCGTTGAGCAGCGCGAAGCGGGTTGCGTTCCAGAGCTTGGTACAGAAGTTGCGGCTGCCCTCGACCCACTCGTCGCTTATCGGGACGTCGGTGCCGGGATTCGCACCGCGGGCCAGGGTGAAGCGCAGGGCGTCGGAACCGTACTGGTCCATCCAGTTCAGCGGGTCGACGATGTTGCCTTTCGACTTGCTCATCTTGCGGCCGAACTTGTCCCGGACCAGCCCGGTGAGCGCCACCGTGTGGAAGGGCTGGACGCCGTCCATCGCGTAGAGGCCGAACATCATCATCCGGGCCACCCAGAAGAAGATGATGTCGTAGCCGGTGAGCAGCACATCGGTCGGGTAGAAGCGCCGCAGGTCGAGGGTGATGTCCGGCCAGCCCAACGTGGAGAAGGGCCAGAGCGCGCTGGAGAACCAGGTGTCCAGCACGTCGTCGTCCTGGCGCCACCCTGGGGGCGGCTCCTCCCCGGCGTCGAGGCAGCGCATCTCGCCGTCCGGGCCGTACCAGACCGGGATGCGGTGCCCCCACCACAGCTGGCGCGAGATGCACCAGTCG
>DATKNA010000015.1:0-5612 GCA_035541595.1 Kineosporiaceae bacterium | reverse complement strand
GGACCGGGCGGTGCAGGACCGGGCGGTGCAGGACCGGGCGGTGCAGGACCGGGCGGTGCAGGACCGGGCGGTGCAGGACCGGGCGGTGCAGGACCGGGCGGTGCAGGACCGCAGACCGACGACCTGAGCATCGGTCGACGGGCCCCGGCGACACGCTCGCATGCCCATTGCCAGCCGCAGGTGCCTCTCGATCCGACTCCGGGTCCCGATCGCACCTGCGCGGCTCGGCCGCCACCTCCACCTGGCTCCACCCCTCATGATCAGCAGAGCGCCCAGCCCCCACGATCTGCATCCGTCCAGTCACGTGATCGACACGGATTGCATGATCAGTGGGGATTGCATGATCACGGCGAGGTGGGGACGGTCAGGCGTCAGGCAGGACGCGACCGGGCGAGAGCACGCCGGCGGGGTCCAGGGCTCCCTTGATCGCCCGCATCGCGGCGATGTCCGCCGCGGAGCGGCCGAGGTGCAGCCAGCGTCGCTTGGCCCGGCCGATACCGTGCTCGGCGCTGATGCTGCCGCCGAGCTCGGCCACCAGGGTCAGCACGGCCTCGGTGACGGCGCCGGCCTCGTCGAAGGGCCGGGCACCCGGAAGGTTGACGTGCACGTTTCCTTCCGCGAGGTGACCGAACGGGACCGGCGTCACGCCTGGCGCGGTTGCTGCGACGACGTCGTCGAGCCGGTCGAGGAACTCCGCCAGCACGGGCAGCGGCACGGCGATGTCAAGCTTGACCGGCTCGAGCCGAGCCAGCACCTCCGTGTGGCTCTCCCGCATCGCCCACAGCCGAGCCCGGTCCGACTCGCCGGTCGCCAGGGCGGCGTCCTGCAGGCCCACGGCCTCGTCGACAGCGGCGGCAAGGGCCTCGGTGACCTCGTCGGCGTCCGCGCCGACGGCCTCGGCGAGCACGTACACCGGCGCGGCCGCCGCGAAGGCGGGGCGCGCGCGGCCCGCCCCGGCGACGAGCTCGTGCCCGGCGGCGGTGTAGAACTCGACGGCGTCGAGCCCGGGCACGGCACGCAACCCCCGGACCACGCCGACGGCGGACGGGACGTCGTCGAGCGCGAGCAGGGCGGCGGCCCGCGCAGGTGGACGCGGGGCCAGCCGGAGCACGACCCGGGTGACCACGCCGAGCGTGCCCTCGCTACCCACGAGCAGCTGCACGAGGTCGTACCCGGTGTTGTCCTTCGGCAGGCCGTTCATCCGGGTCACCACGGAACCGTCGGCGAGCACGGCTTCGAGGCCGAGGACCTGGGTGCGCGTCGTCCCGTGCCGGACCACGCGTGCCCCGCCCGCGTTCGTGGCGACCACGCCGCCGATGGTGGCGGTCCCCCGAGAGGCGAGATCGACACCCAACTCGAGGCCGGAGGCTCGCGCCGTCTCCTGCACGCTCGCCAGCGTGGCTCCGGCCCCCGACTCGATCGTGCCGCCGGCCGGGTCGGGGGGGTCGACGGCGCGCAGCCGCAGCGTGCTGAGGACCACCTCGCCGTCGGCCGGCGCGGCCGCGCCGACCAGCCCCGTGTTCCCGCCCTGCGGAACCACCGGCACGCCGGCGGCGGCGCAGGCGAGGACCACAGCCCGTACCTCACCGGTGCTGCCCGGCCGGACGACCGCTCGAGGCCACCCGCGCCAGCGACCGGTCCAGTCCCGGTCGTAACCGGCGACGAGACCGCCGGTCAGCACATGCTGATCGCCGACGATGGCGCGCAGGTGAGGCAGCAGATCGTCGGCGCTCATGCGGCGGCACCGGCGAACCGGCGTCGGGCGCGCGCGATGCCGTTGCCCACGGTCGCCCGGGTCATCGCCCGGAGCGGGGTTCCCTGCATGATCGTCAAATCCTCGACCGGCGACGTCCGGCCGTCCAGGAACCTCAGCACCCGCTCCGGAGGATGACTGAGCAGGAGCCGGGAGAAGAGTTCGGGCCCCGAGACGAGGCCGGCGTCCAGCGCCCGGAGCAGGACCGAGTCCATCCAGCGGTGGCGAGCCGGGTAGGCGGGCGGGGGCACCGGCTCCGTGCCGGCGAGGAGGGCGGTCGCGACGGCAGCGGCCTGGCGCTGGATCGCGGCGAACGTGTAGCCGGTCGATGCCCGGGTGGCGCCACCGGCCGTGCCGAGCCGGACGATGCGGCGGCCCACCCGGCGGGCGTGGACGGCGTCGGTCATCGGGATGGCACCGTCCTCGACGTCCTCGATCTCGTAGCCGCCGGGCGACCCGGCGGCGGCCCAACTCCGGGCCAGGTAGCCCCTCAGCGCCTCGTCGTACCGCGCGCCCGGCAGCCCCTCGCGGGAGAACTCGGTGTACTCGACGAGCCCGGTGCGCTCGTCGTCCGGGAGAACGTACCCGAAGGCGACGCCGCGGCGCGGGCCGGGGACGGTGAAGTCCATGAACACCGGCGCGGTGGGGTCGAGCACGTCGCCGGCGAACCGCACGGTCCAGCCCCGGAAGTGCTGCACCAGCGAGATCGTCGCCGGGCGGCGCGGCCGGGCCGGGCGGGAGTCCAGTACCCAGCGCGCCTGGACTGGTCCGTCCTGGGTGGTCACGGTCGCGTGGTCGTCGCCGTCCCGGACCCCGGTCGCGGCGGCCGGAACCCGCACGGCACCTATCCGGGCCGCCGCCGCGTCCGCCAGCGAGTAGACGTCCTGCGAGCGGATCATGACGTAGCGGAGGGGATGGAGGTCGAGCCGGTGCCGGACGCCCCGCTGGTCGATGAGGACCATGGTCGTCCAGGCGCGGTGGACGGCGTCGTCGAGCAGGCACGTGCCGTCGTCCCAGAAGCACCAGGTCCGGTCCCGACCGCCACGGTGCACCGGGTCCACGATCGCCACCGTCGGCGGCGGTCCGCCGGGCGGGAGCCGACGCGCGAGGTGGATGAGGACACTCGCGCCGGCTCCTCCGGCGCCCACGATCGCGACGTCGACCTTCACCCCACCAGGGTGCCGTCAGGCGGCGGCGGGTCACCAGCAGGGCTGGGAGAACCCACACTCCTCCGGGCGCGGAGCCACCGAGCGTCGTCCAGGCCCGCGCGACGGCGAGACCCGGTGGTCGTCGGCGTGCCGGTCGGCGAAGAGCTCGGTGTGGTCGTCGGGCGAGGTCGTCGCCGGCGCGCCGGACGACCGCGTCGGTCACGGCGCGTAGGGGTCATGGCGAGTACGTCCAGACGACCAACACGAACGCGTTGTACCAGGCGGACAGCACGGCCAGCCCCGTGAGCAGGACGACGAGGGTCCGGACCGGCGCCCTGTCCACGGCCCTGGCCAGCGGCACCACGAGGGGGAAGGCGCACAGCAGGAAGCGCGCCTTGGAGTTCGCGTACCCGTCGGCGCCGACGACCGTATACGTGGCGAGGGCCGTGTAGACGACGACCGGGAGCGGAGCGCCCTCGACGACAAGCGCCACGAGCAACACGACGGACGCCACGACGACGGCCGCACAGACGACGAGGACGAGGGCCTGTGGCCGGGTCGCGGCGGCCGCCACCGACTCGGCGGTGAACCGGCCGCCGTCGAACCTGGAGTGCCACTCGTGCGCCTGCACCCAGAACCAGGCGTCCGGGCGGCCGGTGTGCATCCAGAGCCAGCCCCAGTAGCCCAGGAAGCCGATGGGCGCCAGCACCGCGGCGACAACCGGCCGCAGGCTCGGCCGACGCCGATCGCGCAGGTCGCTCGCGACCGCCGCGACGGCCGCCAGGGCGACCGCGGCGGCGAGCGCGGTGCCGACCGGGCGGGTCGCCCCCGCCAGGAGGGCGAGGACGCCGCTGGTCACCCACCGCCGGTCGAGCAGCGCGACCAGGGACCACACGGCGAGGGCCACGAAGAGCGGCTCGGTGTAGGGCATCGCCAGAACGGCCGAGTGCGGCCAGCACGCCCACAGGGCGACGAGGACGAGACCTCCCCTGCGTGCCAGAGCTGAACCGCCGGCCATGCGGCCTGCCATGCCGTCCGCCGAACCGTCGGCGGTGCTCTCCGTCGTGCCGTTCGCCGTGCCGGGCGCCACGCCAGACGGTGCCCGTGCCGTGACGACCACGCGACGGCCGAACCGGTCGAGGCCGACCGCGGCCGCGACCCCGGCGATCGCGGTGACGGCGAACCCGGCGGCTGTGACCGCGACGCCCGGGACGGCGGCGACCAGACGGACGGCGAGCGGGTAGAGCGGGAAGAACGCGATGTTGCTCTCGAGCTCGCGACCTGCGGCGTCGAACGGGCCG
The DNA here is from genome assembly GCA_035541595.1 of Kineosporiaceae bacterium. Classification (GTDB taxonomy): domain Bacteria; phylum Actinomycetota; class Actinomycetes; order Actinomycetales; family Kineosporiaceae; genus DATKNA01. The sequence goes on along the minus strand of DATKNA010000015.1, from coordinate 1,410 downwards.
AGCGGGTCGTAGCCGTGCGCGGCGATCTCCAGCAGACGGGGGGCGTCGTAGGTGTCGAGCCGGGCCAGACCGTCGATGCCGCGAGCACGAGCAAGGAGCACGAGCGCGAGCAGACCCAGCACGCGGATGCCGACGAAGACGGCGACGGCGGGGAGCGCGTCGCGAAGGGCAGCGCGCAGGCAGGCGGCACGGATCCGCGGGCGACGCCATGCGGGGCGCCGCCCGGGGTCGGCCTCGCCCTGGCTCCTGACCGGCGTCAGCACCAGACCACGGTAGCGACGGCCCGGCGCGCGCTCCGAGGCCGCGTGCCTCCAGGCGCCCCCGGCACATCATCGGGGTCGGCGATCACGTCGCCATGTCGACGAACCGGGAATAGTGCCCTTGGAACGCCACGGTGATCGTGTCGGTGGGGCCGTTCCGGTGCTTGGCGACGATGAAGTCGGCCTCCCCCGCGCGCGGTGACTCCTTTTCGTACATGTCCTCACGATGCAGAAGTATGACCATGTCGGCATCCTGCTCGATACTGCCCGATTCCCGCAGGTCGGACATCTGCGGCTTCTTGTCGGTCCGCTGCTCAGGGCCCCGGTTCAGCTGGCTCAGCGCGATGACGGGGACCTCGAGCTCCTTGGCGAGCAGCTTCAGCGCGCGCGAGAACTCCGACACCTCCTGTTGGCGGCTCTCCACGCGCTTGCCGGAGGTCATGAGCTGGAGGTAGTCGACGATCACGAGCCTGAGGCCGTGCCGCTGCTTGAGCCGGCGGCACTTGGCCCGGATCTCCATGAGCGACATGTTCGGGCTGTCGTCGATGAAGAGCGGCGCATCGCTGACGTCGCCCATCGTGCGGGCCAGGCGCGTCCAGTCCTCCTCGCGCATGGTCCCCTTTCGCATGTTCTGCAAGGGGATCCGCGCCTCGGCGGACAGCAAGCGCATCGTGATCTCGTTCCGGCTCATCTCCAGGCTGAAGATCACCGAGGGTAGCTGGTGGTGGATCGCGGCACTGCGAGCGACGTCCAGGCCGAGCGTGGAGTTGTGGGTCGGAATCATCGATCGGCCCGCGAGATACAGGTGATCGGGGTTGTCCACCTCGACGCAACGCATCGGCACGGGGGGGACCGGGTTGACCTCGGTGATGAACCGGGCATTGCGTCCCCGCAAGGACTGTCGCCGTTCCTTGTGCAGCAGTCTCTTGCGCTCGAGCGCGAAGACGTCGTCGTCGGTGCTGAAGGTCAGCGCGTGCGCCACCGACGTCTCTCGCGAGCGGCCCTCGACCTTGCTCCGGGAGATTGCTGAGCGGTACCCGAGGCCGGTCAGGAGTTCCTGGACGTCGGCGGCCAGGCGCCCGCTGGTCAGACTGATCCGCACGGTTCCGCCGGCAGCGACCGTCCCACCGGTATCCAGCAGCCCGGCGAG
>DATKNA010000014.1:0-2167 GCA_035541595.1 Kineosporiaceae bacterium | reverse complement strand
GATGGGCAAGCCCATCGGCAACGGCTTCCCGCTGGCGGCGGTGGCGACCACGCGGGAAGTCGCGGCGGCCTTCGACAACGGGATGGAGTACTTCGCCACCTTCGGCGGCAACCCGGTGGCCTGCGCCGTCGGCCTCGCCGTCCTCGACGTGCTGGAGGAGGAGCGCCTGCAGGAGCGGGCGCTGCGCGTCGGCGCCCACCTGCGGCTCGCCCTGGATCGCCTGGCCGAGCGTCGCCCGCTGATCGGGGACGTCCGCGGCTGCGGTCTCTTCCTGGGCGTGGAGCTGGTGCGCGACCGCCGGACGCTGGAGCCAGCGACGATTGAGGCGCGCTACGTCGTCGAGCGGCTCCGCGAGCGCGGCGTCCTCTCCGGCCTGGACGGCCCGCACGACAACGTCCTCAAGCTGCGGCCTCCCCTGGTTTTCGGCGAGGCGGACGCCGACCGCTTCGTCTCGACGCTGGAGGACGTCCTGGGCGAGGACCCGGTCGCGATCTGAATACGGCTTGCGGCCCCCTCCGCTTGCCGGCCGCGTCCATCGCCGGGTGCCCGGTGGCCTGCCAGCACGCGCAGGGCTGCAGCCACCTGGCTGGGGATCGTGCTTTGCGGTCGCGCGGAGCCGGTGATACCGTCCGAGCCGCAGCGGCGACAAAGCGAGGGCCGAGTCGACCGAGCGCCGCCAGGAGCGCCATGGTAGCCAGCACCGACGCACCGTGGCTCGCACGGGCGGACTGGGCGGAGGGCCGCATCCGCTCCTCGCAGGCTGCCGGTCTCACCACCCCCTGGATCTTCGCTGTCGTGGCCGCCGGCCTCGCCGGCGGCCTCCTGGCCGCGAACGGGATGGTCGCCGACCCGTGGAGAACGCTGCGGGGGCCGGGCGGTCTCGTCCTGCTGCCGTTCGTCCTGCTGGCCCTCGCCCTGCTCGTCTCCGCGCTTCGACGCACGTGGCGGGCGGTGCGGTCCGGAGCGTCGGTGCTCGAGCTGTCGTCCGTCCCCGGGGTGGTCGGCGGAGTGCTGCAGGGCATGATCCACGGCGGTCCCGTGCTGCGCGAGGACCAGGGGGTGCGGCTGGTGCTTCGCTGCATCGTGTGGTCGTGGATCCGTCACCGCTCTCACTCGATCGGATCCTCGGCCTGTCTGTGGGAGGACGATCAGGAGGTGTCCTCCGCGTCGACGATGGCGGGTGGCGACGGCGGGAGCGCGATTCCAGTGCGCTTCGAGATCCCTGCCGACGCCCGCGCCACCGTCGCGGACGAGCCGACACAGGACGGCTCGTGCTCGGTCCACTGGATCCTGGAAGCGCTCGGCGAGCCCGGCAGCTTCTGGCGAGGGGAGTACGAGGTCCCGGTGTTCCGCACGCACCGCTCCCCACCCGCCCCGCCAAGGCCGACCATCGATCAGCTGCCGCGTCTGGTCGGGGAGATGTTGCGGGGGGACGCGTCCTCGGAGAGGACCGCCGGGCGCATCGCCCGTCCACCCTCCTCGCGCATCGTGGTCCGCTCGACGGGGAAGGGGCTCGAGATCGCGTATCCGAGGCGGACTGCCTTCCTGGTGGCGACCGCCTGGGTCGTGTTGACGCTGCCGCTCTACGTCGCGCCGGTGCTGCTGCGTCGCTGGTGGCCGGAGGCCGCGCCCTCGGTGGGACCCGGATCCGCGCTGGCGGCCGGACTGCTGCTGAACGCCCTGCCGGCATTCGTGCTGCTGCTGTACGAGCCGCGGCGGGTGGTGGTCGGCGCCAGTGAGATCGCCGTCACCTGCGGCTGGCCGCTGTTCGGGGTCACCCGCCGATTCGCGCTGGCCGAGTACGACGGCGCGGAGGCCGACCCCAGCAGCTTCTCAGTGCTGCGAAAGGGCGGCGGCTTCTTCAGGCGGCGCTTCTTCCTGGCGACCCGGCTGGCGTCGCACGCGGAGTCGCGCTGGCTGGCCAGCGAGGTGGACGCGGCTGTCCGCAGGGGCCGGTCGGCCAGAGACACCCGCGAATCGACCTGATCCGGGGTGACTGCCCGCGTCCGTGGTGGTGTTCGCGCCCGCGAAGCGCCTGAAGAAGCTGTCGGCCTTCCACTCCGGCCGGCGCGGGTCGTCGGCCACCGCCACCATCAGGTCGCGCACGATCGCCTCGTAGCCGGTCGCCGCCTGGAGGTCGACCGGCTGGGCCAGGTCGTCCGACGGC
>DATKNA010000013.1:0-12756 GCA_035541595.1 Kineosporiaceae bacterium | reverse complement strand
ACGTGGCAGTCGACCGCCCGCGCCGGGTCGGCGTTCTGCGCGAACGCCTTCGGCAGCCGGGAGCCGTCCGGGTCGCGGTCCCACCAGCGGCCCGGCCGGCGGACCAGCCCGGCGTCCCGCAGGTCGCGGGCGACCCGGCGGGCGAGCTCCAGATCGCCGACCACGACCTGGACGTCGATGACGTCCTGGGCGACCAGCCCGGGGACGGACGTCGATCCGATGTGGTCGATCCGCAGCGCGCGATCGCCGGAGACCCGCCGGATCCGGGCCATCACCCGCGCGGCCTGCGAGGGCCAGCTGGGATCCGGCTCGACCAGGACGGCCCTGCCCTCCCTCGGCGCGGGACGACCGATCCGGAGGTTGGCCTCGAACGGCAGCAGCCGGCCGTGCCACAGCCGCTCGACCTGAGCGCCGACCGCCACCGGCGGGCCGGCGTTGTCGAGCAGGACGTCAGCGGCCGCCGCCCGCTGCTCGTCGCTCGCCTGCGCCCTCATCCGGGCTCGGGCCTGTTCCGACGTCATGCCACGGTCGGCGACGAGCCGATGCACCCGCTCGTCGACGGGCGCGACCACCACGACCACCAGGTGGTAGTCGGGCCCGAGCCCGTTCTCCACCAGCAAGGGCACGTCGTGGACGACGACCGCGTCCGGCGCGGCTGCCGCCACCTCGCGCTCGGTGAGCTCGGCGACCCGCGGGTGCGTGATCGCGTTGAGTCGACGCCGGGCGGACTCGTCGCTGAAGGCGACCCGGGCGAGCGCCGCCCGGTCCAGGGAGCCGTCGAGCGCCAGCACACGCTCCCCGAAGGTGGCGACGACGTCGGCCAGGCCGGGAGTGCCCGGATCGAGCACACGCCGTGCCAGCACGTCGGCGTCGATGACGATCGCGCCGAGCGTCGCCAGCGCGCGCGCCACCGTCGACTTGCCCGCTCCGATCCCTCCCGTGAGGCCGACCCGCAACACGAGCGGCATGCTGCCAGAGACGGCTCGAGCCCGGCGGGTGGCGGCACCTACTCCTTGCGCATGATCGGCGCCATCACGGCCAGATGAGGCGACACGCCGTCGATACCGCGGCGTGTCGCCTCATCTGGCCGGGATTCCGCCGATCATGCGCAAGGAACGCGAGGAGCCCCACCGGTCGGACCGGCAGGGCTGCGCCCGGAACGCGAGGAGCCCCACCGGTCGGACCGGCAGGGCTCCTCGCTGGTATCAGCGGGTCAGAACCCGCCGGTGAGCTTCTCTCGCAGCGCGGCGAGGGCCTCGTCCGAGGCGAGCGTCCCCTCGGCGGGTGGGGCGTCCGAGCTGTACGACGACGGCGCGGGGGCATCGCCGCGGGCCTCGCTGTCGGCGCGACCGGCGTCCTCGATCTGCTGCCTGTGCGCCTCCCAGCGCGCGTGCGCCTCGGCGTACTGTCGTTCCCACTCCTCGCGCTGGCGCTCGTAGCCTGGCAGCCACTCCTGGGTCTCCGGGTCGAAGCCCTCGGGATACTTGTAGTTGCCCTGCTCGTCGTACTCGGCGGCCATCCCGTAGAGGCTGGGGTCGAACTCGGTGCCCGAGGCAGCGACGCCCTCGTTGGCCTGCTTCAGGGAGAGCGAGATCCGGCGGCGCTCCAGGTCGATGTCGATGACCTTGACGAAGATGCTGTCGCCGACCTGGACGACCTGCTCCGGGATCTCGACGTGCCGCTCGGCCAGCTCCGAGATGTGGACCAGGCCCTCGATGCCCTCGTCGACGCGGACGAACGCGCCGAACGGCACGAGCTTCGTGACCTTGCCCGGCACGACCTGGCCGATCGCGTGGGTCCGCGCGAACTGCTGCCACGGGTCCTCCTGCGTCGCCTTCAGCGACAGGGACACCCGCTCACGGTCCATGTCGACGTCGAGGACCTCGACCGTGACCTCCTGGCCCACCTCGACGACCTCGCTCGGGTGGTCGATGTGCTTCCAGGACAGCTCGGACACGTGGACCAAGCCGTCGACCCCGCCCAGGTCGACGAACGCGCCGAAGTTGACGATGGAGGAGACGACGCCGGAGCGCACCTGGCCCTTCTGCAGTGTCTGCAGGAAGGTCTGGCGCACCTCGGACTGGGTCTGCTCGAGCCAGGCGCGGCGGGACAGCACCACGTTGTTGCGGTTCTTGTCGAGCTCGATGATCTTGGCCTCGATCTGCTTGCCGACGTAGGGCTGCAGGTCGCGGACGCGGCGCATCTCGACCAGGGACGCCGGGAGGAAGCCGCGCAGCCCGATGTCGAGGATGAGGCCGCCCTTGACGACCTCGATCACCGTGCCGGTGACGATGCCGTCCTCCTCCTTGATCTTCTCGATCGTCCCCCACGCGCGCTCGTACTGCGCGCGCTTCTTGGACAGGATGAGCCGGCCTTCCTTGTCCTCCTTCTGGAGAACGAGGGCCTCGATCTCGTCGCCGACGGTGACGACCTCGCCGGGGTCGACGTCGTGCTTGATCGACAACTCGCGGGAGGGGATGACGCCCTCGGTCTTGTAGCCGATGTCGAGCAGGACCTCGTCGCGGTCCACCTTGACGACGGTTCCGGAGACGATGTCGCCGTCGTTGAAGTACTTGATCGTCTGGTCGACGGCGGCGAGGAAGTCCTCCGCGCTGCCGATGTCGTTGACGGCGACCTGGGGGGTGCTCGTCTGCTCGACCGTGCTCGTGGTCATGTAGAGGGGGCTCCGATGCGGACAGGTGTCGATGGGACTGAACGGGTAGACGCGCGACACCCCTCGGGGGGCGACGGCCCGGCCGTTCGACGCCGCGCGGTCCAACGAGCCCCGGAGTCGGTGGCCTCCCGCCAGGCCGTCGTCGGCCGCCGTTCCGCCAGTCGGATCAAGGACAACTTCAGTCCGCGCACACGCCGCGCGCGACGCACAGCTTACCTGTTGCCCAGATCACGGGTCAAAGCACCGCGCTCGCCGGACGCGTCCTGAGGCCCCACGCCCGGGGGGACGATGAGGACGTGAACGAGCGCGCGACGACGGCCTTCGGCCCGGTGACGGCTGCCGGGTACGCGCCCGCCGGGGCCGAGGGGAGCGTGCGGGGGAACCGGCGCTGGTGGGACCGGGAGGCGTCGGCGTACCTGGCGGAGCACGGGGCCTTCCTCGGCGAGGACGACTTCGTCTGGGGCCCGGAAGGGCTGCGCGAGGCCGATGCCGGTCTGCTCGGCGAGGTCGCCGGCCGGGACGTCATCGACGTGGGCTGCGGCGCGGCCCAGTGTTCGAGGTGGCTCGCCGGGCGGGGGGCACGCGTCGTGGGCCTCGACCTGTCGATCGGGATGCTGCAGGGGGCCCGCCGCTCGACGTCGTCCGGACCCGTCCTGGTCCAGGCCGACGCCAGGGCCCTGCCCTTTCAGGACGCCTCGTTCGACCTCGCCTGCTCGGCGTACGGCGCCGTACCGTTCGTCGCCGACCCCGAGCGGATCATGACGGAGGTCGCGCGGGTGCTCCGGACCGGCGGGCGCTGGGTGTTCTCGGTGACGCACCCGGTGCGCTGGGCCTTTCCCGACGACCCCGGCCCGGACGGTCTGGTCGTGAATCGCTCGTACTTCGACCGCACGCCGTACGTGGAGCTGGACGCTGCCGGCACCGTGCTGTACGCCGAGCATCACCGCACGCTCGGGGACCGCGTTGCGGCACTCGTCGATGGAGGGTTCGTCATCGAGCGGCTGGTGGAGCCCGAGTGGCCGGAGGGGGACGAACACGTGTGGGGCGGGTGGAGCCCCCTGCGGGGACGGCTGATCCCCGGCACGCTCATCCTGGTGGCCCGGCGTCCCTGAGGGCGCGACGACTCCGGCACGGGCCGGCCTCCCCTTCGCCGGGGCTCGCGATCGGCCGTTCCGACCATGGCCGTTGGTGCCGACCGGCCGGTCCGCGGACGGCGGTTGCCCGCTCAGTGGCCGGCTTCATGCCAGGAGTGGCCGATGCCGACGGAGACCTCCAGCGGCACCGACAACGTCGCGGCGCCGCTCATCGCCTCGCGGACCATGGCCCCGACCGGCTCCAGCTCCCCCGGTGCGACCTCGAGGACGAGTTCGTCATGGACCTGCAGGAGCAGGCGGCTCCGCAGGCCGCCCTGGCGCAGCGCCCGGTCGACCCGCAGCATCGCGACCTTGATGATGTCCGCCGCCGAGCCCTGGATCGGGGCGTTCAGGGCCATCCGCTCGGCCATCTCACGTCGCTGCCGGTTGTCACTCGTGAGGTCGGGCAGGTAGCGGCGGCGGCCGAGGATCGTCTCGGTGTACCCCGTCCGCCGGGCCTGCGCCACGATCCCCTGCAGGTAGTCGCGGACGCCGCCGAACCGGTCGAAGTACTCCTCCATCAGGGCGCGGGCCTCCTCCACCGGGATGACCAGCTGGCGGGACAGGCCGAACGCCGACAGGCCGTAGGCCAGCCCGTACGACATCGCCTTGATCTTCGACCGCATCGCCGGCGTGACCTGCGCCGGCGGCACCGAGAACACCCTGGACCCGACGAACCGGTGCAGGTCCTCTCCCGAGCGGAACGCCTCGATGAGCCCCTCGTCCGCCGACAGGTGAGCCATGATCCGCATCTCGATCTGGGAGTAGTCCGCCGTCAGCAGGGACTCGTAGCCCTGGCCGGCCACGAAGGTCTCTCGGATCTGTCGGCCCTCCTCGGTGCGGATCGGGATGTTCTGCAGGTTCGGGTCGGTGCTCGACAGCCGACCGGTGGCGGCGATCGTCTGCTGGTAGGTGGTGTGGATCCGTCCGTCGTCGGAGACCGACTTGATCAAGCCCTCGACGGTCTGCCGCAGCCTGGAGGCGTCCCGGTGCCGCAGCAGGTGGAGGAGGAACGGGTGCTCGGTCTTGGCGTAGAGCTCGGCCAGCGCTTCGGCGTCGGTGGTGTACCCCGTCTTGGTGCGCTTGGTCTTGGGCATGCCGAGCTCGTCGAAGAGCACCACCTGTAGCTGCTTCGGCGAGCCGAGGTTGATCTCCTGACCGATGACCGCGTACGCCTGGGAGGCGGCCTCGGCGACTGCCGCGGCGAAGTGTGCCTCGAGCGCCTCCAGTCGCGGGACGTCGGCCGCGACGCCCGCGTGCTCCATCGCGGCCAGGACGCCGACCAAGGGGAGCTCGACCTCGGCCAGCAGCCGCGTGCCACCTCGTTCCTCCAGCTCACGGGCGAGCACAACGGACAGCTCCAGCACCGCGCGGGCCCTGACCATCGCCGACTCGGCTTCGTGCGCGGCCTCGTCCACCTCGAGAGTCAGCTGGCCGTCCTCCGCGCCGTCGGCGGGCGACTCGGCGCGCAGCTCGCGCCCGAGGTGGCGCAGGGTGAGGTCGGCGAGGTCGAAGCTGCGCTGGTCCGGCCGGCAGAGGTAGGCGGCGAGCGCGGTGTCGCTGACCACGCCCCGCACGGGCAGGCCGCGGTCGCCGAGTGCCGTGAGCGGCCCTTTCGCGTCGTGGAGCACCTTGGCGCGGTCGGCGTCCGCGAGCCACGACCCGAGCGCTGCGAGCGCTGCCGGGTCGGCGTCGACCAGGTGCACGTACCCCGCCGCCCCGTCAGGGGTGGCCAGGGCCAGACCCTCGGCGTCCCCTCGCCCGGCTCGCCAGCTCCCCACCACGACCAGCCCCGCGGGCCCGGTGGCGTGTACGGCCAGCCACTCCTGGACGGCCACCCCGCTCAGGTGCTCGACCTCGAGGTCGAAGCCTCCTTCGGCCTCCGGCTCGGGGGAGGTGAGCGTGCTGAAGAGCCGATCACGCAGGACGCGGAACTCGAGCCCGTCGAACACCTGGTGGACCTGCTCGCGGTCCCACGCCCGCACCTTCAGGTCGTCCAGGCCGAGGGGCAGCTCCAGGTCGTCCACCAGGCGGTTGAGCTGCCGGTTACGGATCACCGTCTCGAGGTTGTCCCGCAGACTCTGGCCCGCCCTGCCGCCGATCGCGCCGGCGTTCGCGATGACGCCGTCCAGGCCGCCGTACTGGGTCAGCCACTTGGCCGCGGTCTTGTTCCCGACCCCTGGGACGCCGGGCAGGTTGTCGCTGCTCTCGCCGACGAGGGCCGCGACGTCCGGGTACAGCTCGGGCGGGACGCCGTAGCGCTCCCGGACGACGGGTGGGGTCATCCGGATGAGCTCGCTGACCCCGCGCAGCGGGTAGAGCAGCGTGACGTCGTCGGTCACCAACTGCAGCGCGTCGCGGTCCCCGGTGCTGACGACGACCTCGAAGCCGGCAGCCGTGGCCTGGCGGGTGAGCGTGGCGATGACGTCGTCCGCCTCGTACCCCTCCTTCTCCAGCACGGGGATGCGCAGGGCCGCGAGCACTTCCTTGATCAGCGCGACCTGGCCCGAGAACTCCTGCGGGGACGCCGTGCGGTTGGCCTTGTAGTCGGCGTACGCCTCGCTGCGGAAGGTGGCCCGGGACACGTCGAACGCCACCGCGACGTGCGTGGGCTGCTCGTCCCGCAGGACGTTGATGAGCATCGACGTGAAGCCGTAGACGGCGTTGGTGACCTGCCCTGTGGAGGTGGAGAAGTTCTCGACGGGCAGGGCGAAGAAGGCCCGATAGGCCATCGAGTGCCCGTCGACCAGCAGGAGCCGGCCTACGTGGCCCGGCGAGAGGGGGCGGGCCGGCACGGCGCCGGACGCCGGAGAGGCGGCCGGTCGGGATCGCCGAGCAGAGGCTGGACCCGGCGCGGAGGGCGCGGTGGTGGACGGGCTCACGCCGCCACCCTATGCGCCGACGCCGACAGTCCGGCGGGGCGCGCGGGTCGTCAGGAGCCGGCCGCGGCGACGTCGGCATCGACGTCGAAGGTCACCCCAGCGAGGTCGGCGTCGACGTCGAGACCGGTCTCCAGATCGAGACCGGCTTCGAGACCCGCCTCGCCGCCGCCGTCCCGGTGGACCGTCGCCGGCGGGAGCTGGCCCGGCGTGAGCTGGCCCGGCGGGAGCTGGCCCGGCGGGAGCTGGCCCGGCTCCTGCAGCGCGGACGCCGTCGGTTCCGGCCCCGCCGGAGGTGCCAGGGCGAGGCCGTCGGGTGGGGTGGCGGCCCGGGTGGACCGGGCCCGGGAGGAGCGGCGACGGCTGAGCAGGTCTTCCAGCGCGCTGCGCCGGGACTCGCCGGCGAGGCGCCGGCGAAGGGTCGCGGTGCCCACGACGCGACGCAGCACGAGCGGGGTGAACCCGAGTCGGGCGAGGAACCGGTGCACCTCGCGTGCGGACGGCGGGGCGCCGCTGAGGATCTGGTCGGCGCCGTGCCGCTCGGCGAGGGACGCCACGCCGGCCAGCAGTGCCCGGGCCACGCCGTGGTGACGCAACGAGGGGGTGACGTAGAGGTGTTCGAGCTGGACGCAGTCGCCCTCGACCAGCGGCATGAGCTGCCCTACGCGCACGACGGCGAAGCCCGCGGGCCGCCCCTCCCAACGCGCCAGCAGGACGCGCAGGTCCTGGCGGGTCAGAGCGTCGACGAGGCGGGGGCGGATGGCGTCCGGCGTCGCGCCGAGCAGCGGCCGACCCGCGCCGGCGATCTCGGCACGGGCCTGCACCCATAGCCCGAGCAGGTCGTCGGTGTCGCAGGCACCTGCCTGCCGGACGTCCACCGGCGGACGCGTCACGCGAGCCTCCTCGACGTCGGGCGTCCCGGACGGGACCGCCGCAGCTTGCCCGCACCCCCGGCAACGACCCGACTGTACGGCGGGCGGGGCCGGGAGCGGGGCCAGCGACGCGCGGCGGCAGGCCGTTCTCCCACGAACAGCGGGCCGGAGAGCTCAGCCGCCCATGTATGCGCGGACGATGTCGTCGTCCTTGGCGAGGTCCGACCCCCGCCCCTCGAGCTTCAGCCGGCCGGACTCCATCAGGTAGGCGTAGTCCGCGATGCGCAGCGCCGCCAGCGCGTTCTGCTCGACGACGAGCACCGTCGTGCCCTGCTCGCGGATGGTCTGGATGGTGTCGAAGATGAGGTCGACGAGGACGGGCGCCAGACCCATCGACGGCTCGTCCAGGAGCAGGAGCCGTGGCGAGCCCATCAGCGCCCGGCCCACCGCGAGCATCTGCTGCTCGCCGCCGGAGAGCGTGCCCGCCTTCTGCGCGAGCCGCTCCCGCAGCCGCGGGAACAGCTCCAGCACCCGCTCCCGGTCGGCCTTGACGGCGTCGGGGTCCTTGCGCAGGAAGGCGCCGAGGTCGAGGTTCTCGTCGACGGTCATCCGCGGGAAGATGCGCCGGCCCTCGGGCGACTGGCAGATGCCCGCCTGGACCACCTGGTGACCGTGGAGCCGCGAGATGTCCTTGCCCTCGAAGACGATCTTGCCCTGACGCGCCCGGATGAGGCCGGAGATCGTGCGCAGCGTCGTCGACTTGCCGGCGCCGTTCGAGCCGATCAGCGTGACGATCTCACCGGGGCGGACGGCCAGCGTCAACCCTCGGACGGCGGCGATGTTCCCGTAGAAGACGGAGATGTTCTGCACGCTGAGCAGGGCGCCGTCGGCGCGGGCGGACGTCGGCGCCGCCTCCGGGGACTGCGTCGTCATAGGTCGCTCCCATAGCCCTCGGTGCCGGTCTTGCCGAGGTAGGCCTCGACCACCCGCTGGTCGTTGCGGATGTCGTCGGGGCCGCCCTCGGCGATCTTCTCGCCGCGGTCGAGCACGGTGATCCGCTCGCTGACCCGCATGACCACGCTCATGTCGTGCTCGATGAGCAGGACGGCGATCTGCTGCTCGTCCCGGACCCGGTGGACGAAGTCGACGAATCGCGCCGACTCCTGCGGGTTCATGCCGGCGGTCGGCTCGTCGAGCAGGAGCACCTTCGGCTTGAGCGCGAGCGCCCGGGCCACCTCGAGCCGGCGCTGGTCACCGTAGGAGAGGTTGCGGGCGTACTCGTCCCAGACCTTGCCGATGCCGACGAACTCGAGCAGCTCGCGGGCGAACACCCGGCCTTCCTGCTCCTCGCGGCGCTGATGGCCCGAGCGCAGCACCGTGCGGAAGACCCCGGACCGCATGTGCGAGTGCATCGCGACGAGGACGTTCTCCTCGGCGGTCATGAGGTTGAACAGCCGGATGTTCTGGAACGTCCGGGCCAGTCCCAAGCTGGCGATCTTGTGTGGGGCCAGCCCGGTGACCTCGCGCTCACCCAGGTACACCCGCCCGAAGGTGGGTCTGTAGAGCCCGGTGAGGACGTTGAAGAACGTTGTCTTTCCGGCGCCGTTGGGGCCGATCAGGCTGACGATCGAGCCCTTCGGGATCGTGAAGCTCACGTTGCGGACGGCGGTGAGCCCGCCGAAGCGGATGGTGATCGCGTCCGCGTGCATGCTCAGCGGCGGCGCGACCGCGTCGGTCGACACCTCGGCGGCGCTCATACCGTCGACCCTTCCAGATCGGCACCGACGGCCTCGATCTCGCCCCGTTCGGGTTCCTGCAGCACCTGGCGGGTCCGCGCCTCGGGCAGCAGGCCCTCCCGGCGGAAGAGCATCATGATGATCAAGAGGCTGCCGAAGATCAGGAAGTTGTACGACGAGAACTCGACGCTCGTGCCGAAGGTGTTGTTGAAGGTCGATCCGAACTGCGCCAGGCCCGTCGAGTTGATCCACTCCAGGATGAGCGCCCCGACGAGCACACCCCACACGTTGCCCATGCCGCCCAGCACGACCATGGCGAGCAGGATGATCGAGTTGGCGAACTGGAAGCTGTCGGGCGAGACACCGTTGGTGAGGGTCGCGTACGCGACGCCGCCGATGCCGCCCAGGGCGGCGCCCACCGCATAGGCCGCGAGCTTGGTGCGCATCAGGGGGACGCCCATCATGCTCGCGGCCAGCTCGTCCTCGCGGATCGCGAGCCAGGCCCGGCCGAGCCGGCCCACCCTGATCCGCAGCGACACGAAGATCGCGAAGGCGCACAGCAGGCCGTAGACGAGGAACTTGTACGTGTTGTCGAACGGGCCGAGGGTGGACGGCACGCCGAGGAGGTGGAACGGCCCGGTGGGGATCGGGTCCAGCGGGTCGATGCCCTTGGTGCCGTTCGACAGGTTGAACCCGTTGATGTCGCCCGCGTTCCGGAACACCTCGGGGATGATCTCACCGAAGCCGAGGGTGACGAGCGCCAGGTAGTCGCTCTTGAGGCGCAGGGTCGGAGCGCCGATGATCACCCCCCACAGCGCGCAGAACGCGGCTCCGATGGGTAGGACGAGCCAGAAGTTGACATGGATGCCCGCCTCCAGCCCAGGCGGGGCGGTTCCGAAGATGTTGATCTGCCATTGGGTGAAGAACGGCGACATGATCCAGGCGGCCACGTACCCACCGATCGCCCAGAACGCCACGTACCCGAGGTCGAGCAGGCCGGCGTAGCCGACCACGATGTTCAGCCCGACCGCGAGCGTCGCCCAGATGATGCACTGGTTGACCGCGGTCAGTGGGAACCAGCCGCCGAAGAAGTCCTGCACGGGCTGGACCAGGCGGCCCAGCACGAACTGGTAGAAGACGAAGATCAGCACTGCCAGGACGGTGAACAGGACGGGCAGCGAGGTCATCCGGCGCGCCATCGTCGAGCGGGTCCCCTCCTTCGCCGAGGTCGCCATGATCAGACCTTTTCCGTCGTGGGCTTGCCGAGGATCCCCTCGGGCTTGAAGACCATCAGCACGATGAGGATCGTGAAGATCACCGTCTGGCCCCACTCCTGGCCGAAGCCCAGGCTGTTGTTGAGGTTCTCGATCACCCCGATGAGGAATCCGCCGAGGACCGCGCCGGTCAGGTTTCCGATCCCGCCCAGCACGGCGGCGGTGAAGGCGATGAGCCCCAACCGGAAGCCGGCGTCCCACCGGGTGAGCCCGTTGGCCTGCATGAACAGCACGCCGGCCGCTCCGGCGAGCGCGCCGCCCAGGCCGAAGGTGAAGGCGATGGTGCGGTCGACGTCGATGCCCATGAGCCGGGCGGCGTCCTGGTCCTGCGCCGTCGCGCGCATGGCCTTCCCCTGCCTGGTGTTGGCCACCATCCAGGTCATGGCCAGCAGGAGCGGCACCGTGACGGCGATGACCACGATGGTCTTCCAGTTGATCTTCACGTCACCGATGTAGAACCCGGTGTCGCCCAGGATCGTGTCCCACGGCTTCTGCGCCGATCCGTTGGCGGTCACCCCGACGAACTGGTAGACGAAGCTCAGGCCGACGGCGGTGATGAGCGGGGCGAGCTTGGGGGCCCGGCGCAGCCGCCGGTACGCGAGACGCTCCGCGGCCACGTTCAGTCCGGCCGCGAAGCTCATGGTCACGACCAGCCCGATGAGCAGGACGACGGCGGCCCACCAGCTCAGGCTCGTGACCCCGAAGACGGTGACGATGACGAACGCGGCGACGATGGTCGCCAGCATGAACAGGTCGCCGTGGGAGAAGTTGATCAGCTCGATGATGCCGTAGACGAGGGTGTAGCCCAGCGCGATGAGGGCGTACAGCGCCCCGTTGTTGATCCCGGTCACCACCGCGGAGGCGAACTGGGTCGGCTTGGTCACGGCGGAGTAGAGGATCCACACCGCGAGCGCCGCGAGCAGCGCTAGGCCGAGGACCCGGGTCGCCAGGGCCCCCCTGCTGAGGGGTGGTCTCGACTCGGAGATCTCGACCGGCGTCTGTGTCAAGGTCATCGGCTCACCCCTGGGGTCGGAGCGGCGCCCGACGCGGGTCGCGTGGAGCGGCGGCGCTGGCGGCGCGGACAGTGCTGAGTGGCAGTGTGAGGTCAAGCCACGGACAGGGGCAACGGGCCCGGGCGGGGAAGTTCTCCTCGCCCGGGCCCGTCGCCGGTCTCAGCTGACCGACTGGGTCTTGAGGAACGTCTCCTGGTTGTTCTTGATCACCTCGACGGTGATGTCCTTCGCGCTGACGTCACCGGTCTTCGGGTCGATCGTGATGTCCTTCCCGATGACCGACACGTTGGCGGGGATGGTGATCCCGCTGCCGCTGAACACGGCGTCGGTGACGCCCTTGCGGGTGCCGTCGGAGTTCTCGATCGCCTTGAGGATGACCTGCACCGCGGCGACGCCGTAGAGCGCGTAGCTGGAGGTGGGCGGGCCGCCGTACTTCTGCTTGTACGCGTCGATGAACTTGGCGCCGCCTCCGCCCGCGCTGAGCAGCTCGTCGGTCGACAGGCCGGCAAAGGTCAGGTACATGCCCTGGGCCTGTGGCGCCTTGTTGAGGTCCGGGAAGCCGGTGAAGCCGTCGGGAGCGATGAGCTTGACCTTGGTGTTGTCGCCGAGGACCGCGACCTTGTCCTTGACCAGCTGGGCGCCGCCGGCGTCGTAGATCCCGCCGAGGTAGACGCAGTCGGCGCCCGCGGCCTGGATCTTCTGGAAGACGGCGGTGTAGTTGGTGGCCTTCGGGTCCCACGCGTCGTTGCCGAGGATCTGGATGCCGTTCTTCGGGGCGTTCTCCTGGAAGACCTTGGCGACGCCCTGGCCGTAGGTCTCGTTGTCGTTGAGGATGTAGCACTTCTTCACGCCGAGGGTCTGGCCGGCGAAGATCGCGCCCGCGGCCCCCTGCACGTCGTCCGTGGTGACGACCCGCGCGTAGTTGCGCTTGCCGGTCGGGTAGTACTTCTGCGGCTCACCGGCGTCCCAGGGGCGGGTGAGGCCGACGTTCGTGTTCGCGTGCGAGACCATGAGCAGCGGCCCGTCCGGGGCCTGGTTGAGCACCGGGACCTCGATCTTGGCACAGCCGGAGTTGAGCGTGCCCATGACGGCGACCTCGTCCTTGTTGGCCACGTGCTTCTGCGCGTTGGCCTGGCACTGCGCCTGGTCCCACTTCGCCGCGGCCGCGGTCGAGT
>DATKNA010000012.1:0-17008 GCA_035541595.1 Kineosporiaceae bacterium | reverse complement strand
CGCCCCAGCTGCGACGTATGCCCGGTACGGACGGGGTGCGCCGGCGCCGGCGCCGGCGCCGATCCCCGGTCCCGTGTCGTGGACCGCGACCAGGACGCCCTCGCGCCCGGCACGGGCGTCGACGCGGACGACGCCGCCTCGGGGGGTGTGACCGATCGCGTTGTCCACCAGCGCCAGCAGGGCCCGGCGAGCGGACGTCGGGACACACGTGGCCACCGCCGGTCCTGGCGTCAGCACGAGTTCGACACCCTCGGCGGCGGCATGGTCGCGGGCGCTGTCCACGACGTCCCGGGCGATTTCGCCGAGGTCGGCGTCCACCAGCTCGCCCTGCACACCCGGCGTGGCCGCGATGAGCAGATCGTCGAGTGCGTCGGCGAGCCGCCGTACGTCGCGGACGACGCCCCGAGCCTGCGCGGCCCGCGGGTCGTCGGCGCCCTCGCGCTCCAGCTGACGTGCCACGACCTGGGCACGGGTGCTCAGCAGTGTCAGCGGCGTGCGCAACTCGTGGCTCGCGTCGGCGACGAAGCGCCGCTGCAGGGCGAGCGCGTCGCCCAGCGGGCGCACGGCACGGTGACCCAGCGCGAGCCCGGCGACCGCGGCCATCCCCAACCCGACCAGGGCGGTCAGACCGGCGCCGGCCATGATCCGGTCTCTGTCCGCGGTCCACCGGCTCTCGGCGACGACCACCTGCACGACGTCGCCCCGGTCGCTCGTCGTCCGGGTGACGACCCGGTACCCCTCGCCCATCCGGATCTCGGTGAGCACGGCCCGCCCGGGTGCCGGCGGGTGCTCGCGCACCGCGGCCAGGGCGGCTCCCAGGGCGGGTGGCAGGCCGGGGCTGAGGCTCGTGCGCCCGTTCCGCGTCAGCACTTCCCAGCTTGCGGGCGGCGGGTCGCGGACGTCGTCCACGACCGCCGCCGTCTGCGTGAGCAGGTCGTCCACCTGGCGGCTCTGCTCGGCGAGCATGAGCCAGGCCGTCAGGCCCACCACGGCCAGCGTGACGACCGCGACCAAGGCGGAGGCGACGAGCGCGTTCCGGCGCGCGGCGGTCCGCAGCAGCCTCATGTCGGCCGCCGACTGCGGCGGGGTCACGCCGGTCCCAGGCGGTAGCCGAGTCCACGGACGGTCCGGATCACGTCCCGCCCCAGCTTGCGTCGGCAGTAGTGCACGTACGTGTCCACGACGGCCACGGAGTCGGCCTCGGTGAACACGGACGCGAGCAGCTCGGCGCGGCTGAACACTTGCCTGGGACGGCTCGCCAGCACCTGGAGCAGCTGCGTCTCGCGCGCGGACAGCTGGATCTCCGTGCCGCCGGCGTGCGCGCGAACACACCGCGTGCCCACGTCGAGCACCCGGTCGCCGAGGGGGAGCACCTCTGCGTCGCCCGTTCCGCCGCGCCGGCGCAGCGCCCGGAGGCGGGCCAGCAGCTCCTCGACGTCGAAGGGCTTGACGAGGTAGTCCTGCGCTCCGGCGTCCAGCCCCTCGACCCGGTCCTGGACGCTGCTGCGCGCACTGAGCACCAGGGTCGGTGTCCGCACCCCGCCGCGGTGCAGCCGCGTCAGCAGGTCCAGGCCCTCGAGGGCGGGCAGTCCGCGGTCGACCACGAGCACGTCGTACTCGGCGGTCAGGCCCAGGTGCAGGCCTCGATGGCCGTCGGCGGCGTGATCGACCGCATACCCCTCGTCGGTGAGCAGCCGGACGAGGACGTCGGCGAGCTCGCGGTCGTCCTCCACGAGGAGCACCGCCCCCGCCGTCTCGGCCGCCCGTCCCAGTCCTGCCACACTGTCATCATGCCGGGGACCGTCCCGGCGGATGCCAGGAGGGCGACAGGGCGTGCCGGGAGGAGGCCGTCCTTCCCACGGGGTGCAGGGAGGCAGGGCGGGATGACGCTCGAGATCGGGTCGGCGGCGCCGGACTTCGCGCTGAGGGATCAGCACGGTCAGGTCGTCAGGATGACGGAGTTCGCCGGCAGCCAGAACGTGGCGCTCGTGTTCTACCCGTTCGCGTTCTCGGGGATCTGCACGGGGGAGCTCTGCGAGCTGCGCGACAACATCGCGCTGTTCGCCGACCGCCACGTGCAGGTGATGGGGGTGTCCTGCGACCCGGTGTACGCCCAACGCGCCTGGGCCGAGGCGGAGAAGTACGAGTTCCCCCTGCTGTCCGACTTCTGGCCGCACGGGGAGACGGCCCGGGCCTACGGCGTCTTCAACGAGATCACGGGGGCGGCGGTGCGCGGGACCTTCCTCGTGGACACCGCGGGCGTGCTGCGCTGGAGTATCGTCAACGGGCCGGGGCAGGCCCGGCCGCTGTCGGCCTACCGTGAGGCCCTGGCCGCTCTGGCAGCCGCCTAGGCACGAGGATCCCGGAAACCGGAGTCGGGCGGCGGCGGCCGCCCGGCACCAGGGCCTGTAGCTCAGCTGGTAGAGCACCGCGCTTACACCGCGGGTGTCGTCGGTTCGAGTCCGGCCGGGCCCACCGACGAGTCGGGCAAACCGTTGGGCACGCGATGACCTCGGGTCGTCGGCAGAGGGCTCCCGCCGACTCGGACGCGACGGTCGCACCGTCGTACCCGGCGCCCCACCTGCCGTGCACGGGTCGTTCGCGGAGAAAACCGGGCAACCCGCCGTCCACCGATTGCGTAAAGTAGTCAAGACATAGCGAACAGTTTACGTTTGCAGTCTCCGGCGGCAACGACGCGACTATCGTTCCTCGCGTGACGAGCGAAACCGGCACGCCGACCCTGGCCCAGGTCGTCTCCGTGCTCGAGCAGATGTACGACCCTGCGTGGGCGCGGGACTGGGACGCGGTCGGGCTCGTCTGCGGTGACCCCTCGGCGCCCGTGCGTCGCGTGCTGCTCGCGGTGGACCCCGTCGAGGCGGTCGTGGACGAGGCCGTGGCCTGGCACGCCGACCTGCTGCTCACCCACCACCCGCTGCTCCTGCGCGCGGTGCACGCGGTGCCGGCCACCTCGTTCAAGGGCCGGGTGATCCACCGGCTGGTCCGCTCCGGATGCGGTCTCTACACCGCGCACACCAACGCCGACGTCGCCGCGCCCGGCGTCTCGGATGCGCTGGCGCGGGTGCTCGGCCTGACCGACCTGGAGCCGCTCGCCGCCGATCCTGCCGACCCCACGGACAAGATCGTGACGTTCGTTCCGGAGGAGGCTGTCGACAAGGTGGTCGACGCCCTGACGGCCGCAGGCGCGGGCGAGATCGGCGAGTACGCCCGGTGCGCCTTCACCTCGTCGGGGATCGGCACGTTCACCCCCGGGGCCGGCGCCCGCCCGACGATCGGCGACATCGGGCACCGCAACGACGTCCACGAGCAGCGTGTGGAGATGGTCCTCCCGCGCGGCCGCCGCGCGGCGGTCGTCGCGGCCCTGAGGACCGCCCATCCGTACGAGGAGCCGGCCTTCGACGTCTACGAGTTGGCGACCTGGTCGGGCCCGCGGGGCATCGGCCGGGTGGGCCGGCTGGCGACGCCGACGACCCTGCGCGAGTTCGCCATGCTCGTCGCAGAGGCCCTGCCCGGCTCGGCACAGGGAGTGCGCATCGCCGGCGACCCGATGGGCGAGGTCTGCCGGGTCGCGGTCTGTGGCGGCGCCGGCGAGGACCTGCTCGACGCGGTCCGGGCGAGCGGCGCGGACGTGTTCGTCACCGCGGACCTACGTCACCACGTGGCGAGCGAGGCGCGCGAGGCGGCCGGGGACGGCCCTCCCCGCCTGGTGGACGTCGCCCACTGGACGAGCGAGTGGCCCTGGCTGGCGGGTGTGGCCAACCGCCTCGAGGGCGCGCTCGAGGCGGCGGGGACGCCGGTCGAGGTCCACGTCTCGGTGAAGTGCACGGATCCCTGGACGTTCCGGGTCCCCAGCCCGGGCGGGGTCGTCCGCTGACCCTTCACGAGTCCAGCGCGGCGAGGAGCAGCTGCGGCCGGACGGTGCCGACGAGGTAGGTCTCGCCGGTCACCGTGCGGACCTCGACGGCGGGGCCGCGCCGCATCACCAGAGCGACCCGTCCGTGACCCCGGAAGCGCAGGCCATAACCGCCGGCGTCGCGTAGCGGGGACACGTCACGCACCTCCACCGAGGCGATCCCGTCGAGCCGGATCCGGCGGCGCCAGAACGGCGGCAGGGAGAGCTGGAGCTCCTCCCCTCGGACGACGACGACCGTGTGCACCGCCATCAGCGCCAGCGGTAGGGCGATGCCGACCAGCAGTCCGAGGGCCAGCACACCGGCCGGCGCCGGAGGAGGCGAGGAGCGGGCTCCGACCATGAGCACCACGGCCTCCGCGACGGCCACCGTGGCGAGCACGAGGAGGAACGGCACGGGGAGTCGGGTCCGCTCGGAGAACCGGGTGCCGCCGCGCGTCCGCGGTCCCTTCCGCCGATGTCGACCGCCGTCCATGCTCCCCGCCGGCCCCTCCGTCTGCATCCCGATCAGCGTCCCCATGGCGATCAGTGTCGGGCACGCCGAGCCCCGCGCCGACCCGGACCCGTCGATTCGGGCGCACCGGCCCGGACCCCCGGATTCGTGCCGTCGCCGCACGCCGGCCTGGCCCGGCTAGGGTGGCCAGGGTCGCCGGTCTCCCGGGGACGGTCTCTCGTGGAGGTGGTGACGCCCGTGCCCACTGCGGCCCCGCAGGACCAGTGGCGGCTGTTGGACGTCCAGGCGCACGATACCCGCCTCGCGCAGCTCGCCCATCGCCGCCGCACGCTGCCCGAGCACGCCGAACTCGAACGCCTCGGCCGGCGCCGCCGGGCGCTCGCCGACGAACTGGTCGTCGCCCGCACCGCGGCGTCGGACCTGCGCCGCGAGCTGGCGAAGGCGGAGGCGGACGTCGAGCAGGTCCGCTCGCGCGTCGTGCGGAACGAGGCACGGCTGGACGCCGGGCGGGGCAGCGCGAAGGACCTGCAGGCCCTGCAGCACGAGCTCGGCACGCTGGGCGAGCGGCAGAGCGTGCTGGAGGACGCCGAACTCGAGGTCATGCAGCGCCTCGAAACGGCCGAGGCCGGGGTGGGCGAGCTGGAGAAGCAGCTCGTGGGGGTGGACGCCGAGATCGGTGCGGTCGAGGGACGCAGGGACGCGACGCTCGCCGCCATCGACACCGAGGCGGCGACCGAGCAGAGCGCGCGTGCGGCCGCTGCGGCCGGCGTCCCGGCCGAGTTGCTCGCGCTGTACGAGAAGATCCGCAACGCCAGCGGCGGCGTCGGGGCGGCCCGGCTGTACCAGCGCCGCTGCGAGGGCTGCCGGCTCGAGCTGACCCCGACGGACCTGGGCCGGTTCCGCTCGGCCGGCGAGGACGCCGTGCTGCGGTGCGAGGAGTGCGGTCGCATCCTCGTCCGGACCCCCGACTCCGGCCTGTGAGCGGCCGCTTCGTCGTCGAGACCGACGGGGGGTCACGGGGCAACCCGGGGCCCGCCGGCTTCGGAGCCGTCGTCAAGGACGCTGCCAGCGGCGAGGTGCTCGAGGAGATCGCCGAGGCCATCGGCGTGGCGACCAACAACGTGGCCGAGTACCGGGGTCTGATCGCCGGGCTCGAGGCTGCCGCCGACCTCGATGCCGGCGCCGCCGTGGAGGTGCGGATGGACTCCCGGCTCGTCGTGGAGCAGATGTCCGGGCGCTGGCAGATCAGGCACGACGACCTGCGTCGCCTCGCCTCCCGGGCCCGTGCGGTGTTCCCCCCGGGGCGGGTCCGGTACACCTGGGTCCCCCGGGTGCAGAACGCGCATGCGGACCGGCTCGCGAACGAGGCCATGGACGCCGCTGCGCAGGGGCGCGCCTTGCACCGCCGCGTCCTCTCCGGCGGTGATCAGCACGGAGGGGAGGGTGGCCGCTCCGCCGCATCGGACATCACGGCGGCTGCCGGATCCCCTGCGCCATCATCGCCGTCAGCTTCGGCGCCAGCTTCGCCGCCCCGGCAGCTCGGCGAGCCCACGACGGTGCTGCTCGCCCGGCACGGCCGCACCGCCGACACCGAGCGGGGGGTCTTCTCCGGGCGCGGCGGCGCCGACCCGCCCTTGTCGCCCGCGGGGGAGGCGGACGCCGGCCGCCTCGCCGCCGCCCTCCGGACCACGGGCGCCGCGGGGTCGCCGCTGGCGGGCCTCGCCCCGGTCGATGCCGTCGTCGCCAGCCCGCTGGTGCGCGCCCAGGCCACCGCGAAGGCGGTCGCCGATCGGCTCGGGGTCGACGTGCGCACGGATGACGACTGGGCCGAGATGGCCTTCGGTGCCTGGGAGGGCCTCACCCACGCGGAGGTCGCCCGGCGTGACCCTGAGGGACTGGCGGCGTGGTACCGCGACCCGGCCGTCGCACCAGCGGGCGGGGAGTCCTTCGAGGCTCTCGCCGTCCGGGTGGATCGCGCCCTCACGCGGTTGCGCCGGGCGTGGCCCGGTCGGACCGTCCTGGTCGTCACGCACGGCGGCCCGGTGCGGGTCGTCGTCCGGAACGCCCTGGACGCCGGGGCCGGCGCGCTCCGGCGGCTGAGGGTGACGCCGGGGGCCCTGACCGCCGTCCGGTACTGGCCGGACGGCGGCGTCGAGGTGGTGACGGTGAATGCCGACGTCCAGCTCGACCGCTGACGCGAGGACCACGAGCGGCCGTGGCGCCGCCGCGCCCGGGGAGCCGGTCCGACGGCGCCGAGTCCGGTGGCCGTCCCGGACGTCGATGGCCGTGGCCGGGTTCTGGCTGGGCACGCGGGCGTCGCTGATCACCTTCACGGTGATGGCCTGCTGGTTGTTTCGGATCGACGCCGGCGGCCGGCTGAGCGGGTCCACCCGCTGGTTCCTGGAGCGGTTCACCTGGTGGGACTCGTTCCACTTCCTGCGGATCGTCGACCGGGGGTACCTGCCGCTGGCGCACGGCTGCTGCGACCAGGCGTTCTTTCCTGGCTATCCACTGGCGGTCCGCCTCGTCATGCCGCTCACCGGGGGCAACGCGGCGCTGGCCGGCTTCGTCGTCTCGGTCGCCGCAGGAACGGTCGCCGCGGTCGTGCTCTGGCATCTCGGTCGGTTGGTCAGCGGGTCCCCCCGGGGTGGCTGGGCCGCGGTGGTGCTGCTCGCGGTGGCTCCGTACGGATTCTTCCTCGTCACCGTCTACAGCGAGGCGCTCTTCCTGGCGTGCGCGTTCGGCGCGTGGGCGGCGGGGCTGACCCGGCGCTGGTGGGCCGCCGGGGCACTGGCGGGGCTCGCCACACTCGTGCGCATCAACGGGCTGTTCCTCGCCGCCGCGCTGCTGGTGCTCTACCTCGCCCAGACGCACGGCCTCCCGCTGCGCCGGCGACTGCGTCCGGACGTCGCCGCCGCCCTGGCCCTCGCGCCGCTCGCGGCGGCCGGCTTCTTCGCCTACCTGCGGGCGCGCACCGGAACGTGGAACGCCTGGCAGCAGACCCAGGAGATCGGTTGGGACCGCCAGCTCGCGGCACCGTGGACGGGCATCGACAACGCCTGGCACAGCATCCGGACGGCGAGGACCCCCGACCTCGTCATCTCGCGCTGGGCCGACCTCCTGGTCACCCTGGCAGGGGTCGGGCTCGTCGTGGTCCTGGCGCTGCTGCGGCGCTGGCCCGAAACGGTGTTCGTCCTGCTCAACGTCGCCGTGCTGGTGTGTTCGACCACGCTCGTCTCGGCTCCGCGCTACGCGCTGATGTGGTTCCCCGCGTACCTGCTGCTCGCCGAGGTGTCGCTGCGGCGACGATGGGCGTGGCTGACCCCGACGATCGTCGTCGCCTGCCTGCCGCTGCTGGGCGTCGTCGCGCTGTCCTTCGCCGCGCACCACTGGACCGCGTGACAGGCTCGCCGCGATCCCGGCTGAGGCCGGGTGGCTAGCCGGCGAAGGCGTCGTCGAGGATGTCGAGGCCATCGACGAGCAGCGGCTCGGGGATCACCAGAGGCGGTAGGAACCGCAGCACGTTGCCGAACGTGCCGCAGGTGAGCGTGACCAGGCCAGCGGCGTGGCAGGTGGCGCTGACCTCCGCGGTCCGGCCGGGGTCGGGCTCGGTCGTCCCCGGCGTCACGATCTCGACCGCGAGCATCGCTCCGCGGCCCCGCACGTCACCGATCTCGGGGTGTCGAGCCGCGAGGGTCTCCAGGCGCGGCTTCATGATCTGCTCGATCTGCCGGGCCGCCCCGACGAGGTCGTCCTCCTCGATCGTCGCGATCGCGCCCAGCGCGGCCGCGCAGGCGACCGGGTTGCCGCCGTAGGTGCCGCCCAGACCACCGGAATGCACCGAGTCCATGATCTCGGCCGGGCCGGTGACGCCCGCCAGCGGCATCCCACCGGCGATCCCCTTCGCCGTGGTGATCAGGTCGGGCACGACGCCCTCGTGGTCGCAGGCGAAGAGGTCCCCCGTGCGGGCGAACCCGCTCTGGATCTCGTCCGCGATGAACAGCACGCCGTTCTCCGCGCACCATGCCGCGAGCGCGGGGAGGAATCCGGACGCCGGCACGACGAACCCGCCCTCACCCTGGATCGGTTCGATGACCACGGCGGCCAACCGGTTCGCCCCGACCTGCTTCTCGAGCAGGGTGATGGCGCGCTCGGCGGCTCCGGCGCCGTCGATCGGCGCCGGCTCGCGGAACGGGTAGGACATCGGCGCGCGGTAGATCTCGCCCGCGAACGGGCCGAAGCCGTCCTTGTACGGCATGTTCTTGGCCGTCATGGCCATCGTGAGGTTGGTCCGCCCGTGGTAGGCGTGGTCGAACACCGCCACCGCATCGCGCCCGGTGTACCGGCGAGCGATCTTCACCGCGTTCTCGACCGCCTCGGCTCCGGAGTTGACCAGGGCTGAGCGCTTCTCGTGCGCACCGGGCGTCAGGCGGTTGAGCGCCTCGCACACCTGCACGTAGCTCTCGTACGGAGTGACCATGAAGCAGGTGTGCGTGAACCGGTCCGCCTGCTCGTGCACGCCGGCGACCACGCGCGGGGCGGCGTTGCCGACCGTGGTCACGGCGATGCCGGAGCCGAAGTCGATCAGCTGGTTGCCGTCGGCGTCGACGAGGATCCCGCCGCCGGCATCCACCACGTAGACCGGCAGCGTCGTGCCCACCCCAGCGGCAACGGCGCCGGCCTTGCGCGCGTGCAGCTCCTGCGATCGCGGCCCCGGGATCGGCGTTCGCAGCACTCTGCGCTGCTCGACACCGGACATGGTGAGCACGACGCCGGCCTCACCCCCGGCGTCGCGGACGGCGGGCTGCACGGTGTCGGTCATGGCGTCTCCCAGGGCCGCTGGACGGTGACGGTCCCACCGTAGGCCTGCCACGCGCCCACGTCGTCGCCCACCGACGGCGGCGTTGCTCAGCGGCCCGGCGAGGGGCGGACCCGCGGGCATCGCGAGTTCGCCGTCTGGCAGCATTGATCGCGGCGGGGCCGAATCGGCGCCCACGCGTCGGGTTCCGGAGGTGCCATGACCGAGCAGCCGGCACGACAACGAGAGCGGTTGCGGTACCGGCTGTTGACCGGCTCGGACGACCGCGCGTTCTGCGAGCGCGTGAGCCAGGCCCTCGCCGACGGCTACCGACTCTATGGGAGCCCGGCCATCGCAGTCGACGGCGGCCGCGTCGTCACCGCCCAGGCCGTGGTCCTCGACGGCCCGCCGGAACGTGCCGTCCGGCCGGTCGTCGGGCAGGTCTGACCGTGCCGTACGCCGGCGACCTCGGCCCTCTCGAGGCCTATGACCTGCTCGTCCGGAACCCGGACGCCGTGCTCGTCGACGTCCGCACCCGTGCCGAGTGGACCGATGTGGGCCTGCCCGACCTGACCGCCCTGGGCAAGGACGTGGTCCGGGTCGAATGGCAGCGCTTCCCTGACGGCGCCCAGAACCATGCGTTCCTCGACGAGCTGGCGGCCGCCGGTGTCGATCCCGAGCAGCCGGTCCTGTTCATCTGCCGCTCCGGCGTCCGGTCGGCGGCCGCGGCCGAGACGGTCTCGCGCGCCGGCTTCGTCCGCGCCTACAACGTCCTCGAGGGCTTCGAAGGCCCGATCGACGCCCGCGGGCATCGCGGCGTCGGAGGGTGGCGTGCGGCCGGCCTGCCCTGGCGGCAGTCGTGACCGGGCAGAACGACCGGACGTCGCCGGCTGCCGGGCCGGCCGCCACGCCGCCCGGTCCGGCGGCGTGGGGGCCCGACACGGTCGCCGTGCGCGGCGGGCTCGCCCGCAGCGACTTCCACGAGATCGCCGAGGCGATCTTCCTCACCCAGGGTTACGCCTACCCGACCGCCGCCGACGCGGAGGCGGCTTTCGCCGGCGACCTCGACCACCACATGTACACGCGCTACGGCAACCCGACCGTGGGGGTCTTCGAGGAACGGCTGCGCCTGCTCGAGGGCGCGGAGGCCTGCTTCGCGACCGCCACCGGCATGGCGGCGGTGTTCACCTCGCTCGCGGCGTTCCTGCGGGCGGGGGACCGGGTCGTCGCCTCGCGGGCGCTGTTCGGGTCGTGCATGGTCATCCTCGACGAGCTGTTACCGCGCTGGGGCATCACCACCGATTTCGTGGACGGGCACGACCTAGACCAGTGGGAGAAGGCGCTCGCCTCGCCCGCGCAGGGGGTGTTCTTCGAATCCCCCTCCAACCCCATGCAGGACCTCGTCGACATCCGGGCGGTCTGCGACCTTGCCCATGCCGCCGGCGCGACCGTCGTGGTCGACAACGTGTTCGCCACGCCGCTGCTACAGAAGCCCTTCGAGCTGGGGGCCGACGTCGTCGTCTACTCGGCGACGAAGCACATCGACGGACAGGGGCGTGTGCTCGGCGGGGCCATCCTCGGCCCGAAGGACTACGTCGACGGCGACGTTCAGACCCTGATGCGGCACACCGGCCCCTCGATGAGCCCGTTCAACGCGTGGGTGCTTCTGAAGGGCCTGGAGACGTTGCGGTTACGGGTCGACCACCAGTGCGCCGTCGCCGCCCGGCTGGCCGCCTGGCTCGAGCGGCACCCACGGGTGGTCGGCGTCCGGTACCCCTACCTGCCGTCGCACCCGCAGCACGAGCTGGCCCGGCGGCAGATGAGTGCCGGCGGCACGGTGGTCACCTTCGAGCTGGACGCCGGCCAGGGCGGCGCCAAGGACGCCGCGTTCGCCGTGCTCGACCGGCTCCGCGTCATCGACATCTCGAACAACCTCGGCGATGCGAAGTCCCTGGTCACCCACCCGGCAACGACGACGCACCGGCGCCTCACCCCGCAGGCGCGAGAGGCCGCCGGCATCACCGACGGCGTGATCAGGATCAGCGTGGGCCTCGAGGAGGAGACCGTTCTCATGGCCGACCTGGAGCAGGCCCTTCCGTAGCCTCCCTCTGCGCGCCCACGCCTCGTGCTCTGCCCTCTGCGCCCGGCCTCGCTCTCCGCCATCCCGGCGCGCGTGCGTGATCGACCAAATCCCGGCCGGTCGGCGCGACACGCCGTCGTTGTCGCGGCGTGTCGCCTGGTTCGGCCGCGATTCCGCCGATCATGCCCGGCCCCCGGCCCCCGGCCCCCGGCCCCGGCCCCCGGCCCCCCGGGGCCGGGGCCGGGGCCCGGGGGCCGGGGCCTCAGTCGCCGGCGAGCCGCTGGCGCGCCGACTCGATGTCGAGCCTGCCCTCGGCGACCGCCTGCAGCGTCGCCAGCCGCTCCGCCTCCGAGATCGCACCGGTCCCCCGCGCGGGGACACCGGGCGTCGGCGCGGCAGCACCGCCATTGCCGGCGCCACCGGCGCTACGTCCGATCAGACCGAGCCTGCGCAGCAGGTCGTCGAAGCGGGCCCGGGCGGTCGGGTAGCTGACACCGAGGTGCCGCTCGAGATCACGCATGTTCCCCCGGGACGCCAGGAACACCCGCAACATCGTGAGGTCGGACTCGTCCAGCCCGCAGAACTCGCACGGGGCGAAGTGCCCGGTGAGCCCGGTGCCGCAGCTCGGGCACCCGAGCTGCGTGATCTCCAGGCGTGCGCTGCAGACCGGGCAGTCCCGGGGCGGCCGGTAGGCGGCAGGGTAGGGAACGGGGTGGGAGGTCACGCGACCCCACTCGAGCCCCAGGGGGATCCGGCCCCGATGACGTCGGCGCCGATGACCACCGAGCTCATCACCGATTCCACAGTCAGCTCGTCGCGGCCGTCGCCGACGACGGACTCCCGGATCCCGGGATCGACCATGTCGCCCTTGGTGACGCCGGTCGGCAGGACGACCTTGCCCATCCGGTTGCGAGCGTGGATCCGCAGGCCGGTGCCGGCAAGCAGACTGACCTTGACCGAGGACGACTCGGCGGAGATCCGCGAGGACCCGCTCGGGCCGAGCGTGCCCTTGACCGAGGAGGACACCGCGTCGAGGTCGAGCGGTCCGCGCAGGGTGTCGACCTTGAGCGCGGAAGCGAGCAGCCTCAGTCGCGCACCGGCCTCACCGCCGGTGATCCGGACGCTGGCCCCGGCGACGTCGAGCTCGATCGGCAGGTAGGGGTTGAACCGTACGATGAGGCTCTCGTTCTGCAGCGCCCGGGCCTTCGCGATCGTCCGTGGGAGGTTCGAGAACGAGAACCGGCCGCCCGTGCCCGGCTCGTCGTCGTCACCGGTGAACAGCGGCAACCCGCTGGCTTCGACGACCAGCGTGTCGCCCTCGCGCCGCACGGTGTGCTCCCCGCTGACGAAGGCTCCCGTGACGCCCGGATCCGCGATGATCCGCAGGGCGCGGTAGGAGACCGCTACCCGGATCCGCTTGGGGTGGTCGGAGCTGCTGATGGGTTCTCCCCCGCCGGCCGAGCCGGCCGGCCCGGGAGCGGTGCCCCATGGCGGGGTCGCCGAGCCGGCGCCGCTGCCCGGCCATCCGCTCCCCCCGCTCCCCGCGCCCGTGCCGGCCTGTGCGCCCGTGCCGGCACCACCATCCGCGGGGGTGCCGGCCTGGGTGTCGGTGCTGGATTCGGTGCTGGATTCGGTGCCGGCGTCGACGGCTGCGGCGGCGCCGCCACCGCCGTTCCCGGGCGCAGACCGGTTGGCAGCGTCGATGAGGGGCAAGGCCTCATCAGGGGTGAGTTCGCCGGCCGCAACCCGGCGCAGGATCACTTCCATCGTATTCGCCATGTCATAAGTCAACATGAGACCTTCGACTCTGACAAGGCCGAGATGAAATCTATGAAGCCACAGTGGCAGCCGCCCGTCGGAGCAGTCGCCAGAGCTCGTCGACGTCCACCTGCTCGGTCGCCTCGGCCCCGATCGAGACCCGAACCATCCACCGGTCGTCGAGGATCGACGGCGTCACGAACGCGCGTCCGGCGTCATTGACCGCGGCGGCCCAGGCCAGCGTGTGGGCGTCGAGCGCCTCGCCCTGTAACGGCGCTCCGTCCGGGCCGGGAGGCTCGTGCCGCACGCAGACGGTCTGCAGGACCACCGGGGCGAGTACGCGCCAACCGGGTTCCGCGGCCACGTGCTCGGCGAAGCGGCGCGCGTTGGCGAGGTCGCGCCTCAGCCGCGCACGGATCGCCTCCGCGCCGTCGAGGCGCAGATGGAACCAGAGCTTCAGGGCGCGGAAGCGCCGCCCGAGCGGGATGCCCCAGTCCCGGTACTGGACGACGTCGCCGTCCACCGCCGACCGCAGGTACGACGGGTTCGTGGACATGACCCGCACCAGATGGTCCGGGTCGCGGACGTACAGGAGCGAACAGTCGAGGATCGTCCCCATCCACTTGTGCGGATTCCAGCCGAGGGAGTCGGCGCCGGGGATACCCGCTCGCCCGTCGACGCCGGTCTCGCCCTCGATTCCGGCGACGAGGTGACGCAGCTCGGGCAGGAGCAACGCCGAGCCGGCCATCGCAGCGTCGACGTGGACCCACGCCCCGTGGTCGGCGGCGATCGGGAGCAGCCGAGCGATCGGGTCGACGGCCGTGGTGCCGGTGGTGCCCACCGAGACCACGACGGCCGCCGGCCGGCGCCCGGCGTCGCGGTCGGCGGCCATGGCCCGGGCGAGCGCCTCGGGTCGCATCCCGTACGTCACCGGGTCCACCTCGACGTAGCGGAGGTTCTCGTGCCCGAACCCGGCCAGCAGCGCGGCCTTGGCGACCGAGGAGTGCGCATGCGGTGAGGTGTAGACGACCAGAGGCGCCGTCTCACCCTGCAGCCCGCCGCGGCGCGCGCTGTGGTCGGAGGCCCGCTCGCGCGCCGCCAGCAGGGCGACCAGGGTGCCCGTCGAGGCGGTGTCCTGGATCACGCCGTGCCAGGCCGGCGAGAGCCCGGCCAGGTCGCGCATCCAGTCGACGACGACCTGTTCGACCTCGGTCAGCGCGGGGGCCGACTGCCAGCTGATCCCGAGCGCTCCGAGCCCGGACGAGGCCACGTCGCCCAGGACGGACGCCAGGCTCGCGTTCGACGGGAACCAGCCGAAGAAGTGGGGGCTCTGCGTCTGGGTGATCCCAGGGACGACGACCCGGTCCAGGTCGGCCAGGACGGCGCCGAACGGTTCGGGGGACTCCGGCGCGCGCGGGGCGATCCCGGCGGCCACGTCCCCGGGCTTGACCCGGGCGGCCACCGGCAGGTCGGGCACCCGGGCGCGGTAGTCGGCGATCCAGTCGACGAGCAGGTGGCCGGCGGCGCGGAACTCCTCGGGCGTCATGGCGTCACGGTACGTCCGCGACCGCCGGCCTTCGCCGCGATCAAGGAATCCGGTGGGTGACCCCAGGGTGTCGCCCATGGCGCGCCGCGTCATCCGGGTGACGAGGCCCGACCCCACGTCCCTCGCGGGCCTGGCGCTACCCGGCCTCGGCAGACCTCGAGCGGATTCCTCCTCGAGGGGGACGACGGGCGCATGAGAGCCTCCATCGTGAGGTGTCGGTGCCACAAACGATCGGATCAGGCGTGCTGATCACCCTCGTGGTCATCGGAGCCGCTCGCGGAGAGCACCCGGAAAGGATGAGGCATGTCGACCATCTGGTGCCCGGCTGTGGCCGCCCCGATGGGCGCGGCGGCCGTGTCGATCCTGCGGCTTCCCCTGTCGTCGCCGACCCAGACGCGGATCAGCCCGGACACCTCGGCGGAGGCCGCACCGTGACCCTCCCGATCGGTAACCCCCCGCCTCCGGCGGAGCGCCGCCGGATGGTCACCGTCGGCCTGGCGCGGGCGTTGGTGATCGTGACTGGTCTGACGGTCGGGTACTACCTCACCCCGCTCGACGTCATGACCGCCGTCCCGCTGTGGCTGAGCTTGACGGCCGGGGTGCTCACGCTGGTCGCCGTCACCGCGTCCCAGGTGCGGGCAATCATCCGCGCTCCCCACCCGGCAGCGCGAGCGGTGCTGGCCGTGGCCATCATCGTTCCGCTGTTCGTGCTCCTCTTCGCCGCTGCGTACTTCCTGCTGTCCCAGGCCGATGCCAGCAACTTCAACCAGCAGTCGTTGAACCGCACCGACACCCTCTACTTCACGATGACGGTCTTCGCCACGGTCGGGTTCGGAGACATCACCGCGGTCAGCCAGACGGCGCGCGTCGTCGTCACGATTCAGATGATCCTCGACCTGATCGTCCTGGGGGCACTGATCCGGGTGCTCCTCGGCGCCGTCCACCTGGGACGACAGAGGCCGGACCACCGAGCGAACGAGCCGTCGTGAGCGCTTCCACCGACATGCACGTTCACACGGAGAGCCCGGTGCACGCGCTCGAGTTCGAAGCCCGGGAGGTCGATCATGTCCGACCCGCCGGTCCATTGAGGTCAAGGACGGGGTACCAGCCAGGGGACGATCGTCGCGGCGGCGATCTGCCCCGTGCTGGCGACCGTGCTGACCCTTCCGGGCTGCGGGCCTAGAATGGGTGGTGGACGAGCCGGGCAGGCGGCCGCGTCGGGCGGTGTGCCGCTCGCCGAGGAAAGTCCGGACTCCACAGGGCAGGGTGGTGGGTAACGCCCACCCGGGGTGACCCGCGGGACAGTGCCACAGAGAACAGACCGCCGCGCACCGGTGCACGCCGGGCGCGGCAAGGGTGAAACGGTGGTGTAAGAGACCACCAGCGTGCCGGGTGACCGGTGCGGCTCGGTAAACCCCACCCGGAGCAAGGCCAGACAGGGAGCGTTCGAGGGTTGCCCGCCCGAGCTCCCGGGTAGGCCGCTATCGTCGGCCGGCGCCTCTCGAGGGCACCGGCTGCGAGGAAGGCGCCGGCAACGGCGTCTCGAGAGGGATGGCCGCCCCCGGGCCGGTTCGCCGGCCCCGGGACAGGATCCGGCTTACCGCCCGGCTCGTCCCCGGTCGCCGTGGACTGCCGTCCAGGGGCGCCCGATCGCGATCATCAGCCGGGACCGCGATAGTGCGCCGCATCTCCGACCGTCGGCAGGTGGCCGAGGACGGTTACGGACGGACTGGACGACGGGCCCAGACTTCCGACCCGGCGACTGGGCAGCGGATGGTCCGTGCCCTGCCCGGCTGCGGACCACCCGCTTCCTCAAGTGCTATCCCCTCCGCCGCCTGGTGTCATGCCCCACCGGCCCGATGGTGATCCAACTGTGACCAGGCCGCTGCCGGCTCGTGACCCCCGCCCGGACGGGTGCGGTCGTGCCGAAACGGTTGCGGACTGTACCGATCTCTGTTCCCGTGGGTGCCGCAGCTCGGCACCTCCGGTGAGGGGAGTGACCATGTCGACGGTGCAGCGGCGCGCTGCGGCCCGGGCGAACCAGCGGGCGGCGGCGTTCGTCCGCTTCCAGTTACTCGGTGATCATCAGGCCATGTACCAGGTGCTCGCGGACGCCGGCGAGAGCGAGCGGGCACGACTGGAGTTCGTGACAGCCCTGGCGTCCATCGCGGCCTCGCTGGCTGCCACGGCGCTGGGCCGGGAGCACGCCTTGACCTACCTCAGGACGGTCGCCGAGACCAGCGCCGCCCTGGTGTACGCCGACGACATCGACCGGTACTTCGAGGCGTAGCCGGCGGCGAGGCGATCCGGTCCTCCGCACGCAACGTCACGTGCACGGGTTATCCCGCGTTGCACGCGTTGTGGCGCTCCGAGCCGCTCTGGGAGCACCACAACGCGTGCAACGCGGCGCAACGCGTGCACGGGGAGCGGGCCGGAACGCGTGC
>DATKNA010000011.1:0-8221 GCA_035541595.1 Kineosporiaceae bacterium | reverse complement strand
AAGGTGTCCCCCGGTCGCGGCACAGGTCGCAGCGTGCGGACCGTGCGAGCAGGACCTCGAGGGCCTGCTCGACCTGCTCACCGAACAGGAGTGATGGTCACGACCGCTCGTCGGGCCGGGGAATCAGGCTGCGGAAGGCTGCCACGAGCTCGTCGCGCGCGGCAGGGCTGATGGTCTCGATAGGGACCTGTGGCAGCGACGCCGCCGTCGCCCGCATCTGCTCGACGTAGTCGATGCAGTGTGGGCACTCGCTCAGGTGCCGCTCCACCGCAGCTCGCAAGGGTTCCGGCAGGTCGCCTTCGAGATAGTCGGTCACGAGTTCGACGACCTGGCGGCACGCCACCTCTTCGTCGTCCACGCGACCTCCTCGCTCATCGGACTCCACACTCTTCCGTCCCGGCAACGCCCGGGACGTTACGCGTGATGGTTCCACGACTCCGCGCGCAACGCCCGCGCGTGCGGAAGGCGAGTCCCAGGAGTTTCGGTCTCGTCTGGAGGAGTGGTTGGTCATCCTGCGTTCCCCCTTCATGCGTCCCGTCATCGGTCTGGGCGCGGCATCAGTCGCGCTGCTCGTCGGCTCGGCCGCGCCGTCGGAGGCGGCGTCCGGATGCCGCGACGTCCGCGGCTTCTACGTCGATCACGCCACGAGCGAGAACTGCACCTCGCCCGTGGGGCTGTGCATCACGGGCACCTACTCCGGCCAGATCCGCGGCGATTTCCGGGGGTGCAGCGACGAGCATCACGCCGACGGCCGATACCCCAACCACGGGGGCGCTGACCTTCACGTCTAACTCCACCGTTGACGCCTCTGTGGGCGGCCGAACCGGAACGCTCATCATCAAGAACGCCGGCGTCTTCGCCCCGTCCGGACCGATCGTCGACCTGCAGACCATCGTCGGCGGCACCGACGGGCTTGCCGGAGCATCCCGAGCCTTGCGCGCGGAGGGCACCTTCTCAGCCGTCGACGGAGGCCGGTCGCAGTACGAGGGCACACTGTGCCTCCCGTGACGCCCGTGCTCGTCCCGTAACGGACCTCGCCGCCGACCTGAACGGCGCCGAGTGCTGTCCACAGAGCGGCTTCATGCACCAAGGTAGGTCTGTGATCCGGAGGCAGACGTGACGACGCCGGGCCCGCCGGCGTCGACGACGGCCGACCCGGACGCCGAGGTGCTGGAACAGCTGCGCCAGGGGGACGACCAGGCCTTCGCGGATCTCGTGGACCGTTGGTCTCCAGCGATGCTGCGCGTGGCGCGCGCCTACGTGTCGAACGCGCAGTCGGCGGAGGACGCCGTCCAGGACACTTGGCTCGGCGTCGTCCGGGGGCTGCCCACCTTCGAGGGCCGATCGACATTGCGCACCTGGGTGTTCACGATCCTGGTCAACCGGGCGCGTACGCGAGGGAGCCGGGAGGCACGCACGGTACCGCTGTCCTCGCTGGCGCGGGACGACGAGGGCCCGACCGTGGACCCGGCTCGATTCCGGGGCGCCGAGGATCCGTATCCGGACCATTGGACGCCGATCGGCGTCCCGCCGCGCTGGGAGACCCAGCCGGAGGGCCGGGTGCTAGCGAAGGAGGCGGTGCGCCTGCTGGGCGCCGCCCTGACCGCGTTGCCGCCGCGCCAGCGCGTCGTCGTCACCCTGCGAGACGTGCAGGGGCTGACCAGCGACGAGGCGTGCGAGGCACTGACGATCACCGCGCAGAACCAGCGGGTCCTGCTGCATCGCGGTCGGGCGGCCCTCCGGCAGGCGCTCGAGGACTACTACCGGTCTTGATCTTCCGACGGTTCAGAAGGCGGCCAGACCCGCCACAGTGGCCGGCAGACCCGCCGCCGTCGCGATCGGGGTGAGAACGCCCACTCCATCGACGGCCCAGCCCCGCAGCTCGCCGGCGTCCGCGTCGATGGCGTAGAGGAAGCGGCCGTCGTCGGTGAGGTCCTCGTCCCGCAGCCCGCTACGGCCGTCCTGCGTCAGCCCGGCGGTCGCGTCCTCCAGGACGAGGGAGCCGTCGGCGTCGATGCGCCAACGCGAGATGGCTCCGTCGGCGAAGTTCGTGGTGAACGCGTACCGGCCGTTCGGGGTGGTGACGGCCCAGCAGATCTCGCTGCGGCCGTTGCCGGCCGAGGCGGTCACCGGCGTCAGGCGGTCTCCGTCGAGACGGTAGCTGGAGGCGGCGGCCGCGCCCTTCTGCGCGCGGAAGGCCTCGGTGACGACGACGATCCCCTGCGATGTGGTGGCGAATCCGTACGGCGTCGGCCCGGCCGAGGGCGTCGCGACCGGGTCGCCGAGTAGGCCCGAGTCGAGCACGGGGAAGGCGAGGAGCTCGTCGCGCCCGCGGGACGTCACGACCAGGCGGCCGCCGGGGCCGAACCCGATCTGCGCGGCGTCGACGTCGTCCGGCAGGGTGCACGGGCCGCCGGCGATCGGCGCGAGGGCAGCGCCGTCCCAGCGGAACACGTGGATGGCTGGGTCGCCCGTCGCCAGGACGTAGACGGTCCCGTTGCGCTCGGCCACGCTGCGCGGAGCCGTGCCGGTGTCGACGGTCTGGAGCAGCTCCGGTCCGTCAGGGCGGACGGCGAACACGGCCACGTCGCCGCTGCCGGCGTTCGTGACGAAGACGTGCTGACGGTCGTCGGTGAGGATCACCGAGCCCTGCGAGGGCAGATGCGCCGTGCCACTGCCCGCCCCCTTCGTGGAGACGGGCGTCAGTACGGTGAGCCGCCCATCATCGTCACGGCGGCAAGACAGGAGCTGATTGCCGTCGGCGCTGTTGGACTGGGTGAAGACGAACATGGGATTCCTCCACGGGGACGGGCGACGCGGGGTGGGTCGCTGCGGAGGAGTCACCGCAGGAGTCCAGGCGTTACGCCCGGACTGATCCGACGGTGTACGGGGCTCCGACCACCCAGCCGCCGCGATGGGTGGGGCGGGCCAGGGTGGGGACGATCGTCGCGGGGAGCGGCAGCGGCCGGAAGGCCACTGCGAGTCCGATCAGGATCAGGGACTGCACCGTGAAGGCGCTAAGCGCTCCTGCTCAGCTGCGCGCTTCGACGAATCCGCCGGTCGAGGCGCCGCTGGGCGATCCCCAAGAGCCACACGGCGCCGAACAGGGCGGGCGGCGCGTCCAGGGCGGTCGGTGTCGAACCGGTCGTATGGTGGTTTGGCTGACCTCTTCGGGCGACACCGCCCTGGTGCCGCCAATGTCTAACCCGCCCGCATTGGGCCGGACTGGACGTTGGTCGCCGGCAAAGGGTTCGGCTGAGGCCGATGGTGACCCCGAGGGGCCGCCGACACGCGGACGCTGGCGGGGGCCGACGGATGGGCGGACCGATGGACGACGATCTTGCCAGGCTGTGTGAGGCGCACGTGCGGTACGAGCTCGACCGGTGGCGCGGGGACACTCTGCGTGACACGGTCTCCGCGCAGGTCGAGGGCGGCTTCGACTGGCTCCAGGAGGTGACCCTCAGCAGGCTGGTGCCCGTGGACACCGCCCAGGGGTGGGTCCGGCGCTTTGTCGCCGACGAGCCGCTGACCGATGAGCTGTTCGAGGAGATCGCGTGGGCGGTCCGGGCCGTCCAGGAGTCCCTTCTGGAGGAGACTGGCCCGGTGCAGGAGGTCCTGCCGCGGGAGCGCTACGAGCAGCTGATCTCGAGCGTCGTCGGCCTGCACCGGCTGCGCGAAGAGATCGTCGGCCAGATCACCGACAGTTCTGTGTACACGAAGCTGATCGCACATGTTCTCTACCATGGCCTCAAGGACTATCTGCTGATCGAGAACGCGGTGGTGCGCCGGGTGCCCGGGGCGTCGTTGCTGTTGCGGATCGGCCAGAACGCGGTGCGGTCGGCCACGCCCCAGCTGGAGGCCGGCATCGATCGCCGGTTGGTGGCCTTCGTCGCCGCGAACGTCGCCCAGACCGTCCGTGACAGTCGGGACTTCCTGACCGCGACGCTGGACGACGCGATGCTTTGGACGATCGCCGACGAGATCTGGGCGGTCAACCGGTCACGTGCCGTCGGGCAGGTCGCCGGCCTGGTGGAGGAGGAGGCGCTCGGCGACCTGGTGGCCGCGGGGCGGGACTTCTGGCTCAGCAAACGGTCGTCCCCCGTCGTCGGCCGGTTGGTCGACGCCGTGGTGGCGCAGTTCTATCGCGCCCACGGTGCCGAGCCGGTGGCCGTCGTCCTCGCCGACCTGGGCGTCACGCGGCAGGGCGCGGGCGTGGAACTCGCGCAGATCGCGGCACGGCTGGTGGCGGTAGCCCGAGACAGCGGGGCCCTAGAGGCACACGTCCGCCGTCGCCTCGAGGCGTTCTACACCGAGTACGCCGCGACCCTGCGCGGGTAGAGCCCTCGCCCCCAGGTCCAGCAGCCCCGCATCAGCGCCACGGCCAGGACGGCGGTCTCTTCCCGTGTCGCGCCCAACCATCCTGCGGGGAGATCTTGGCGTGAAGGCCGATTTGGATCAGGGGTGGCGGCAGGCTGGGGCCGGGAGTCTGACGAGGTGGGCCGCCGGGTACACGCCCTGTCTGCGAGGTCCGCATCCCCTGACGATCGAGCGCGGGCACAGCTGGCGATCGACGTCACCGAGCTCGTGTGGGGGCCGACCCGCGAGCGCCATCCCGAGCTGCTCGAACTGACACTGTGGCGATCCGCGCCGTCCCGACGCCGTCCTGCGCGCCGACCGACCCTCCAGGACCGTGCCGGCGCGAATCATCGCCTACAGGGCCGGGAGGAGAGGAATGGGTGAAGCGACCGGTGATGTGTTCTCAACCGGGCGGGCGCTCCCCACCACCTCCCGATGTCCCCTCTGTCACCCGTGTCTCGAGTCAAGACAGCGGGTCCAAGGAGTCAGCCGCTCGCCGGTCCCCGAGGCGGCGGGGCGTGCCGAGGGTTCAGCGTTCCTCGAGGACCCGGATGGTTTCGGCGCGTACGCCGTCGTACTTCATGGCGGCCGGGGCCTCCTCCGATCTTAGGAGCTCCTGGAAGTCCTCGAGGCTGGCTCCCTCCACGACCAGGCCTACGCGGCTGGAGTCGCTGGGGTCGACGAAGGTGCGGACGGTAAATCCGCGGGGACCCATGAGCTCCTGCCGTTTGGGCGACTTCAGCCAGTGGTCGACGTCATCAATGTCGTGGACGATGAGCAGTGCGGGCATGGTGCGCTCCCAGCTGTTGTGTGGTCCTCTGGTGTGTGCAGGGGCGACCGCCCCGCCGTCTTTCTGCGGGTGGGCGTGCCTACGTGGTGATCTCGGCGACCCGCTCCGCAGGCGGGGGTGGCGGCTGCGTGGTGTCGACGCCATGCACCGTCGGGATCACGTAGTCCCGCAGATAACGCTCGTGATCACTGGTGGGGTTCTGAAGCATGCTCGCGAAGTGCGCGTCCAACTGCTCGGGGTCGACGCCGTCCCAGACCACCACCATCAGGTCTCCCATGGGAGTCTGCTGACGGAAAATGGTCTCCGAGCGGACTCCGCCGCGGCGAAGGAACTCACGGTGCGCGTCGCTGCGGGCGCCGGTCGAGCACTCGTCGGC
The DNA here is from genome assembly GCA_035541595.1 of Kineosporiaceae bacterium. GTDB lineage: Bacteria > Actinomycetota > Actinomycetes > Actinomycetales > Kineosporiaceae > DATKNA01. Next base: position 2,699 of record DATKNA010000011.1, on the reverse strand, counting down.
GAATTTCTGCCACGCGGCGACGTCCGCGATCGGCATGACTGCAACTGCCATCTGAGCCATCTGTGACCTCCGCGCTGATCGGTTCCGCCGACGCGGTCTCGGCCGGCGAGGCCTGCCTGATCCAGGCACCGGTGAGTCTCCTCCCCGCGTTGAGAGATGACAAGGCTGACACCCGGTTGCCCCACCCTGGGCACAACGTGCGAGACAAAGACTACTAGAATGGAACAATCGCCCACCACCGGTCAGGAGTGTAGGCCACGAAGCGGGTGCGGCGGTCGATTCTTTACGAGCGAGAGTCATTTCGAACACTCGTCACACACCAGACAAATGGACACTGCGTAAGGAGACTCACATTTCAATATGCCATCGATGTGACTGAGGAGTCAGGGGTTCCTATTGCTTCTCATGTGACACAAGTTGTTGAGAACTCGCTGCCTGAAGATCTACAAGACGTGTCCAGTATTACGTGCTTCAGCGGAGCGGCGGTCCGCCGTTCTTGCCATGTGGGACGACCCGCCTTGGCATATTCGATGCCCAGGAGGGCCCAGTGATTGGAGGATGGGCATGGCCGACATTACCGTTGAGCGGCGGGGGGCGTGGTGAGTGTTGAGCCCCTGCGCGAGCGCGTGCGGGGCCAGGTGCTCACTGGTGAGGTCGCGGGCTACGATGAGGCGCGCGCAGTTAACAATGGCATGTTTGACAAGCGCCCCCTTGCCGTGCTGCGCGCCGAGCAGGTCGCTGACGTCATTGCTGGCGTGGACTTCTCTCGTGATAACGGACTCGAACTTTCCATCCTCAATGGTGGACACAGCGGACCGGGATTCGGCACCAACGATGGCGGCCTGGTTATCGATATGTCACCGAGCACGGGAGCTACGTCTGTCAACGCCGGGCCCGCAAGCGACGCCGGCAGCGCCTTCACCTATCGGCTGCGCCGCGGGCGCCCCGACCTCATCACCACCGACCGCAATTCTCACGCTGGTTCGCCCACGCCTACGCCGGAGTCGACGCGTAAGCCACCACCTGACGGTCCGGTCGCTGCGAGGACGCCGGCCACGGCGACAGGGGCAAGGCGACAGGGGCAACAGGTCTCCCATCGCCCGGAGGGCGCTTGGACGCCACCCTGGCAGGCGGCACGGGCATGAACACGGCCATGGGCGTGCGTCAGCGCTGGCCAGGGCTCACGCGACGGCCCGGTGCCTGTTCCCACCGCGGCCGGGAGCCCCGTGCCGGTCCTCGTTTGTGGCACGCTCTGAGACGGGTGTCCAGGTGCCGCCTGGACAGGTTCGACGACCGGAGGTGGCGGTGACGACCTCCTCGCCGGAGTGGGAGGCGGTGTACGTCTCGGCCACGCCGCCGCCGTGGGACATCAACCGCCCGCAGCCTGCGTTCGTCCGTCTCGCCGAGCGCGGCCTGCTGTCCGGGCGAGTTCTGGACGCCGGCTGCGGGACAGGTGAGCACACGCTGCTTGCGGCCGTCCATGGCGCCGACGCTCTCGGCGTGGACGTCTCGCCGAGCGCTATCGACCGGGCGCGCCGGAAGGCGGCTGAACGCGGGGTGGAGGCCGACTTCGAGGTCGCCGACGCGCTGGCACTCACCCGGCTGGGGCGGACCTTCGACACGATTATCGATAGCGGCCTGTTCCATGTGTACGACGACGACGGGCGTGACCGGTATGCGGCGAGCCTGGCGTCGGTCCTTCGCCCTGGCGGCAGGTGCTACGTGATGTGCTTCAGCGACCGCCAACCAGGCGAGCAGGGCCCGCGCCGGGTACGCCAGGAGGAGATCAGGGCGACCTTCGCGCACGGTTGGACCGTCGAGGAGATAACGCCGGCCGCGTTCGAGCTCAACCCCGGGTTCGGCCCGGACAGGGCACAAGCCTGGCTGGCCACGATCCGGCGAGAGTGACCCGGACGGCAGCCCTTTCTCGTTCACGCCACGCAGCAAGATCACGCAAGATTCGGGCTAGGTTCCACCCACCGCTGCGGCGGGGCCGCACACGGGCGCCCGGTTGTGGGCGTCAACCGCACCCTCGAGCAGTGCTCGGAACTCGCCCCTGCCCCACCGGCAGCGATGGCGGATGCGTCGGCCAGATCGGTTCGGTCCGTTGTCCGAAATCGATCACTGGCTGCCGGGAACGGCGTCACCCAGAATTGGTTTGTGGGTCCAGGGACTATCGGCCGCCGCGCCCGCGGCGGGTGGGTTCGGACGATGACGCTGGGAGCCGTCGCGGTGCTGCTGGCAGGAGGCTGCAGCGCCGGCCCCACTATGACCGAGACTCCGGCCACGTCAGGGCAGACCGGCACGAGCATGGCCCCACAGCACCGGACGCCGACGCCGCGCGCTCCGGGGACGGCTCGGGGAACGAAGGCACCGGCCTCAGGGGCGGTCACCGCCGCGGTCCGAGCCGACGCCGTTGGCGTCGTCCGGGTCGTCGGGGTGGCGCTGGCCTGCTCGGTCGAGCAGCAAGGGTCCGGTTTCATGATCTCGCCCGAGCATGTCGTGACGAACGCGCACGTGGTGCAGGGCTTGCGCGGCACGAGCGTTCAGATCGGTGGTGTCGGTCGGCATTATCGGGCTCGCGTGGTTCTCTTCGACCCCGGCGTCGATCTAGCCGTCCTCGACGTGCCCGGCCTGCCCGCGAGGCCGCTGACGGTGGCGACGGTCGACCCGGCCCGAGGGGACGCTGTGGTCGCGGC
>DATKNA010000010.1:0-2639 GCA_035541595.1 Kineosporiaceae bacterium | reverse complement strand
GGCCGGTCTGGGCCCCGATCGTCGTCTCGCTCGCGCTCGTCGGCGTCGGCATCGCCGCCGCACGCCGGATGCGGGACGGCGGGCCGCTGCGGATCGCCCGCTGGCAGGTGGCGGCGGGCGTGGCCGGCGGCACCCTCGTGGTCGGGAGCTTCCTCGTCGGAACGCCCGACGCGATGGCTGGTGGGGCCCCCGGCGGCTACCCGTGGCCGGTCTTCGTCGCGGGCATGGCGCTGGCGGGCGTCGCCGCCGTGGCCGCCTTCGCGGGGGGCTAGACCCGAGAGCCGGACCGACGGGACGGACCGCCGCCTAGGGGAACGCCCCGGCCCGGCCGACGACCGTACCGCGGGCGTGCGGATCTTCGCGTGATGGCGCTGCCGGCCGGTCCGGCGCACCGTCGCCTGCGGCATCCCGCCACCGCGCCCGGAGACCCCCAAATGCCGCGCCTGACCAGCCGAGTCTTCACCGACCTCGCGATCTGGATGACCAGCTTCGGGCTCCTGATCGGCGTCATCTTCCCGCCGTTCTGCCTCCTCCTCGGGCTGCCCGCAGACCGGGTCCTCGCCATCGACTTCTTCATCGCGACCGTCGCCGCCGGCCTGGTCGTCGGGGCCGTCAACTTCGGCCTCGCCCGTCTCGTCGTCGGACGGCGGCTGCGCCTGCTCACGGCGGGCATGGCCTCGGTGGAGGGGCAGCTCGCGGCGGCGGTGTTCACGCAGGACTGGAGCGGCTGCGACCCGAGCCGGTGCGCGCTGCCGGTCGACTCCGACGACGAGGTCGGGGCGGGGGCGGCAGCGTTCAACCGCCTGATCGACACGCTCGCCCGGAGCCACGCCGTCGAGGGCGCGATGCGCGACTTCAGCGCGATCCTCTCGTCCGAGCTCGAGCTCGAGGCGCTCGCGTCGGCGGCGCTCGACGGCCTCCTCCACCACGTGGGCGGACGCGCGGGGGCGCTCCTTGTCGCCCGCGACGACCGGCTCGAGCCCATCGCCAGCCGCGGCCTCCGCGAGGTTGACGGCCTCGCGGACGGCGACCTCGTCCGACGCGCCGCACGCACCGGCGCCACCGAGCACGTCCGGCTCGCCGATGACGCGGTCGTCGTCGACTCGCTCCTCGTCGGCCAGGCCGCCCGAGAGCTGGTCGTGGCGCCGGTCTCGTTCAAGGGCGTGCCGCTCGGGGTGGTGGTCCTCGCGAGTCCCGGCTCGTTCCCGGTGGACGGCCTCGCGCTCCTCGAGGGGTTCCGCGGCCACCTCGGGCTCGCGCTCAACAACGCCATCGCGCACGACCGGCTCGAGCGGCTCGCGGCCGTCGACCCGCTGACCGACGCGTACAACCGCCGCTTCGGGCTCGGCCGCCTGCGCGAGGAGTTCTCCCGCGCGGTCCGCGCGGAGGGACCGCTGGCGGTCCTGATGGTCGACCTCGACCACTTCAAGGCCGTCAACGACACGTACGGCCACCTCGTCGGCGACCGCCTGCTGCGGGCGGTGGCCGGAACCTGCCGCCGGGTCATCCGCGAAGGCGACGTGCTCGTGCGCTACGGCGGCGAGGAGTTCCTGGCCGTGCTGCCGGGGGCCGGCGCGACTGACGTGCGCGAGATCGGCGAGCGGATCCGCCGCGCGGTCGCCGAGACGGCGGTCGAGGACGGCGCCGTGCGCGTCCAGGTGACCGTGAGCCTCGGGGGCGCCACGTTCCGCGACGGCGCCGACTCGCCGGATGCCCTGGTCGAGCTCGCCGACCGTGCCCTGTACGAGGCGAAGGAGGCCGGCCGCGATCGGCTCGTGATGGCCTGACCGTCGAGGCCGGTGCGTTGTCCGCCGACCCGGCGCGGTGCGCACTGTCAACACGTCAACGGCACGTCAGCGCCCCGTTCACGGGACGGCAACACGCGGCGCGCAGACTCCCGCGACTCACCCGACTGTCGCTCTCAACTGCCACCCGTCACGCGCGGGCGGCCCCAGGGGGTTCCGACCATCGAGCGTCCGGGCATCGGTCGCCTCGCGACCTGGCTCGCGGCCGTGATCCTGGCATCCCTAGCCGCGACGGCTGGCCTCGCCGCGAACCCCGCCCCGGCGGTTGCCGGCGGCTCGCCGATGCCCCTCGTCCTCCCGGTCGAGCCGGTCGCGTGTAACGGGTCGCCCACGGGCGGCATCTGGACCGAGGGCGCAGCTCTGGCCGTGCCGGCCGGCCGGCTCTGCGCGAGGGCGGACGCCTGGCTCCGTCCAGGGCCGGACGGCGGCGAGGGCCACCGACGGGGGCCGCACGGGCTCGTCGACTGGATCCTGCACCCGGACTCGGCGTCGGTCACGATCCCCGGCTGGGCCCCGCTGCTGCCCGGGCGTGCGCGCCCGCGTCTCGCCGACGTGAACAACGCCCTCAACACGTGGTCTGGCACGGTGGTGTGGCTGCCGGTCCAGGACGGAACGCGGCACGGGCGAGGTGGACCGGAGGCGCATCTCGTCGCCATGATCGGGTTCCGCCTCGACCATGCGTACCTCGACCGGCCGAACGCGGCCTGCGCCGCGAGCGTGCCGACCACCTGCATCGTGGGCACGGTCGTGAGCCTGCCCCAGCCCTCGCCGTCACCGACCTGCAGCCCGCAGGGTCAGCCGACGCCACCGGTCTCGGCCACGCCGACCGTCACC
>DATKNA010000009.1:0-12541 GCA_035541595.1 Kineosporiaceae bacterium | reverse complement strand
GGGCCGCGCGACCCTACCGCGCGGCCCCGACCTATCCGTCCCCCTCGTCCGTCATAGCCGACCGACACAAGGAGAACGTCATGGACGACCACACTACTCTGTCTTCCCCTTGAATCAACCCCTGTCGTAGGCGTCTTTCGCCGCTGCGCCCCGTCTGAGCTGAGTGCGGATGTGAGGCGCCATACGGCACGCGCGGCTCTCCGCCGACCGCGTCCCAGGTCGTTGTGGATCGGTTCTCTTCGTACGCATGCAAGGGGTCGACCATGCTCATGATCTCTCCCGCGGCGTTCCTCGCCGGGTTGATCATCACGTTCCTGCTCATCAGCTTCTGGCGCCAGCTGTTGGCGTTGGCGCTCGTCGCCGTGCTCGCGCTCGTGATCACTGGCCTCCTCACCGTGATCTCGGCGGTAAGCCAGAGATGATCTCGGGGACGGTAGGCAGGCCGGGGCCGCGCCGGCCATCCATTACAGCAGGTCGTCGAAGTCCCCGTCCTTGGCGCCCTGCAAGAAGGCCTGGAACTCACTCCGCGTGAACCACTGGGGTGAGGCCAGTGGGCGGTCGGAGCTTCTCATGAGCACGTGGTCACCGTCACGCGTGACCTCGACGCACGAGGCGGCGGCGCAGGAACGACTGCGTCGCCAGTCCCTGGGCTCCTGCTGGTGTCCCTTGCTTGCCAACCCGTCCACCTGCCACTCACCGTTCATCGTTGCTGGACCCGCTCGCGGTCGGTCGAGCGCTGTGAGGCACTCCCATCAAGCCTGGCGCTCGCCCAGATCGTCAAGTCTGTGTTAAATCGATGAGGGAGCGCGTCAGAGCGGCCGCGCCTCGGCATCGACCCAGTCGACGAGGTGAGACATGCCATCCAGAGCGGTCGCCAGGCGGTGGGAACTCGCGGCGCAGTTGCGGGCTCTGCGCCTAGAGCGAAAGTTGACCCTGGACGACGTGGCGCGCCTGCTCTTTTGCTCGCCTGCGAAGGTGTCGCGGCTGGAGAACGGACGTCGAGGTGCCCAACTGGACGACGTGCGCAGGCTCGCTCTCATCTATGGTCTTTCAGCGGAGCAGACACGTCATCTGATGTCGCTGGCGGAGGACGTCCGTGTAGAACCGATATGGCAAATCGCCGACGCATCCGTCGCAGTCCAGAAGTATCTCGAGCTGGAGGCGGCTGCGCATACCATCCACTGGGCCGAGAGCTCGCGCATTCCAGGCCTTCTGCAGATACCCGGATACACCACCGCGCTGTTGACGCGCAACCTACCCATCCTCACTGGGGTCGATCAGCCCGTAGAGAGTTGGGTCACGCTGCGCCCGTCCCGACAACGCCGGCTGCTGGAGGAGCCGGTGCTCCACCTTGAGGTCGTCATCGATGAGGCGGCGGTCCGGCGGGCAGTCGGAGGCCCGGCCGTTATGGCGGCGCAAGTGGCCAACCTCGTGCAGTTGTCGGCATTGCAGAACGTGAGATTACAGCTCATCCCCTTCAACGCCGGTGCCCACCCGGGTATGGAGGGTCCCATCGTGATCCTGGGGTTCACTTCGGAACAGCGATTGACCGACTCCGTGTTCGTCGAAGGACTCGTGGGTCACCTCTTCGTTGAAGATCGTCCGAGCGTCGTCCGATACACCCAGGCGTTCGAGCGGCTGGCGGGACTGGCGTTGTCGCCGGAGGGGACGCGTGAGGCATTGACGATTGTCGCGCAGGAATGGCAGCAGAAGGCCGCATGGATCGACGGCACCGACGATCGGGGAGAGCTGGGCGCGTAGGGTCCGATCAAGTCCGCTGCCGCCGGCCGAGCCGCCGGCGTCCGTGAGCGATGCACGAACGGCGTCCAGCATGGTGTCGAGGCGCTCGCGGCTAGACGCCCGCGCGCCGACAGGGCCGGGATCCAGCGGCAACGCCAGGGATCGATCTGGTTGCCGCGGGTCCCGGCCTTGCTTCGCTGATGGGTGACGTCATCGGCGCACAGCCACGGATCAGGCAGGTCTTCCCTACCTCGTCTCAGCCTGGATGCACCGCACCGTTTCCCTGATCACCTCGCACGTGCGCTCAGGGACCGTCGGCGCACCACTGCTGGACGGCGCGCCACGTCCAGAGACGCTCCGATGACTCCTGATCCAAACGGTGAACGGTGTCAGGCGGATACCGGTTCGGCGTGCAGGATCCGGGTCACGGGGCTGCCCGCGAGGCCGGGCGCGTCGTCCCGTGTCGACCAGATGCGGGTGCGGAGGAATCGTTCGAACTGCTGGGCCTGGTGGACGGTGGCGAAGTCGAGGTCGATCAGCACGTACCTGTCGTCGTCAACCGGTCGACAGACGCGCGCTGACAGCACGCCGCCGTCGGCCCGGGCGCGACCGAAGCGGTCGAAGGCAGCACGCCAGGTGTCGAAGTCAGTGATCGGGTGCTCGATGCGCAAGGTGACCATGACCTCGACGCTAAGGAGGCGCCCGAGCCCCGGGGTATCCCAGATCTCCGGGGGTGCCCGACCGGAGAGTGATCGGGCTAGCCTCAGGCGTGCGGGCATCGCGAGTCGAGGCGATCATCGCCGGCGCGCGCGACGCGAGGGCGCTGCGCCTGGAGCTGCTCGACGAGCTGCGCCGCACGGTGCCGTTCACCTGGTGGGCGTGGGTCCTGACTGATCCACGGACCGCGGTCGGGTGCGCGCCGCTGGCCGACGTCCCCTGCCTGCCCGAGCTACCGGCCCTGATCCGGCTGAAGTACCAGACCACCGTGAACCGGTGGACCCACCAGGCGACGCGTGTTGCTCGCCTCATTGATGTGGGGGATCCCCGGCGCAGCCTCGTCTGGCGCGAGATGCAGTCCCGGTTCGGCGTCGTCGACGTGGCCTCGGTCGTCTTCCGTGACCGGTATGGCACCTGGAGCTTCCTCGACCTGTGGCGGGACGCCACCGCCGGCGCCTTCCGGCAGGCCGACGTCGACTGTCTCGGGGAGCTGACCGAGCCGGTCACCGCGGCGATCCGGCGGTGCCTGGCCGCGACGTTCACCGAGCCGCTGGAGGCTCGCCCCCCGCTCGGCGGCCCCGTCGTCCTGCTGCTGGGCCCTGACCTGACCGTCCGCGCCCAGACGCCGGAGACCGACCGCTACCTGCGACTGCTCGTGCCGCCCGAGGGCGCCCGCTCTCCGGTGCCCGCCGGCGCCTACAACGTGGCCGCCCAACTGCTCGCCCGTCAGGCCGGTGTGGACGACGGGCCTGCCTGGGCCCGCGTCCATGTCGCCCGCCGTGGCTGGCTGACCCTGTCCGCCGCCCGCATCGGCGAGGAGCGCACCGACGGGCACACGCACGTGGACGACGACATCGCGGTCACCATCGAGAACTGCGCACCGCTGGACCGCGCCGACCTGTTCAGCCGGGTCCACGGCCTCACGCCCCGCGAGTCGCAGGTGCTGACTCGACTCGCGGCCGGCGACGACACGCGGGCGGCGGCCCGAGCTCTCAGCGTCAGCGAATACACCGTCCAGGACCACCTCAAGGCGATCTTCAGCAAGACCACGGCGCACGACAGGCGCAGCCTGCTGGCCGCCGCTCTCGGTCCCTGATGCCATGCAGGAGACGCGCAGCCCCTCAGTCGGCGCTACCGGACCCGGATGCGAGGCGCGCCGTCACCGCTGCGTGCAGATCCTCCGCCGACGCATACTCCCCAGACCCCTCCAGCTCGACGTCGACGACCGTGTGCCCGGCCGGCGCGACGATTCCCACCGAGGGCCCGCCGTCGCCGCGATCCGACTGGGGGACCGTCGCGAGCACCCGGCCGTCGGCGTCCGTGAGCACGGTGAACTTCATGCCTCTGCTCCTCTCCAGACCTCGGCCGCCCTCACCAGGGCGCCCCAGGATTGCTGATCTGACCCCAGACCAGCTCCACGTCGAATACCGCGGTGATGACGCTGTCATTGCGCACCGAGAACTCGTAGAACACTTCCGTCCCCGGATTCGCCGGCGGCGGGCCGGTCGGCGCGTTGCGGCACTTCGCCACGTCGAAGGTGACGAGCCTCACCTCGCCGGACTGATGCGAGCGCGGGTTCGCGGTGAAGATCACCGGCCCGTGATTGGGGCCGACGCCCTGGATGTTCTGCCACGAGACCGAGATCCGCACGGTCGCGTGGGGCGCCACCGTGAATCCCGTGATGAGGTTGAGGTACGTCGCCATCGAAACCTCGCCTTCCCACGCGCGTGCGCTGCAGTTCATCGACATCCCGTGCACGGGCCAGGCCGGGAGCTGGGCCCGCATTCCTCGTCGGGACAATCCTGGGAACCCCTCGAGGCGGCGACGGCGACGGCATCGGACCGCCTCGCCGGAACGGGTTCAGACGGGGCCGAATCTGTTGGTGCCCCCAATCGGCATCGCGCCGGCCCCGGTCGCTTCCGAAGACAGGATCGTCGTCTCCCACCGGTGTTGTACCCCCGGCACGACAGCGGCACAAGTCCCTGCCCGACCGTGGATCTTGCCCCAGTCGCCCGGCAGCAGGTTGCCGGTCGCCCGCACGTCGGTGCGGCTGCTCGCCGTCGCTCCTTCGTGGACAGCAGGGGCGACACGAGCTCCACACTCGTTTAGCATTCAACCGTCGTGGACAACGGTGTCGAGCGACCGGAGGGTGCAATGAGCGAGTGGGACGCCACGGACTACGCAGCCAAGAGCAACCTGCTGCGCGTCGTCAGGTCGGAAGCGGACGGGTTCTTCGCCCTCGCCGAGCGGCCCGACGCCTGGGAGGCGCCGACGGCCTGCTCCCAGTGGCAGGTGCGTGACCTCGTCGGGCACCTGATCGACGTCACCGAGAGCTACTTCGTCGCGTTCGACGCGGCGCGTGGCGGTACCGCCGTCCCCGATGGTCTCGGCGTTCGTGTCATGCAGCAGCGCCTCGACGACGGGGCCCGCGAGCACCGCACGCTCAGCCAGAGCGAGGCGCTCGACCGGCTGCGGGGCGACTTCACCAATTTCATGGAGACCTGCGAGGCGCTGGGATCGCAGGAGTGGGGGGGCCTCATCGTCACGCACAAGTACATGGGCCCCTTGCCGGCCTTCTTCTATCCCGTGTTCCAGTTGATGGATTACGGCGTGCACTCCTGGGACATCCGCCAGGGCAGCGGTCGAGCGCATGGGCTGCGCGGGGAGGCGGCCGACCTGCTCGTGCCGTTCATGTTCATCGTCTGGCAGGCCACCGCCGATGTCCCCCCCGACGCCGAGCCGTGTGACGTCGGTGTGCGGATCACCAGCGGGCACAACGCCGGCTCCTGGCGGTTGAGCGCCGGCCCTTCCGGCCTCGCCTACCATCAGGGGGACGTCGGCGATGCAGCGGCGGTGCTGGACTTCGACCCCGGCAGCTTCGTGCTGACCGCGTTCGGCCGCAGCAACTCGGGGACGATCAGCGGCGACATGGGGGTCGCCGACCGCTACCTCAACCTGTTCTTCCGGATCTGACCGTCGGCCGGCGCTGACGCCCATCGTGGAGGCGAGCATGACCGTCATCGACTACGCGGCGATCGAGGCGGAGCGCGCGCGCATCCGCCAGGCGCACGTGGACACGACGGGGCGCGGGAGCAGCGCGCGCGGCCTGCACCACGTCGCCCTGCTGAGCTCCGACGTGCGACGCACGATCGCGTTCTACCAGGATCTGCTGGAGTTCCCGCTCACAGAGATCTTCGAGAACCGCGACTACCGCGGGTCGAACCACTTCTTCTTCGACATCGGGAAGGGCAACCTGCTGGCCTTCTTCGACTTCCCCGGCCTGGATCTCGGCCCGTACCAGGAGGTGCTCGGCGGCCTCCACCACATCGCCATCTCGGTGGAGCCGGCGACCTGGGAGCGCCTGCGCGGCAAGCTCGAGGACGCGGGCGTGCAGTACCAGCTGGAGAGCGGTACGTCGATCTACTTCCGCGACCCCGACGGCGCCCGGGTGGAGCTGATCGCCGACCCGTTGGGTGAGATGTACGGCAAGACGGTGCGCCGGACGACCTGAGCCGACGGGCCAGGAGCCGTCCGCAGGCGCTCCTGGCCAGCCTGGTCGGATGCCTGTCCTGGGCACCAAGCTGCGGATTCCCGCGATCCGGCGGCAGCTCGTTCCTCGGCCTCGGCTCACCGACGCGCTCCGCGGGGAACCGACGTCGATGCCGAGTCCGTCGCCGTCCCCTGCTGGCCACCTCACTGGCCTGGACACGTCTCTCCGAGGGGGACCTCGCGGGCGTGGTGTGTTCACCATGAACCAGGACCTTGTGCTCTACCCCCCCGGGCGGATGTCGGGTTGGCCTTGGGTGCGACCCGCACGGCACTGACAAGCGTGCGGTCGCCGGACCGGGGCGCGGGATCGCCTCCCCGGGTGCCCGATCATGGATCTCCGTCGGATGGTGGGAATGATCGCAGTTGTCGGCGCTGGGGCGATGGGGACGGCGCTGGCGACCCATCTGGCCCGGACGGGCCACCCGGTGGTCATGCTGGCGACCGAGTACGACACCGCGGTGGTGCAGGCCTGGCGTGGACACCGACCGCATCCCGCGATCGGCGTGCCGTTCGATCCCGGCATCTCGGTGTACCCGCGTGAGGAGTGGCCTGCGATGCTGGCCACCGCGAGCATGGTGGTGGTTGCGGTGTCGACTCCGGGTCTGCACCCGGTGATCGCGGCTGCGGCCGAATACGCGCCTGCGGACGCCGTCTGGGTTCTGGCGACCAAGGGCTGGCAATCGGGAAGTCTGCTGACGCCGTCCCAGGTCGCGGCGGAGGTCCTGGGAGAGGCGGCCCCGGTGGTGGCGCTGGCCGGTCCGGGGATCGCCGCGGAGATCGTGGTGGGTTCCCAGACCGCGCTGGTGTGCGCGTCGCATGATCCGCAGGCGCGCCGGCTGGTGGCAGCCACCCTGAGTTCCCCGTCCATGCTGACCGTGACGACCAGCGACGTCGCCGGCGCGGAGACCGCCTCCGCGTTCAAGAATGTGGTGGCCATCGCGGTGGGTATCGGTCAAGGGCTGTCCGAACGCTTCATCGAGAGCGCGTTGGTGCGCGCGTTCGCCAACGTCCGAGCGGCCCTGTTCGCCCAGGGCATGCTGGACATGGTCGAACTCGCCGAGGCCAGCGGCGGCCGGGCGAGCACCGTCGTCGGCCTGGCCGGATCGGGTGATCTCTACGTCACATGTGTCGGCGGCCGCAACGGGCGGTTCGGGCAGCTGCTCGGCTCGGGCGCGAGCCCCGAACAGGCGCTGCGCACGATCGGCAGCACGGTGGAAGGGGTGGCGAACACCGCGGTCGCCCTCGACCTGGCCGCACGGTACTCGATCGACCTGCCGACCGCGCGTGCAGTGGACCTCGCGCTACGCGAAGGGTTGCCCGACGTCCATGCGGGGGAGCAACTGCGCCGGCTGTTCGTGGCCACGCTGCGCGCGCACCCGTCCACCGATCGGTGACAGCACGATGACAGCAGGAAGGGCCGCCGGACTCACATCTGGGTGACGAGGTACATCTGCAGCAGCTTCACGGTCCTGGTGTTCCAGGTGCGGGCGCCGTCGTGAGAGGTGCCCAGGTACGACTGCAGGGCCGCCATCGAGGCGGGGCCCCAGACGCCGTCGGCCGTCGTGCCGACCCTCGACTGCAGCGCGCGGATCGTGGCGGCGTCCAGCTCTCCGGTCGCGGTGACGCCGAGCCAGCGCTGCAGCGCGATCGTGGTCAGCGCACCGAGGACGCCGTCCGTGACGAGCCGGGTGGCCAGCAGTCCCTCGGCCGCCTTCGCCGTGAGGACGCGCATCACGGCGGCGGCGACCTGCGCACGGAAGGTCGCGTTCGCCGAGACGCGGGCGGTCACCGCCGCGACCATCGCCGGGACGAGCGCCGGGTTGACCGTGAGGACGACGTCGCCGCCGGCGGCGATGACGTCGACGGCCCGCGTGCCCGGCGACCACGCCTGCACCTGCTTGGCGTTGCCGAGGTCGTCACTGATGACGACGCCGGTGTAGTGGAGGTCGCCGCGCAGCACGTTGTCGATGACGGTGGGGGAGAAGACGGCAGGCCGGGCTGCGTCGATCTTCGTGTAGACCGCCGATGAGATCATGACGAGTCGAGCGCCTGCCGTGATCGCGGCCTTGAACGCCGTGATGTCGGGCGATGTCGCGGTCGTCACGGTGTCCTTCACGCCCGACGCGGTGTCGGTGTTGGCCGTCACGTGGCCGAGGCCGGGGAAGTGCTTGGCGGTCGTGGCGAGGTCGGCGGAGCGCATCCCGCGCAGGAACGCCGAGCCCTTGTCCGCCACGACGGAGGCCGTGTGCCCGTACTCCCGGTCGACCTGGCCGATGGGCGCGTTCGAGCTCGCCGTCGCCGCCGGCACGGTGTCCATGACGGGTGCGAGGTTGACGTCGACCCCGGCGCGGCGGACCTGCAGGCCCCAGATGCGGGCATCCGCGGTGAGGGTCGAGTCGGCCAGGGTGCCTTGAGCGAGCGCGGTCGGCATCCGGGAGAAGCCAGGGCCCTGAAGGACCTGGACGTATCCGCCCTCCTGGTCGGTGGCGACGAACAACGGGACGCCGGCCGTCGCCGCGCTCGTCGTCAGCGCGTCCATCCGGCCGGTGATCGCCCGCACCGGAGCCGCGCCTGTCGTCGTCCGGCCCGTCAGGATCAGGTTGCCGACGTGGTAGGTCGTGACGGCGGTCGTGGTCGACGAGTCCGGGCCCGTCACCGCTGCGGCCACCATGAACAACTGGCCGATGCGTTGTGCCTGTGTCATCCGGTCGTAGACCGCGGCCGCGGTCTCGGCCGGCGTCGGCGCGGACGGCGTCGCGGCGGCGGGCGCGCTCGGAACCGAGGTCGAGGTCTGACCCGCCGGCGTCGAGCTGCAGCCGGCGAGCAGGGGTGCGGAGCACGCGACGAGAGCAAGTCCCAGGACGACGAGCCGCGACGCCCTCATGACGGCCTCCACGGGCTCCTGGCCGGCCGCACAGGAGCCGCCACGGCCCGATCGCTCTCAGTGGCTCACCTCTACGGCATCTCGTCAAGTGCTCTCCGTTCGGCTTGGCTGCAGAGCGTCGCGAGTGGGCGCCATGTGCGCAGTCCTCGATCCCCTGACCCGTCCTGGGCACGCCCGGTGCAGGCCCTGGCCGTAGCGGTCACCCGGGCACGCGCCCGCACAGAGAGGCGATAGGGATCACCCAGAGCACGTCCAGGGAATACGCAGCATTCCGGCACAGAGCCCCCAGCATCTGCACAGTGAACGCTCAGGCATGCCCTGTTGAGTGGGATCAACCCCAGCGACCGAAGGAGCGTCATGCCGACCACCACCGACCCCTGGACCGAGACCGGGACGCCCGCGACGACGGCCGACGACCACCCGGCCGGATACCCGGCCGGTGCCGCCATGCCCATCCCGCACGGTGGTGATCGGCGGGGTCCGGGCCGGCGCGGCATGATCGCGGTCGCGGCCGGGGCGGCCGTCCTGGCGAGCCTGGTCACGACGGTCAGCCTCAACGCGTTCGGCAGCCCGACGAGCGCGTCGGCCTCGCCGGCCGCGCAGCAGAGCGCGCCGCTGGTCACCGGCGGCGCGACGGCCCCGAACTGGGTCGCCATCGCGGCCGCCGTGAAGCCGAGCGTGGTCTCCGTCCGGGTCCAGGCGGCGGACGGCGGTGGCGGCCAAGGATCCGGCGTCGTCCTGGACACCACCGGTCGGGTGTTGACCAACAACCACGTGGTCGCCGGTGCCGGAGCCGGCGGCACGATCTCCGTGCTGCTGTCCGACGGGCGCGCCTACGCAGCGACCGTCGTGGGTGCCGACCCGGCCACCGACCTTGCGGTCATCGCCATCAAGCAGGCCCCTTCCGGTCTGGTTCCGGCCACCTTCGCCGACTCCTCCACGGTCCAGGTCGGGGACGCCGTCATGGCGATCGGCAACCCGCTCGGCCTGTCCAGCACCGCGACCACCGGCGTCGTCAGCGCCCTGAACCGCCCGGTCACGACCAGTCAGGAACCGCAGCAGGGCTCGTCCGGCCAGGCTCAGCCGCAGGGCGAGCAGGTCGTCACCAACGCCATCCAGACGGATGCCGCGGTGAACCCGGGCAACAGCGGCGGCGCCCTGGTCGACTCCGCCGGCCGCGTCATCGGCATCACCTCCTCGATCGCCTCCCTCGGCGCACCGCAGGGAAGCCAGCCAGGCAGCATCGGGCTGGGGTTCGCGATCCCCGCGAACGAGGCGAAGGACGTCGCGAACCAGCTGATCACGACCGGCCGGGTGCAACACGCCTACCTGGGCGTGACGCTCGCCGACGGAACCGTCACCGTGGACGGCGCCCAGCGGGAGGCGGCCGTGGTCGGCACCGTGGCACCGGGCACTCCCGCGGCCACGGCCGGGCTGCAGGCGAAGGACTCGATCATCGCGATCAACGGGCAGCCCGTCCAGGGCGCGGACTCCCTCGTGGCACAGGTCCGGGCACAGCACCCCGGCACGACGATCGACCTGTCCGTCGTGCGCGCCGGACGGCAGCAGACCGTCCACCTCACCCTCGCGGTCCGGCCGGCGACGACCGGCTGACCGCCACCGAGCCGGCGCAGGGCAGCTCCCGCCACCCCCTGCGCCGAGGCGGACGGCGACCTCGCACGGGACCCGTCCGCTCTGCAGGAAGGCCGCCGCGACCGCAACCCCCCCACGCGGTCGCGGCGGCTCCGGCGGGCACCGGCGCCCGGTCCACCCGACCTGCGGTCCAGTAGATCGACAGGACCTCCGACCCTACCGATGACCGCGGCGGACTGATCACGATGGCCGTGGCGATTGCTCTACGCGGCGCTGGAGAGCAGGTGGCGCAGGCGGACATGAAGGAACCTCCCGACGCGGTCCCGGAGCCACAGGGCGAGCCAATCGTGGGCCGGAGGGTCGGCACGGCCGTGTGTGTCCGCGGGCTGCGGAAGTCCTACGGCACGGTTCGGGCCGTCCGGGGGCTGGATCTCGACATCGACCGCGGTGAGATCGTCGCGCTCCTGGGCCCGAACGGGGCGGGGAAGACGACCACGGTCGAGATCCTGGAGGGATACCGCGAACGGGACGCGGGTGACGTGACCGTCCTGGGGTGCGACCCGGCCGAGGATCGTCCCCGGTTGAAGCCCCGGATCGGCATCGTGCTGCAGAGCAGCGGGTTCGAGCAGTACCTGACCGTGTCCGAGACGGTCGAGATGTATGCCGCCCTGTACCCACACCATCGTTCCGTGGACGAGGTCATCGCCCTCACCGGCCTCACGGCGAAGCGATCGGAACGGGTCGGCCGGCTCTCGGGAGGTCAGCAACGGCGACTCGACATGGCGATAGCCCTCGCAGGTGATCCGGAGCTGCTGTTCCTGGACGAGCCCACGACCGGGTTCGATCCGGCGGCGCGGCACGAAGCCTGGGACGTGGTGCGCAACCTGGCCCAGCTCGGCAAGACGGTCGTCCTCACCACGCACTACATGGACGAGGCGCAGAGCCTGGCGGACCGTGTCGTCCTGATCGTGGACGGTCGGGTCGTCGCCGAGGGGGCTCCGGCGACCCTGGGCGCGCGTGACCACGGTCGGGTGCGCATCCGCTATCGCATCGGCGGCCCGCTTCAACCGCCTCCGGCCCTGTCGGGACGTGCCGACGCGGACGGCTTCATGGAGGTGAGCGTGGACGATCCCGTCGTCCCACTGCACGAGCTCACGGAATGGGCCATCGAGCACGCGGTGCCGCTGGAGGGCCTCGAGGTGGTCCGGCCGTCCCTCGAAGACGTGTACCTCGCGCTCACCGAATCGGGGTCGGGAGCGACGGGACCGCCTCGGGTCGGCGCGGACGACGGTGGGGAACCCGCATGAGCACTGCCACGATGACGGCCAGCCAGGTGCGGTACGCGAACAGAGCCTTCTGGCGCAATCCCTCCCGCGCGTTCCTGACCTTCGCCTTCCCCCTCATGCTGCTCGTGATCTTCACGGCGCTGCTGGGCAATGGGTCGATCCGCATCGGGACGACCGTGGTCAAGGAGTCGACGTACTACGTCGCTGCGATGGCTGCCTTCGGCGTCGTGACCGCCTGCTACAACAACGTCGCCATCTCCATCACCATCCAGCGGGATGCCGGGGTCCTCAAGCGGGCCAACGGCACCCCACTCCCCAACTCGGCGTTCTTGCTCGCGCGCGTGGTGCACGCCGTCTTCCTGGCCTTCCTCCTGGTCGTCCTCACGGCGGCCTTCGGGCGGGCGCTCTACTCGGCGCAGATCCCGTCCGGCGTCACCCTGCTCCAGGTCCTCGTGATGCTCGCCGTCGGGGCCGCCTCGTTCTGCGCACTCGCGCTGGCGCTCACCGCCGCCATCCCGAACGCCGACGCCGCCAACGCCGTCGTGTTCGCGACGATCATGCCGCTCCTGTTCCTGTCGGGCATCTTCATCCCGTTCGGGGACGACACGCCGTCCTGGATCCAATGGATCGCGCGCGTGTTCCCGGTCCGGCACTTTGCCGCGGGGCTGCAGGCCGGATTTCTCGGCACGCCGTTCGACTGGTCGGACGTCGCGGTCGTCGCCGGCTGGGGGCTGGTGGGCCTGCTGCTCGCCATGCGCTACTTCCGCTGGGA
>DATKNA010000008.1:0-6222 GCA_035541595.1 Kineosporiaceae bacterium | reverse complement strand
CGAACGTGCCCGCGATGGACGCCCGCCGAACCCGCTCGCCGGTGGCGAAGCACAACACCACCGGCCACAACGGCGTGGCCGACACCGACAGGGCGGCAAGGCCGCGGGCAGTCGCCGCTCCACCACCGCCGTGAACGCGTTGCCGCCGATCAGCAGCAGGGCGCCGACGACCGCCGCCGCCGTCCGCACCTGGTGGCCGTGACGGGCAGAACGCCGCGGCCGGCCAGCCTCATCGGATGGCACGGTCCGCGGTCCCGTCCGCGGTCCTCCTTGCCGGCACGGCCCGACCGACGCCAGGAATCGGCCCAGCGGGAGGTCCCGGGCGTTCGGCCGAGGGACGGCGCGCCGACCAGCGCTGTCCGTTCGATAACTCTAAGTTTTTAGTCGATTACATAGAGCCACGACCAGCGAGGGCACCACGCCATGCGCCATCCCGTCTCGACCGCCGTCCGGAATGTGGTCCTCCCAAGCCTTGCGTGCGCGCTCGTCTACGGCGGCGCCGTCGCCCTGATGGCGGCCAGCGCCGTCCACGCTCTCGAGCCGCCCGCCGTGGCCGGGCAGCCGGCGACCATACTCGACCTCCTGCCGCCGCCGGCGGCCGTGGTCGTCCGCACCCGGCCGACCCCGGTCGTCACGGAGGCACCGACCGCCCGCGAGTGGGTGGTGCAGCTTCCCGCCGGCTCGCGCTGACCGGGCGCCGCCGCGGGCCGGAGGTGTCTACGCCCGCGGCCGTCGGCTCGCCGATGTCGCGGTACGTTGGGAACGGTCTCGTGGTCACCGCCACGACCGTCCTGCGCGTCGCCGACCCACCTGGTGGATCGGGGATGCCGTCCCGACCGTGCAGGTGGCGGCGACCCCGCCTCCCGGCCCGACGAAGGAGATCCCGTGACCGACACCCCCGTCGGCGCCCCGCCGCAGCTCGTGCAGTTGCTGACCCCCGAGGGTGAACGCGTCCGGCATCCCGAGTACGCCTTCGAACCCGACCCGCAGACCCTGCGTTCCCTCTACCGCGACCTCGTGCTGGTCCGGCGCGTGGACACCGAGGCGACGGCCCTGCAACGCCAGGGCGAGCTGGGTATCTGGGCCAGCCTGCTCGGTCAGGAGGCCGCGCAGATCGGGTCTGGTCGTGCGCTCCGGCCGCAGGACTACGTCTTCCCCACCTACCGCGAGCACGGCGTCGCCTGGTGCCGGGACGTCGATCCGGTGACGCTGCTCGGCCTCTACCGGGGCGCGAACCTCGGCGGCTGGGATCCGAACGCGCACAACTTCCACCTGTACACGATCGTGATCGGGGCGCAGACCCTGCACGCCACCGGCTACGCCATGGGGATCCAGCGCGACGGTGCGGTCGGGACCGGCGACGGCACCCGGGACGCCGCCGTGATCGCCTACTTCGGGGACGGGGCGACGTCCCAGGGCGACGTCAACGAGTCCTTCGTCTACGCCAGCGTCTACAACGCGCCGGTCGTCTTCTTCTGCCAGAACAACCAGTGGGCGATCTCGGAGCCGAACGAGCGGCAGAGTCGGATCCCGCTCTACCAGCGGGCCCGTGGCTTCGGCTTTCCCGGGGTCCGGGTCGACGGCAACGACGTCCTGGCCGTCTACGCCGTCACCAAGGCCGCCCTCGACCGCGCCCGCCGCGGTGAGGGCCCGATGTTCATCGAGGCGTTCACGTACCGGATGGGCGCGCACACCACCTCCGACGACCCCACGCGTTACCGCATCTCAGCCGAGGTCGAGGAGTGGAAGCACAAGGACCCGATCGCCCGGCTCAAGGCGCTGCTGTCCCGCGGGGGCATGGCGGGCGCCGACTTCTTCGACGAGGTCGAGCGGGACGCCGACGACCTGGCGGCGCATGTTCGGCAGTCCTGCCTGTCCATGCCCGACCCTGACCCCGACGACATGTTCGCCTTCGTCTACCACGAGCCCCAGCCGCTGGTCCAGGAGGAGCGGTCCTGGTTCGCCGAGTACCAGGCCGGCTTCGCTCCCGCGGACGCCGCCGAGCCTGCCCGGGACGACCTCGCGGGGACGACGCAGGGGGGTGCCCGGTGAGCCCGACCACCATCGCCAAGGCGATCAACGAGGGCCTGCGCGCCGCCCTGGAACGCGACCCCAAGGTCCTGATCATGGGCGAGGACGTCGGCAAGCTCGGCGGCGTCTTCCGGGTCACCGACGGCCTGCAGAAGGACTTCGGCGAGGACCGGGTCATCGATACCCCGCTCGCCGAGAGCGGCATCGTGGGAACGGCCATCGGTCTCGCCCTACGCGGGTACCGGCCGGTCTGCGAGATCCAGTTCGACGGGTTCATCTACCCGGCGTACGACCAGATCGTCTCCCAACTCGCCAAGATGGCGAACCGTTCACGGGGCAAGATCGCGCTGCCGGTGGTCGTCCGGGTGCCCTTCGGCGGCGGCATCGGCGCCGTCGAACACCACAGCGAGAGCCCTGAGGCCTACTTCGCGCACACGGCCGGCCTGCGGGTGGTCTCCTGCTCCAACCCGGCGGACGCGTACTGGATGATCCGGCAGGCGATCGCCGCCGACGACCCGGTGCTGTTCTTCGAGCCCAAGCGCCGCTACTGGGAGAAGGGCGATCTCGACGCCGCCGCCGGCCCGCAGCTCGGGTTGCACCAGGCCCGCGTCGTGCGCCCAGGAGAGCACGTGACGGTCGCCGCCTACGGGCCGATGGTGAAGACCGCGCTGGACGCCGCCGTGGCCGCCGAACCCGACGGGACGAGCCTCGAGGTCGTCGACCTGCGCACCTTGTCGCCCCTCGACCTCGAGACCCTCGAGGCGTCCGTGGAGCGCACGCGTCGGCTGGTGGTCGTCCACGAGGCGCCGGTCTTCCTCGGCCTCGGCGCCGAGATCGCCGCAAGGATCACCGAGCGGTGCTTCTACGCGCTGGAGGCGCCCGTCCTCCGGGTGGGCGGCTTCCACGCGCCCTACCCCGCCAGCCGCCTCGAGGACGACTACCTGCCCGACCTCGACCGCGTGCTCGAGGCCGTCGACCGCTCGCTGGCCTTCTGAGGAGGCGAGGCAGCCGTGCCGAACATCCAGCAGTTCCGCCTTCCCGACGCCGGCGAGGGCCTGACCGAGGCAGAGATCGTCACCTGGCGCGTCCACCCGGGCGACACCGTCAGGATCAACGATCCGATCGTCGAGATCGAGACGGCGAAGTCGCTCGTCGAGCTGCCCTCGCCGTACGCCGGTGTGGTCACCGAGCTCCTCGTGCCCGAGGGCGTCACGGTCGACGTCGGGACGCCGATCATCGCGGTGGACACAGCGCCGGACGGTTCCACCGCGACCTCGCCCGGCGAGCAGATCCCGCCCGGCGTGCAGATCCAGCCCGCGGAAGCTGCCGTGGAGCCAGGCATGGTCGGAGGCCCCGCGCCGGGCGGCCGCACCTCCGTGCTCGTCGGCTACGGACCTCGGACCACGGCGGCGGTCCGTCGCCCGCGCCGTCGCCCCGGCGAGGCAGCGGCCCACCCTGTGCCGGCGACCTCGGTCGCGCCCGCCGCGACGGCGCGGGCGGCGCCCGTCCAGGCGCCTGCGCCCGTCGAGACGCCTGGGCCGACGGACGTTCCGGCAGCCCGCGCACACGGGCTGGCCAAGCCTCCCGTCCGCAAGCTGGCGAAGGATCTGGGTGTCGACATCACGACCGTGGAGCCCACCGGCCCGCGCGGCGTCGTCACCCGCGAGGACGTCGAGCGGGCCGTCGGTGCGGCGGCGAGCGACGCCGCGACGGCCGCCGCCGCCGGCGTGCCCGGCACGGTCGCGGCCCGACCGCTGGCCGCCGTCCGCACCGGGGAGCGGGAGACCCGCATCCCGATCAAGGGCGTGCGCAGGGTGACGGCGGACGCCGTGGTCGCCTCCGCGTTCACCGCCCCGCACGTGACCGAGTGGGTGACGGTGGACGTCACCCGCACGATGAAGCTCGTCGATCGGCTGCGGGCCGAACGCGACTTCGCCGGCGTCAGGGTGTCACCGCTGCTCGTCGTCGCCAAGGCCCTGCTCATCGCCGTCCGTCGCAACCCGCAGATCAACGCGACCTGGGACGCGGCGGCCGGCGAGATCGTCGTCAAGCACTACGTCAACCTCGGCATCGCGGCGGCGACCTCGCGCGGCCTGGTGGTCCCCAACATCAAGGACGCCGACCAGTTGTCACTGCGCGACCTGGCCGTCGCGCTCGGCGAGTTGACGACGGCGGCGCGGGACGGTCGGACGCAGCCCGCCGACATGTCCGGCGGGACGATCACGATTACCAACGTCGGCGTCTTCGGCGTCGACGCCGGCACGCCCATCCTCAACCCCGGCGAGTCGGCGATCCTCGCGTTCGGCCGCGTCCGTCAGCTTCCGTGGGTGCACAAGGGTAAGGTCAAGCCGCGCTGGGTGACGCAGCTGGCGTTGAGCTTCGACCACCGTCTCGTCGACGGGGATCTTGGCAGCAGGACCCTGGCCGACCTCGGCGCGGTGCTCGAGGACCCCGCGCGAGCACTGGTCTGGAGCTGAGGCTGTCTCACAGATCGCCACCGGCCGTTCACCGGCGCGGTGGTCGACGAGGCACGGCCAGGGACGCGTCCGGGGCCGCCGGGGGCCGAGCGGGCTCAGAGGTCGAAACCCGGCAGCCAGCGGCGCAGCTCGGGGCGGACCGGCACCTCGGCCTCCAGCTGGGCGAGGACTCCGACGATCCCCAGCCACACCCGATGGGTGAAGAGCTGCTCCGGTGGGATCGTCAACTGCAGCGCCACGGCGAAGTCGGGGTTGCGGGGATCGTTGACCCGTCCGAACTGCTGCCTCAGCCAGGCCCGGGAGTACCGGAACCGCTCGTGGCGGGCCGGCTCGCTGAACGGAGCGAGGTAGTCGCGCAGCTTGGCGACCTCGAGCCGGGCGCCCGGGCGGACCAGCCCCTCCTCGCGCAAGGCCGCGAGCACGGCCTCGTCGCCGCCGGCGAGCAGCGCGGTGATGAGGCGCCCGAACGTTCGCGGCAGGCCGCCCGGCAGCTCCAGACACGACCCGAAGTCGAGGACGCCCAGCCGTCCGTCGCCGGTGAGCCGGAAGTTGCCCGGGTGTGGGTCGGCGTGGAGCAGCCCGCAGCGCGCCGGCCCGCTGAGCAGGAACCGCTGGTAGAGCTCGCCGAGGTGATCGCGTTCAGTCGCCGCGCCGGCGGACGCGACCCGCGCCAGCGGGACGCCGTCCAGCCAGGTCTGGACGAGTACCCGGGCGGTGGCGTGGACGATGGCCGGGACGACGACGTGAGGGTCGCCGGCGGGGTACGCGGCGTGGAACATCCGCTGGTTCCGGGCCTCGCGCCGATAGTCGAGCTCCTCGAGGAGACGGGTGCGCAGCTCGCGCACGAGCGGCGGCATGGCGACGCCGCGGGCCACGAGCGCGGCCGCGCGGGAGGCCAGGGAGAAGGCCCGGACGTCGGCCAGCAGCGCGCCCCGCACGCCGGGGTACTGGACCTTGACGGCGACGTCCACCGGCTCCGTGCCCGGCGGCCCGCGCCAGCGCGCGCGGTGCACCTGCCCGATCGAGGCGGCGGCCGCGGGACGGTCGTCGAACTCCTCGAACAATCGGCGCCAGTGTGCGCCGAGATCCTCGGCGAGCACGGCCTCCGCGTCCGGCCAGGGAATCCCCGGGTTGGACTCCTGCAGCGAGGTCAGCGCCTCGCGCCAGCTCTGCTCGGGATCCGCGGGGAACAGCGCCTCGACGGTGGAGAGCAGCTGGCCGGCCTTGAGGGCGCCCCCCTTGAGCTCACCGAGCACGCGACGGGTGCGCGCCACGGTGCGCGCGCGCTGGCGGCGGGTGACCTCGGCGGGATCCTCGCCGAGGCCGCGACGCAGCGCCCCCTCGACACCGAGCGCTGCCGCTCCGAGCGGGAGCGAGAGGAGCTGCAGGGTCCGGAGCAGGGCCACGTCGACCAGCATGACCCGACGGGGACCGCCGTGCAGTCCCCGGGTCGCCGCCGATCCCGCAGGGACGTGCCGAGCGCCGTGGCCCAGCGGGGCCCGGGCTCAGCCTCCTGCCCAGCAGGGTCATGGTCGCGATCAGCTCGATCAGCGCGGTCTCAGGATGCGACCTCGGCGTTGCCCTCCCCCGGGCGCGGCTGTTCGGATGGGCGCCATGCCCGCAGACCATCCCGCCATCGCGACCACAGCCGACTCCGCGCCGGGTCTGCCGATCGTCGACCTCTCCCGGTTCCACGATCCCGCCCAGCGGGACG
>DATKNA010000007.1:0-9829 GCA_035541595.1 Kineosporiaceae bacterium | reverse complement strand
TATCTCGAGCTCGATGCCAGGGCCGGTCGCCGGCACCGTCCCGGCGAGGAGACCAAGGGTCTCCAGCCGTCGCTTCGCCGCCTCCTGCGCGGCGGCGGAGCTGTCGGTCCCGGACATCAGCCGGTCGCGGATCGCCTGCTCGTCACGGACGTCCTGCTCGGCCCGCGCCTCGGCGTTGGTGACGTTGTCGAGGACCCGGACGAGGTCGGCCTGACGCAGTGACTCCAGGCCCTGGACCTGGGTCTGCCGGGCCTGGACGACGAGGGCGAAGCCGAGCAGCGCGCACAGGGCACCCGCGAGCAGCTGGGCCCGGGTCGCGTGCGGCCGCATCGCCCGGCGCAGCCGGCCCCTGGCCAGCGTGCGGGGCGGGAGGGGATCTTGGTGCGGGTCGCCGGGCAGGAGTTGCCCGGCGGGCGCGTCGACCTTCACCGCGGCCGTGGGCTCGCTCTCGGATGTGCCCGGCGAGGTCTCGGCGCCCGGCCCCGGCGAGGTCTCGGCGCCCGGCCCCGACGAGGTCTCGGCCGGCGAGGCACCGGCCGGCGGGACCGACGCCTCGGCGCCGGTCCCGCTGGTCGTCCCGTCGGCCTCGACCAGGCGGCCCGGCCTGACCACCGGCTCAGCCGGGGTCGCGGGCTCGGGGCCGGCGACGCGCCCACCGTCGCGCCGGTCCCGCTCGGTCGGAGGGCGGCCAGGACCGACGGCGTCCGGGTCCTGCCGGGCGACCGCCACGGGTGCGGCGGGCTGGTCGCCGGGCCGCTCCGGTGTGTCGTCGTCCGGCTCGCGCGGCCGCTCGTCGTCCGCCATCTCAGGCCTTGAAGAGGTGGCGGCGGATGGACGCGGCGTTCGAGAAGATCCGGATGCCGAGGACGACGACGACGCCGGTCGAGAGCTGCGAGCCGACGCCGAGCTGGTCGCCGAGGTACACGATGAGCGCCGCGACCACGATGTTGGACAGGAACGACACGGTGAAGACGCGATCGTCGAAGATGCCGTCGAGGACCGCGCGCAGGCCGCCGAACACCGCGTCGAGAGCGGCCACCACCGCGATCGGCAAGTACGGCTGCAGCCACAGCGGCACGGTCGGCTCCAGCACCAAGCCGGCGACGATCCCGATGAGCAGGCCGATCGCGGCGATCACGGGGAGACCTCCGGGCTGGTCGCGGCCGGGCCGGCCGTGGGGACGGGCGACGCCGCCGGTGGGCTCGGCGACGTGGATCCGGACGACGCCGAACCGGTCGTCCTTGATCCGGACCGGGGCGCCCCGGACGGGGATGCCCCTGACGATGCCCCACCTCGCGACCCCGTCGGTGCGGACGTCGGTGCGGACGACGCGTCGCGGGCGTGGAGGAACTGGGTGGAGAACGCGCCCGCCCCCGGCAGCTCGAGGTCCGTCGAGGAGACGATAGCGGCTTGCACCCCGTAGTTGTCGCGAAGGGCCTGCAGGTACTCCCCCGCGCTGCCCGCGGCGAAGCGGGTCTGCAAGCCTGACGGGTCCCCGATCGCACTCACCACGTAGGGCGGGACGAGCGGCCGGAAGTCCACCAGGATGGCCTGGCCGGCATACCGGATCGCGCTCCTCGCGGTGAGGCGCTGGCCGTTCACGGCGATCGCCTCCGCCCCGGCGGCCCAGAGGCCGTTGACGACGATCTGCACGTCGCGATCGAGCACGCGGCCTTCGGCGCCCCCGCCGGCCGCCCGAGGGTCTGTGCTGCCGGACGTGGAGCCGGCCGAGGCCGCGTCATTCATGGTGATCTTCAGCCCGGGGCCAGTGACCGGGTTCTCGGCCGAGACCAGGCCGAGCAGCTGCGCCTGGCTGGCGAGGGCCGCATCGCCGCTGACGGCGAGACTGCGGGCCTGCAGCGCAGCGACCTGGGCCCGCAGCTGGTCCAGCTCCTTCTGCTGCGCGTCGACGTCCGCACTCCGACGGCGCACCTCGGCCTGGAGCGCGGACCGCGTCTGGTCGGCGTCCGCCTGCGGTCGCCGCAGCTCGGCGATCGCACGCGCAGTGATCGCTCCGCACAGCAGCGCGAGCACGAGGGTCAGCACCATCGCCCGCCGGCCGGGGGTCTCGCCCCGGGCACGCCGGGCGGCGGCCGTGGCGTAGCCCGGGTCGAGTGGGCGCTCCATGACCTCGCGCAGAAGGGTCATGGACGCGTCAGGAGGGCGCGGCCGCCGCGTCGCCTCCGCCGGGCCGGGCCGGCCCGAGGTCGAGTGCGCCACGGCGCCCATGCTGTCACGAGGGGCGACGGGGCCGGGCACGCGTGCCCCCGGTCCCCAGCGCTCAACCCGCCCGGACGACGTCCCTGACCTGCCGCACGTACAGCCAGCCGGCCCACCAGTACAGGCCGGCTCCCCACCACGCGAACGCCCAGCCCACCGCCAGCGCGACGCCGGCCACCGGGCCCCCGATCTGGGCAAGGAGGAGCAAGGGGAACGCGTAGAGCAGGCTGAAGGTGGCGGCCTTGCCCAGGAAGTGGACGGGCAGCGGCCCGTAGCCGTGCCGGGCCAGCACCGGGATCGTGAACGAGAGCAGCACGTCGCGGCCGACGATGAGGGCGACGAACCACCAGGGCACGACGTCACGCCAGGCCAGGCCGATCAACGTGGCGAGGATGTAGAGGCGGTCGGCGACCGGATCGAGCAGCTGGCCCACCCGGGACACCTGGCCCCAACGGCGGGCGAGCTTGCCGTCGAGGTAGTCCGTGACTCCGCTCACGGCGAGCACGACGAGTGCCCAGCCGTCCCGGTGCTGCACGATGAGCCAGAAGAACACCGGGACGAGCACCAGGCGCAGCGCGCTCAGCGCGTTCGGGACGTTGACCACCTGGTCCCGATTCGCCGACGTCGCCGACGTCGAGCCCGCCGACGTCGAGCCCCTCGACGTCGGCCGGGCACCGATCATCGCCGGCGCCCGGCCCGGGGTGGCGGAGGTCACGTCCGGCGGGACGGGGACGTCGGCGAGGGTTCCGGCGTGATGGGCGCCGTTGCCGGTGGCCGGCGCGCCGCCGGCGTCCGGGTCGGCTCGACGGGAGGCCACGGCATCGGCCGGGCGCGGCTCGGGCACGACGTCAAGCGTACGCACGATCAGGTGACCGGCAGTGCATCGAGGCACCGTGATCGCGGCGACGGTGTGCCGGACGATGCGCCGGGCTGGCCGGGCGGCGTCAGTTCTTCGGGCCGCCCGCCACGTACACCACCTGCCCGGACACGAACGACGCCTCGTCGCGGACGAAGAACGAGACCATGGCGGCGATGTCCTCGGGCCGGCCCACCCGCTGGACGGGGATCTCCGCGGCGGCCGCCTTCTGGAACGTCTCGAACTCCATCCCCATCCGGGCCGCCGTCGCCGCCGTCATGTCGGTGACGATGAAGCCGGGTGCCACGGCGTTGACCGTCACACCGAACCGGCCCAGCTCGATGGCCAGTGTCTTGGTGAAGCCCTGCAACCCGGCCTTGGCGGCCGAGTAGTTCGCCTGTCCACGGTTGCCCAGCGCCGACGTGCTCGAGAGGTTGACGATCCGCCCCCAGCCGCCCTGCGTCATGTACGCCTGGACCGCCCGGCTCATCAGGAACGACCCGCGCAGGTGGACGCCCACCACGGCGTCCCAGTCCTCGTCGGTCATCTTGAAGAGCAGGTTGTCGCGGACGATCCCGGCGTTGTTCACGAGCACGGACGGCGGGCCCAACTCCGCCACGACCCGCTCGACGGCGGCGGTGACGGACGCGGTGACGGCGACGTCGACACCCACCGCGATCGCCCGGCCGCCGGCACTCTCGATCTTGTGGACGGTGCCGCCGCAGTTCGACTCGTCGAGATCGAGGACCGCCACGGAGAACCCGTCGGCGGCCAGGCGAGTCGCGACCGCGGCGCCGATGCCGCGGGCGGCGCCGGTGACGACCGCCACCCGCGCGTCCCTGCCTGCCGTCGTGCTCGCTTCGCTCATCTGGGGAGTCCTCCGGTCGGTCGAGGTCCGGCTGCCGGTTCGGGCCGGGCAGCGCGCGCCGGTCGGGCGCCGTCGGCAACCTATCCGGGCGTGAGGCCGTCGTCAGCAGCCGGCATTGTCGCCCCGATCACGCCCGGGTGGGAGGCCGGCCACGAGCACACGGCGGTCGTCGGGCAGGCGCCGGGTGACGCGCCGGCGATCGAGCAGCTCGAGCAGGGGGACGGCGACCCGGCGGGACGTCCGCAGGGCCCGCCGGGCCTCGCTCACGGTGAACGGCTGGGCCAGCCCGGAGAGCACGTCCGCCGCGCGCTCGACGGCGTCGGCCATCAGGACCACGCCGTCGGCGACCCGCAGCACGGCACCGGCCCGGTCCGCCGCGGCCAGCTCCCGGCGGCCGAGCCCCAGCTCCATGAGGCGGACGGCGGACGGCGCCGCGAAAGGGTCGACGGCGAGGTCGTCCGCCAGGGCTCGGACGGCGACAAGGATCGGCCCCGGCAGGTCGGGACCGACCGCGGCGTCGATGATGCGACCGCCCCGGACGGCGAGTGGCGGCGTGGCCAGCGCCACGACCACGGCCTCGTCGGGCAGGCCGAGCTCGGCGCGCGCCTGGGCCAATGGAAGCCCGGGTTCGACACCGGCGGTGGGCCGGCGGGCCACGACGGACTCCGCCAGTCGCGCGCGCCATCGGGCGGCAGCGTCCGGATCCACCAGCCAGTCACCCGCCACCAGGGCCTTCTCGGGTGCGGCCGCGCCCGTGGACCGCAGCCACCCACGGTGCAGGACGCCCCGCGCACGCAGCACCGCCGTGGCGTCGACGGTTCCGCCGGCGTGCAGCCGGGCCAGTTCGAGCGCCCGGGCGCGGGCCGCGCCACGCATCCGGAGCGGGGGCGGGCTGGTGTCGAGCACGGTGACCCGGGCGACGATCCGGTGCGCCCCCGGGTCACGGAGCAGGGCGACGTCGGCCGGCAGCAGGGGCAACGGTCGCCGGAGCGTGAGCCGGGCGAACCGGACGGCCCGGGCCTGCGGCCCGCCGTCCGCCGCTTGCCCGGGTCCCGCCACCGCGTCGACGGGCGTTCGGCGGTCGTGGGCCCGACCGGGCGGCGCGTCGAGCGGGCGCACGATGACGGCGGTGGCGGCCGAGCCGATGTGCAGCAGGGCGTGAGCGGGCAGCCGCTCGGGCTCGGAGCCGCCGCTGAGGTCGAGGCGGGCGTCGACCGCCGGCGTCAGGTCCACCGCCCCGGGAACGGCGAGGACGTCCCCCCTCTCGACGTCGTCCCGCTCGACGCCGCGCAGGTTGACGGCGACCCGCGCGACGGCGGGCACGCGCTCGGCGGGCCGCCCCAGCGTCTGCAGGCCGCGGACGACGACCGGGCGACGGCCCACCCGCCGGTCGGCGGAACCACCGCCGTGGAGCACGGTGAGCCGGTCGCCCACGCAGAGGGTGCCGGCGCTGAGCGTGCCGGTGACGACGGTGCCGCTCCCCCGGATCGTGAACGAGCGGTCGGTCCACAACCGCACGGGCACGTCGACGTCGGGCCGTGGCAGCGCTCGCACCAGCGTCCCCAGCGCCTGGGCGAGCACGCCCAGACCGGCGCCGGTGCGCGCGCTCACCGCGACGGCCGGCGGGCCTGCGAGGGAGGTCCCGGCGAGACGGGCACGGACGTCTGCGGCGGTCGGTCCGGGATCCGCCAGGTCGCTGCGCGTCACCACGAGCAGGGCATGTCGGACGCCGAGCGCGTCCAGGGCCGCGACGTGCTCGGCTGTCTGCGGCATCCACCCCTCGTCGGCCGCCACGACGAGCAACACGGCCGGAACGGGGCCGACCCCGGCCAGCATCGTCGGGACGAAGCGCTCGTGACCGGGGACGTCGACGAACGCGACGACCTCCCCGCCCGGCAGGGTCGTCCAGGCGAAGCCGAGGTCGATCGTCATCCCCCGCCGCCGCTCCTCCTCGTGGCGGTCCGGCTCCATGCCCGTGAGCGCGCGGACGAGGGTCGACTTGCCGTGGTCGACGTGGCCCGCGGTCGCGACGACGTGCATCAGACGACGCGCTCCGGGGCTCCCGCCGCCGCGAGGACGGCCGCGGCGAGCGCCTCGTCGTCTCCGGGCGCGACGGCGCGCAGGTCGAGCAGCAGCACACCGCGCTCGACCCGGCCGAGCACGGCCGGGTCACCGGCGCGCAGCGGCGCGGCGAGCTCCGCGGGCAGCTCGACGGCCGCCGACAGCAGGGTGAGCCCCGGGGCGCCGCCCCCGCCCACGACGGAATCGCTCGCACCGCTGCGGGCCTGGATTCCTGCCGCGACGAGCAGGTCGGCCACCGCGCCGGCGCGGCCGGCGAGGTCCTCCGCGCGGGCGTGCAACGCCGCGGACGTCGGCGTCCCGGGGCCGGTGAGCGTGGCTTCCAGGGCCGCCAGGGTGAGCTTGTCCACGCGCATAGCACGGGCGAGCGGGTGCCGGCGGATGCGCTCCACCAGGTCGAGCCGGCCCAGCACCAGCCCGGCCTGCGGACCGCCGAGGAGCTTGTCGCCGCTCGCAGTGACGAGTGCGGCACCCTCGGCGAGGGTGGTCGCGGCGTCCGGCTCGTCCGGCAGGAGCGGATCGGGGGCCAGGAGACCGGAGCCGATGTCGACGACGACGGGCACCTCCAGGCCGGCGAGCCCGGTGACCGCGACGGCGGCCGTGAAGCCGGTGACGACGAAGTTCGCCGTGTGCACCTTGAGCACGAAGCCGGTGTCCGGGCCGATCGCGTCCTCGTAGTCGCGCAGCGTGGTCCGGTTCGTCGTGCCGACCTCGCGCAGCCGGGCGCCGGTCGAGACGAGCAGGTCCGGCAGCCGGAACCCGTCGCCGATCTCGACCAGCTCGCCGCGGCTGACCACGATCTCCTTCCCCTGGGCCAGGGCGGTGGCCGCGAGGGCAGCGGCGGCCGCCCCGTTGTTGACGACGTGCACCGCCCCGGCGGCCGGAACGGCGGCCGCCAGGGCCGCCAGTGCGCCGCGGCCACGCTGCGCCCGCCGTCCGGTGACGAGGTCGAGCTCGACGTCCGTGGTCCCGGCCGCGGCCTGGAGCGCCTCGAGGGCTGAGCGGGACAGCGGTGCGCGACCGAGGTTCGTGTGCAGGACGACCCCCGTCGCATTGATGACCGGGCGCAGCGATCCGGGGCGCCGGGGCAGGGTGGCCAGCGCGACGTCGACCACACCGGCCGGATCGAGCTCGCCGGCGCGGACCTTGCCCAGCGCCTGGGTCACGGCGGCCTTCACGGCCGCCCGGCCGAGGCGACCGGCGGCGGTGACGAGTCGCGGGTCGGCGAGCACCACGTCCGTGCGCGGCACCCGCCGACGCGGGTCTGCGTCCAGGCGGGCGTGCGCCGCGGCGTCGGGCACGGGGTCGGCCACCGCCGGAGTCTAGGTGCCGCCGCAGCACGTGCTCGGCGCCACGCCCCGGAACAGGGACCATCCGCGAGCCCAGGTGCCCTTCGTCACCGCCCGATCCGGCGGCGTGGGCCGGGCGAGGCCCGGGATCGGCGGGTCAGCGCACCGGTGATGAGCGTGTGAGAGCGTGGCGGGCATGGCAGGGCTGCGCAGCGACGAGTGGTACGGCGGCCAGGACCGCAACGCCTACATCCACCGGGCGTGGATGAGGCGCGGCCTGCCGAACCCGGCCTTCGAGGGCCGCCCGCAGATCGCGATCGCCAACACCGCATCGGATCTCACGCCGTGCAACCGCCACCTCGACGACGTCGCCCGCTCCGTGGCGGACGGCGTCTGGGAGGCCGGCGGCGTCCCCCAGATCCTGCCCGTGATGTCGCTCGGCGAGACGAACGTCCGGCCGACGGCGATGCTGTGGCGCAACCTGGCCGCGATGTCCATCGAAGAGATGCTGCGGGCGAACCCGATCGACGGGGTGGTCCTGCTCGGCGGGTGCGACAAGACCATCCCCGCGCTCCTCATGGCCGCCGCGTCCGTCGACCTGCCGGCCGTCGTCGTCCCCGGCGGCCCGATGCTCAACGGGACCTTCCGCGGTACACCGCTCGGCTGCGGCACGGACGTCTGGCGGCTGTCGGAGGAGGTCCGCGCCGGCACGTTGTCGGGGGCGGCGTTCCTCGAGTCCGAGTCGTCGATGATCCGCAGCCGGGGGCACTGCAACACGATGGGGACGGCGTCCACGATGGGCCTGCTCGCCGAGGTGCTGGGCATGACCCTGCCGGGCACCGCCGGCCTGCCCGCCCCGGACAGCCGCCTCCTTGCCCAGGCGCACGCGAGTGGCGTGCTCGCGGTCGGGCTCGTCGGCACCGGCCGCCGGCCGAGCGGCGTCATCACGCCGGCGTCCTTCCACAACGCGATCGTGACGCTCGCTGCGGTCGGCGGGTCGACCAATGCCGTGGTCCACCTGCTCGCGATCGCCGGCCGGCTGGGCATCGACCTGCGGCTGGAGGACTTCGACCGGATCGGCCACACCGTCCCCCTGCTGGTCGACCTGCAGCCGGCGGGCCGGTTCCTGATGGAGGACTTCCACCGTGCCGGCGGCCTGCTCGCCGTGCTCCGCGAGGTGCGCCCGCTCCTCGACGACACGGCCGGCACGGTGACCGGCCACCCACTGGTGGACTACCTCGACGAGGCCCGGATCTGGGACGCCGAGGTGCTGCGCCCCCTGGACGCGCCGCTGAAGGAGAACGCCGGCATCGCGGTGCTGCGCGGCAACCTGGCGCCGTCCGGAGCCGTGATCAAACCGGCGGCCGCCTCGACGGAGCTGCTGCGCCACCGCGGGCGGGCGCTCGTCTTCGAGTCGGTGGAGGACATGCGGGCCCGCATCGACGACCCGGCCCTGGACGTCGACGCCGACACCGTGCTCGTGCTGCGCGGCTGCGGGCCGAAGGGGTATCCCGGCATGCCCGAGGTCGCCAACCTGCCGCTGCCCACCAAGCTGCTCGAGCAGGGCGTCCGCGACATGGTCCGGGTCTGCGACGGGCGCATGAGCGGCACGGCGTACGGCACGGTCGTCCTCCACGTCGCGCCGGAGGCGGCCGCCGGTGGGCCGCTGGGCAAGGTCCGGACGGGCGACTGGATCGCCGTGGACGTCGAGGCCCGGCGTCTCGAGGTCGAGATCCCGGACGCCGAGCTCGACGCGCGCCCGGTCTCGGCGGCGATGCTCACGGCGGCGGCCCACCCACGGCGCGGCTGGGAGAAGCTCTACGTCGACACCGTCCTCGGCGCCGAGACCGGGGCCGACCTGGACTTCCTCCTCGGCGGCAGCGGGCACGCCGTCACCCGGGAGTCGCACTGAGACCGAGGTCGAGGCGTCCCCACGACCTCAGGACGAAAGACCCTAGGCGCGCTGTGATCCGCCTCGCACCCTGACCATGACCGGACGGCAGGCCGCTCGCCCCCGACCGGTCGGTGTGGACAAGCCCGTGGGACGCCCCGTCAGAAGGTGAACGGATGATCACAAGCGCGGTGGCGGCACCGGCTGCCGTCATCGACCTCAACGGTCCCGGCCACTACATCAGCTGGGGCTTCGTCCAGATCTCCTGGGCCAACGCGATCGTGATCCTGCTCATGATCGTCGTATTCGCCCTCGCCATCCTGCTGCCCTTCCCGGGGCGGAAGCGATGAGCGTCGGTGTGCCGGCGCACCAGAGCGACGCCGTGGGAGGGAGCTGGACCGGCCGGCTCCGTCGCCGTGCCGTCGCCGCGCTCCCACCGGACCAGCTGCTGCCCGAACACCAACCGGCGTACGTCGCGTCGTGGATCTACGTCTTCGGCGTCCTGACCTTGGCCGCCTTCGTCGTCATCCTGCTGTCCGGCGCCTGGATCGCCCTCGCCGGACCGACGTGGTGGCACACCAGCGGCATCGGACGCTTCGCCAACAGCCTGCACCTGTGGAGCGTCG
>DATKNA010000006.1:0-8190 GCA_035541595.1 Kineosporiaceae bacterium | reverse complement strand
CCGGGTCTCCACCAGGTTCAGGTTCACCCAGTTGTCCAGGTTCGTAAAGAACGGCGTGCCGCTGCCCACCAAGACCGGTGCGGTGGCCAGCACGTACTCGTCGATCAGCCCGGCCCGCATGGCCGCCGCGGCGAGGGTGGCGCCGCCGATGTCCATGGGGCCGCCGTCCTCGGCCTTGAGCCGGGTGATCTCGGTGACCGCGTCGCCGGTGACCAGGCGGGTGTTCCAGTCGACCGTGCTGGTCGTCGAGGAGAACACCACCTTTGGCATGTCCCGCCAGCGGCGGGCGAACTCAATCTCCGCCGGTGTGGCGCCAGGCTGTTGGTCGGCGGTCGGCCAGTAGGAGCTCATCGTCTCCCACAGTTTGCGCCCGTACAGCGCCAGGCCCGTCGCACCCACCCGGTCGGACCACCACCGGAACAGCTCCTCGCTCGGCACGCTCCAGCCGATGTCGTCGCCGGGCGCGGCGATGTAGCCGTCCAGGCTCAGGTTCATGCCGAAGGTCAGTTTCCGCACGGCGTCAGCCTCCCCGTGAGTCGGTCCTCGGCATGTACAGACCCGCACGGCGCGGAAGAGTCATCGGTCGGGCACACCGAGGGCCGGTTGACCACCACGCCAAGCGGCTACTGCGCACGAGGAGAACCCTAACCGTGGGGGTTGACCGAGCAGGCTCCTCCCGGTTCATCAACTCCCGTTCCTACCGGTTGCACGGGTCGACATGCCGGCACGATGCCGGCACGGTGAGATGAGTGAACTCACCCGACGGTGCCGGCGAGGGCCTCCGTCAGGTGCCGACGTAGGCCGCGAGGTGCTCACCGGTCAGGGTGGAACGGGCGGTGACCAGGTCGGCGGGTGTGCCCTCGAAGACGATCCGGCCGCCGTCATGGCCGGCGCCGGGGCCGAGGTCGATGATCCAGTCTGCGTGCGCCATGACTGCCGGGTGGTGCTCGATCACGATGACCGACGTACCGGAGTCGACGAGCCGGTCCAGCAGGCCGAGCAACTGCTGGACGTCGGCGAGGTGGAGGCCGGTGGTCGGCTCGTCGAGGACGTAGACGCCGCCCTTGTCGGCCATACGGGTGGCCAGCTTGAGCCGCTGCCGCTCCCCGCCGGACAAGGTGGTCAGCGGCTGACCGAGACCGAGGTAGCCGAGGCCGACGTGGGCCATCCGCTGGAGAACGGCGTGGGCGGCCGGCGTTCGCGCCTCGCCCGCGCCGAAGAAGCCGAGCGCAGCGGCGACCGGGAGATCGAGCACCTCGGCGATGGTGCGCCCACCGAGTCGGAACTCCAGCACGGACGCCTGGAACCGCCGGCCCTCGCACTCCTCGCAGACCGTCGTGACCCCGGCCATCATCGCCAGGTCGGTGTAGATCACCCCGGCCCCGTTGCAGGCCGGGCAGGCTCCCTCGGAGTTGGCGCTGAACAACGCGGGCTTCACGCCGTTGGCCTTGGCGAACGCCTTGCGGATCGGGTCGAGCAGTCCGGTGTACGTCGCCGGATTGCTGCGTCGCGAGCCACGGATCGCGGTCTGGTCGACCGACACGACGCCGGCCCGTCCGGACACCGAGCCGTGGATCAGCGAGCTCTTGCCCGAGCCCGCCACCCCGGTGACGACGACCAGCACGCCGAGCGGGATGTCGACGTCGACGTCCCGCAGGTTGTGGGTGCCGGCGCCGCGCACCTCCAGCACCCCCGACGGCGTCCGCACCGCCGGCTTCAGCGCAGCCCGGTCGTCCAGGTGCCGCCCGGTCAGCGTGCCGCTGGCCCGGAGTCCCTCGACGGTGCCCTCGAAGACCACCTCGCCACCCGACGTCCCGGCGCCGGGCCCGAGATCGACGACGTGGTCGGCGATCGCGATGGCCTCCGGCTTGTGCTCGACCACCAGGACCGTGTTGCCCTTGTCGCGCAGCCGCAGCAGCAGGTCGTTCATCCGGCCGATGTCGTGCGGGTGCAGCCCGACGGTCGGCTCGTCGAAGACGTAGGTGACGTCGGTCAGGGACGAGCCGAGGTGGCGGATCATCTTCGTGCGCTGCGCCTCGCCGCCGGACAGCGTGCCCGACGGCCGGTCCAGCGAGAGGTAGCCGAGCCCGATCTCGGCGAACGAGTCGAGCGTCTCGCCCAGCGCCGCGAGCAGCGGCGCCACCGCCGGCTCGTCGAGCCGTCCGACCCAGTCCGCCAGGTCGCTGATCTGCATCGCGCAGAGGTCGGCGATGTTCTTTCCCCGGATCCTCGACGACCGGGCCTGCGGGCTGAGCCGCGTGCCGTCGCACTCGGGACAGGTCGTGAAGGTGACCGCCCGCTCGACGAAGGCACGGACGTGCGGCTGCAGCGTGTCGACGTCCTTGGCCAGGAACGACTTCTGGATCCTCGGGATCAGCCCCTCGTACGTCAGGTTGATCCCGTCGACCTTGATCTTGGTCGGCTCCTTGTAGAGCAGGTCGTGGAGCTCCTTCTTCGTATACGTGCGGATCGGTTGGTCCGGGTCGAAGAAGCCGCAGCCACGGAAGATGCGGCCGTACCAGCCGTCCATGCTGTAGCCGGGGATCGTGAGAGCGCCCTCGTTGAGCGACAGGCTGTCGTCATACAGCGCGGTCAGGTCGACGTCGGTGACCGAGCCCAGGCCCTCGCACCGCGGGCACATGCCGCCGAGACGGGTGAAGGTGGCCGTCTCGGTCTTCGTCCTGCCGGTGCCGCGTTCGATGGTGATCGCACCGCTGGCCTTCACCGAGGGAACGTTGAACGAGTAGGCGTGGGGCGAGCCGATGTGCGGCTCGCCGAGCCTGCTGAACAGGATGCGGAGCATGGCGTTGGCGTCGGTGACGGTGCCGACCGTGGAGCGGGCGTGGGCACCCATCCGCTCCTGGTCGACGATGATCGCGGTGGTCAGCCCTTCGAGGACGTCGACCTCGGGCCGTGCCAGCGTCGGCATGAAGCCCTGCACGAAGGCGCTGTACGTCTCGTTGATCAGCCGCTGCGACTCGGCGGCGATCGTGGCGAACACCAGTGAGCTCTTGCCCGAGCCGGAGATGCCGGTGAACACCGTCAGCCGGCGCTTCGGGATCTCGACGCTGACGTCCTTGAGGTTGTTCTCACGGGCGCCGTGCACGCGGATCAGATCGTGGCGGTCGGCGACGTGCGGCGCGGGCGTGCGGGTGTCCGTCCTCGTGGCGATGCTCATCCTCTCTCCATCCCGGTCGGCGCGTCAGACCAGCCAGCGGGCGTCCCGCATGAGCTCGCGCTCCGGCAGTTCGTTCACCTCGCGCCACGCCTGAATGCTGCGCGGGGAGACGAGGAACCAGCGGTACGGCGTGGCCTGCGCGCGCGGATCGAAGCCGGTGTGCGCCGCAAACCGGTCACCCCGTTCCCGCGGCAGCGCGTCGATCTCGAGGACCTCGACGTCGCCCTCGATCATCGACACGTCACGCGTGTGCCCCATCCCCAGCCGAACGGTCCCGGTGGCGGCGAGGTTCCGGCCGGTCGGGCTGTCCGTCGGCGTGGCCATCAGCAGCGTCTCGCCGTCCCAGTGGAAGGACAGCGGCACCAGATACGGCGCACCGCCCGCCGAGGCACTCGCGACCCAGATGTCGATGTCGTGACTCAGCCGATGCTCGGTGTCGCGACGACGCTGAGCGCGGGAGCGGGGGTCGGCGGTCATCTGTCCTGAAGCAGCCCGAGGACGTTGCCATCGGGGTCGGTGAAGGTGGCGACCAGGCGACCGCCACCGACGTCACGCGCAGGCTCCTTCACGGTGGCGCCCGCCGCGGTCACCTCGGCCAGCTTCGCCTCGATGTCCGGCACATGCCAGTAGGCGACCGGTGAGGTCATGCCCTGCGGCCCACCGCCCGGCACCAACCCGATGTGTTGGCCGGAGGCTTCGAAGCCGACGTAGTAGGGCCCGTCGACCTGGGGTGGGACGCCGAGCAGGGCGGCGTACACCGCCTTGGCCTTCGCCAGGTCGGACACGGGATGAAGTACGGTCTTGATTCCCTGGGTGGACGAGTCGCTCATGGTCACTCCTGACGTCGCGGGTCATGACGACCCGGTCTGTCTCTCGCTCGACTGGTGACGCCGGGAGGGACACCCTCCCGGCGCGGACGGCTCTCTGGTCTGGGGGCTGGGTCACGCAACGCCGCCGGCTCGGTGGATCGGGTGACGATGCGCGGGCGGTTCAGCGCAGCTCGTTGATGCGGATCATGTTGCCCGCAGGGTCGCGGACGGCGACGTCGCGTACCCCGTACGGCTGCTCGGTCGGCTCCTGGACGACCTCCGCGTGGCCGGCGCGCAGCCGCTCGAAAGCGCCGTCGAGGTCCTTGGTGGCCAGGACGATCGTGGCGTAGGTGCCCTTGGCCATCATCTCGGCGATGGTGCGCCGCTCGTCGTCGGTGATGCCGGGGTCGGCGGCCGGCGGATGCAGGACGATCGACGTGCCGGGCTGGGCGGGCGAGCCGACCGTGATCCAGCGCATCCCGCCGTAGCCGACGTCGTTGCGCAGCTCGAAGCCGAGGGCGTCGCGATAGAAGGCGAGGGAGGCCTCCGGGTCGTTGTGCGGCAGGAAGGTGGAGTGAATGGTGAGGTCCATGGCGCTCACGCTAGGTGCGTCCGGCGATCGGTGCTTCTCGATTCCTGATCGGTCTGGTCACCTGCTTCGCCACGCATGAGGGCATTCCGGCTGTCGCGCGTGCCGCGTGGCGCCGATAGACACTCGGAGGCACGCCGACCAACTCGGTGAAGCGACTGCTGAAGGTGCCCAGCGACGCGCAGCCGACCGCGAAGCAGACCTCCGTGACGCTGAGGTCGCCACAGCGCAGCAGCGCCATGGCACGCTCGATGCGCCGCGTCATCAGGTAGCTGTAAGGAGACTCTCCGTAGGCGAGCCGGAACTCGCGGCTGAGGTGCCCGGCCGACATGTGCGCGCCGCGGGCGAGTGCCTCGACGTCCAGCGGCTGGGCGTACTCCCGGTCGATCCGGTCGCGGACGCGGCGCAGCAGCGTCAGGTCGCGCAGCCGCCGCGCCTCGGCGGGTCTGGCGGTCACCTGCGTGATCGTACGTCTCCCCCACTGAAGATCACCCGTCGCAGTTGAAGATCACCCTCGCCGATTGGACACGGTAGAGATCGACATCCGGGGCCGCGGTCAGAGCCGACCGACCCGCCGGCCGGACAGCTCGTGCACCTCGAGGTGCAGGATGAGGTCCCGATCACCGCGCGCCCACGCGCTCAGCTGAGAGCGCAGGCGCTCGGCGTGCGCCTCGTCGTCCATCCGCCTGAGGTGGCCGGTCGCCATCACCGACCAGCCCGACTCGGCCACCGGGAAGGCGCTGTCGACCTCGTAGACCACGGGCAGCACCGCGTCGCCCCGGGTGAGCTCGGCCAGCCGCGCGTCGTGTCGGGTGCGGAAGTACAGGTCGCCGCCGTCCACGATGTGGTTGAGGACGACCATCCGGGGCCGCCCGTCGTCGACGGTCGCGAGCCGTCCGAACCGGACCGCCGCGAGCAGATCCCGGCAGTGCTCGGGCGGGATCGACTCCATCAGCTCCTCGAGGTCCGGGCCCTCGTCAGCAGTCATGGCAGCAGGCTTCCGCGGTTCGGGGTCGCCGTCAAAGCCATCGCCCGCAACTCAGGACGGGACGATGTTGACCAGCTTCGGCGCCCGGACGACGACGGTGCGGACGGCGTGGCCGTCCAGCGCCCGCCGCACCGCGTCGCTCGCCAGGGCGAGCTCGCGCAGCTGGTCCTGGGTGACGTCGACCGGCACCTCCAGCCGGTCCCGCACCCTGCCCGCGACCTGGACGACACACGTCGCGGTCTCCTCGACCAGCAACGCAGCGTCCACCGTCGGCCACCCCGCCAGCGCCACGGACGGCGCGTGCCCCAGCCGCTCCCACATGTCCTCGGCGGTGTAGGGCGCGAACAGCGACAGCAGGACGGCGACTGCCTCGACGGCCTCCCGCACGGCGGGGTCGGCCGGTCCGGGCGCCCCGTCCACGGCCTTGCGGGTCGCGTTGACCAGCTCCATCACCCGGGCGACGGCGACGTTGAACCGCATGGTCTCCACCGCTCGGGTCGCTTCGTGGACGGCCCGCGCCCTCGCCCGGCGCAGCTGCAGGTCGCCGGTCGAACCGTCCACGCCGGGTTCGCTCGTCACCTCGCCGGCCAGCCGCCACGCGCGGGCCAGGAACTTCGCCGACCCTGCCGGCGAGACATCGGCCCAGTCGATGTCCTCCTCCGGCGGGCCGGCGAAGACCATCGTCGTCCGGACCGCGTCCACGCCGTGCGCCGCCAGCTCGTCGGACAGCCGCACCACGTTGCCCCGAGACTTGCTCATCGCCGACCCGCTCATGATCACCATGCCCTGGTTCAGCAGGCGCGTGAACGGCTCGACGAACGCCACCACGCCCAGGTCGTACAGCACCTTGATGAAGAACCGGGCGTACAGCAGGTGCAGGACCGCATGAGTGACGCCGCCGACGTACTGGTCGACCGGCAGCCACTTCCCGACCTCGGCCTGGTCGAACGGCACGTCGTCGCGGCGGGGCGAGCAGTACCTCAGGAAGTACCAGGACGAGTCGACGAAGGTGTCCATGGTGTCGCTGTCCCGCGTGGCGGGGCCGCCGCACCGGGGGCACTCGACGTTCACCCACTCCTCGGCCGCGCCCAGCGGTGAGGTGCCGCGCGGCGACAGGTCCAGCCCCTCGCTCGGCGGGAGGGTCACCGGCAGGTCGGCGTCCGGCACCGGGACCTCGCCGCACGCCGGGCAGTGGATGATCGGGATCGGGGTGCCCCAGTACCGCTGCCGCGAGACCAGCCAGTCGCGCAGACGGTAGTTGACCGCGGCCTCGCCGGTTCCCCGCTCCCGCAGGGCCTCGACGATCCTGGCGATCGCCTGCTCCTTGCGCAGCCCGTCCAGCGGACCGCTGTTGGCCAGGACGCCGTCGCCCGTGGTCGCCACGCCCGTGACCGCGGGATCCTCCTCCCCCGTGTCCACCACGACCCGCACGGGCAGGTCGAAGGTCCGGGCGAAGTCAAGGTCGCGCTGGTCGTGCGCGGGCACCGCCATGATCGCGCCATGGCCGTAGTCGGCCAGCACGTAGTCCGCGGCCCAGATCGGCAGCCGCTCGCCGTTCACCGGGTTGACCGCGTACCGGTGCAGGAAGACCCCCGTCTTCTCCCGCTCGGTCGACAACCGGTCGATCTCGCTCGTCCGGCGGACCTGCTCCAGGTACGCCTGGAACTCGGCCTCGACCGGCGACCCCGCCGCCAGCTCCGCGGCCAGGTCCGAGTCGGCCGCGACGACGAAGAACGTCGCCCCGTACAGCGTGTCCGGCCGCGTCGTGTAGATCGTCACCGGCTCGTCGCGGCCCTCGATGACGAACCGGACGTCGGCGCCCGTCGACCGGCCGATCCAGTTCCGCTGCATCGTCAGGACCTTCTCGGGCCAGCGGCCCTCCAGCTGCGCCATGTCGTCCAGCAACCGATCGGCGTAGTCCGTGATCCGGAAGTACCACTGGGTCAGCTTCTTCTTCGTGACCGGCGTGTCGCAGCGCTCGCAGCGGCCCTGCACGACCTGCTCGTTCGCCAGCACGGTCTGGTCGTGCGGGCACCAGTTGACCATCGACGGCTTGCGGTAGGCCAGGCCGCGCTCGTAGAAGCGCAGGAACAGCCACTGGTTCCAGCGGTAGTACTCGGGGTCGGAGGTGTACAGCACGCGGTCCCAGTCGAACGAGCACGCGTATCGGCGCATCGACGCCCGCTGCTGTTCGATGTTCTCGTACGTCCACAGCCGCGGGTCCTGACCCCGCTTGATGGCGGCGTTCTCCGCGGGGAGTCCGAAGGAGTCCCAACCGATCGGGTGCATGACGTTGTAGCCGCGCTGCACCCAGTACCGGGCGATGACGTCACCCAGCGCGTAGGCCTCGGCGTGGCCCATGTGCAGGTCGCCGGACGGGTACGGGAACATGTCCAGCACGTACAGCCGTGGCCGGTCGTCGCCGGGCCGGCCCGAGCGGAACGGCGCGAGCTCGTCCCAGACCGGCAGCCACTTGTCCTGCAGCGCGGCAGGGTCGGATGCGCGCCCGGAATGGGCGGGGAATGCGGGGGCGCCGGAGGGTATTGTGTGATCGTGCGGCGGAACCTCTTCCTTCGACAGCCGCGCTGACCCACGGGCCGCTCGCGAGCGGCCCACGTCGGCGCGG
>DATKNA010000005.1:0-5559 GCA_035541595.1 Kineosporiaceae bacterium | reverse complement strand
GCTGACCCGCACTCCGGCGGCGTCAAGTTCGGCCAAGATGGCGGCGGCTCGGTCTGGGTTGGCCAGCAGGGCGGTCTCGGTGATCTCGATGATCAGCCGGGTGGGCGGTAGGCCGTGCCGGTCAAGGGCTGTCATCACGCGGCCGGCGAAGTCGAGGCGGGCGAGGCTGCGGGCGGAGACGTTGACGGCCACGGCGAGCCCGGCGCCGTCGTCGGCAATGCGGCGGATGTCCGTCGCGGCCCTGGCGAGGACCCACTCGGTCAGCTTGTCGATCAGCTCCGTCTGCTCCGCCAGCGGAAGGAACCGGCCGGGCATCAGGGTCCCGAGGCGGGGATGATGCCAGCGGAGGAGGGCCTCGACCGCCTCGATGTGCCCGTCGAACAGCGCGGCCTTGGGCTGGTAGTGCAGCGTCAGCTGACCGGCGTCGATGGCGTGGCGCAGGTCGGCGATCAAGGCGAGGTTGGCTGCGTCGTAGTGGTCCCGGGCCGGGTCGTATCGGGCCACGCCGGCGTGCTCGGACTTGGAGACGTACATGGCGACGTCGGCCTGCTGCAGCAGCTCGTCCACCTGGGTGCCGTCCGTGGGTGCCAGGGCAAACCCGACGCTGGCCTCCAGCGCCAGCGGGACGCCGTTCACCCCGACTTCCTGGTCCATCACCGCACGCAACCGCGCCAGCTCGCCGGCCGCGTCTGCACCACCCCGGATGATCACGCCGAACTCGTCACCGCCGAGCCTCGCCACGGTGTCGCTGTGCCGCATGTGGCGGGCGAGGCGATCGCCGAGCGCGACCAGCAGGCGGTCGCCGTTGTGGTGCCCGAGGCTGTCGTTGACCTCCTTGAACCGGTCCAGGTCGATGATCGCGATCGCGGCGGGTTTCGAGGCCGTGGCAGCGTCGACGGCCTCCTGGGCCCGGCGATGGAACAGCGACCGGTTCGGCAGTCCGGTCAGCGCGTCGTGCTCTGCCAGGAACTTGTTCACCGCGACCTGCCGGCGCAGGCCGCGGCTCACCGACAGCGAGATGCCGAACAGGACGACGTAGAGCGCGCCCAGACCGAGCGTGAGGTCGCGGTAGAGGCTGTTGAGACCCTCGGTCACGTCACGCCGGATCGGGGCATACGGCAGGTACAGCTCCAGAACACCGACGCGCCGGCGCTCCGGGCCGGCGGTCAGCGGCCGGTAGGCCTCCACGGCCTCCTCGCCGCTAGGCCCACGGTCGTTGCTGTCAGTGTTGAGCCGGGTGATGAGTGTGACGGGCTCGCCGCGACCCGCATCGAGCGCCTCGTCGTCGGCGAGGTCGGTCAGTCCCGAGCCGTCGCCGGAGAACACGACGCGGCCGCTGACGTCCCGGATGCGCAGGCGCAAGATGGTGCCCACCGGGCTGTTGCGGAGCAGGCGAACCACGCCGGCGCGCTCGGCCGGCGACAGGCCGCCGGCAAGGTCGTGACCCTCCAACAGCGGCTCCACAGCCGCTTGCGCGACGAGTTGGGCCTCCGACTGAGCCTCGGCCAGACCCCGGCGTTCCGCCTCCGCCCGGAAGCTGGCCGCCAGAGCGACCCCGAGCAGAAGCACTGGCACCAGGCTGACCGCGGCGTACCTGAGGAAGAGCCGACCGGTGGACCCCGTCCGGATCCGGCCGTCGTCCTTCACCTCAAGGCTGTCGGCACGCCCGGCGGCGACTTGAGGACAGCCTGGATCAAGGATCGGGAGCGGGGTCCGTGCCCACGGGTGGCGCCGTGGGTACGGCGTCAGCCGGGGGCCGTT
Organism: Kineosporiaceae bacterium; assembly: GCA_035541595.1. Taxonomy (GTDB): domain Bacteria; phylum Actinomycetota; class Actinomycetes; order Actinomycetales; family Kineosporiaceae; genus DATKNA01. The sequence continues at coordinate 3,798 of DATKNA010000005.1, read as the reverse complement.
GCCCAGGACCGCGGGGCGGCCCGGGGGGCAAGCCGTTCGCGCCGGTAGGCGGAGGCGGACAGGGCTGACGAGGATGACGGGTCCTCCAGGGACTGCTCCTGCAGGGAGCGGCGGGCGAGCGTGGGGAGGTGGGCGGTCGCAGGGCGCGCCGAAGCGCGCCCCACGTCGCGGGCGACGTGACGGAGGGTGAACCGACTCAGGGACGACAGAAGGACGCGCCGACGCGTTCGAGATCGATGTGGCGGCGCCGGGTCAGCTGCCGGCCGCGGTCGTCGACGCATCGCGGCACCATTCCCGGACACCTCCTCGTCACGCGTGTCGGGGCGGGCTCGCCCGGACCAGGTCGTCACCCGGTGGTGATTCTTCGTCAACGGCCTGGATCGCATGTCGGGTGGACTGCCGACGGGTCAGGACGGTCGTCCGCGCGGAGCGGGACGATCGCGCCCGCGTGGTGCACGAGCGCGGTGTGCGGGTCGTCTGGGTTGTCGCCGCCGGCGAAGCGATCGATGCCGCTGCGCACGCAGCCGGCGGCGAGTTCGTGCTGGTCATGGCCCACGATGTGGACGCCGAACTGGTCGGCGGCGGCGATCGCCGGCCCTGGGCGTGGAACGCCGTCATGGGCGAGTTCCCTTCCGACGCCGGACATGGAACGAGGCGCACCGAAAGGACAGTGGAATCGGCGCGGAAAGCTGCTCCGGGGAACTCCACTCTCGACCGGGCACCGGTCTCGGCCGGTGCAGCGCGTGACGACATACATGATCCTTGACTCCGGGCGACGTCCCACCTACCTTGGCGGGGCGCTGGGTCGAGTCCATCCGGTACCCGCAGCGCCATGGTGTCGATCCGGCTCGATGGCCAGGAGGGTCGCGATGACCTGGTTCAGGGCGAGCCGATGGCTTCGGTCTGACCTCGCCATCCGCATCGCCCCGGGCGCGGTCGGCCGATGAGCCCGGTCGATCCGTGGCTTCTTCGCCGTCCCCGCCCCGCTCTTCACTTCACGGCCCAACGCGGCTGGATCAACGACCCGCACGGGGTGACGTTCCGAGACGGCCGATATCACCTGTTCTACCAAGCGGTTCCGGACGCCCTCCGATGGCAGCCGGCGATCAGTTGGGGGCACGCCACCAGTCGTGATCTCCTCACCTGGGAGCAGCAGCCGCCGGCGCTGGTTCCCGGCGACGGCGACGACGGCTGCTGGTCCGGCAGCGTCTGTACCACGCCCGCCGACGCTCCGCCGACCCTGTACTACACGTCGGTCACCGCCTCCAACCTCGACCACGGAACCGTGCGCGCCGCCCTCCCCGTGGACGACGACTGGACGGTGTGGCGGAAGGGGCGCGTCCTCGTGTCCACACCCGTCGAGCCGCCCGTCGTCGTCTTCCGCGACCCCAATGTCCTCTGGGACGACGACTGCTGGCGCATGATGGTCGGAGCCGGATACCCCGACGGCCGAGCCGCCGTCCTGTGCTACCGGTCGGAAGATCAAGAACGATGGACCTACGAAGGTCCGCTCGCGCAGAGCGCGGGACCGGTCGCACGGCAGGCGCGACACTCCGCGTGGGAGTGTCCGCAACTGATCCGCGTGGCCGATCGCCATGTCCTGCTCGTCTCCGCGGTGGCGGACGGCACGCCGCTGGACGCGGCCGTCGCCGTCGGCACCTACCACGCCGGACGACTGAAGATCGACCACTGGTCGCAGCTCACCCACGGCCGTGGCCACTACGCCCCCAGCACCTTCCTCGACGCCGACGGGCAGCCGTGCGTGATCTTCTGGATCCGCGACATCGCCGACGCCGGATCCGGTTGGAGCGGCGCCATGAGCATCCCCTACCAGCTCTCGGTGGTCGACGACCGGCTCGCCCTCGATCCTCACCCGGCCCTGGCCGCGGCCCGACCCGACGCACGACGGACGCTCGGGTTCACCTGGCGGCCCGAGGCCGGCAGGAGCAGTCAGCTGAGCCTCAGGTCGAGCGACGGGCAACCGGCCCTCGATCTCCTGACCGATGGCCGCAGCCTCATGGTCGCGACCCCCGCCGGCACGGTCACGGCCCCGACGAGCAGCGAGGAGATCAAGGTCTTGATCGACGCGGGCGTGCTGGAGGTCGCCACCCGGCACGCCGTCATCGGCCTTCCCGCTCCCACCACGCCGGAGGTGGTCCCGGTACCCGGGACGATCACCATGTGGTGGCCATGACCCGCGGCACGCCGTCGGCCCACCCGTCGGGGTGGGCCGCGCCCGGCGGCTCCGGATCGGGCCCACGAGTCGGCATCGGAACGGATCGGCGACTTAAACGTCACAGCTTCGTAACACCGCCTTGACGTGGCAGCTTCGCGGGGAAGAGGCTGCAGTACCCCGGGCCACGATCTTCGACGCGGCTCTCCGTTCATATCGCGCGGGCGCATCCGCTCGATGCCGGCTCTGGATCCGTCCAATCACGAAGGAGCACCCATGCGAGGGGCAACCGCCATCAGAGCGTTCGCTGCGGTGGGGATCACCGCGGCAATGACGTCCGCGTGTCTGAGCTCCGGTTCGAGCTCGTCCTCGAGCAGCGCACCCTCCGGACAGGCGAGCGGGTCGACCGTTACGATCTGGACGAGCATGGACAAGCCGGTCGTCGATGGCGTCAAGGCCGGGCTGGCTCCGTTGGCGCAGGCCCAGGGGATCACCGTCAACTGGAACCGCGTCGACAACATCAACCAGGTCATCATGACCAAGATCCAGGCGAACGACACCCCGGACATCGCGATGATCCCGCAGCCCGGTGTCGTCGCCGACATCGTCAAACGGGGCAAGGCGACGCCGCTCGACGACGTCGTCGACCTGAACGCGCTCAAGTCGAGCATGGTCCCCGGCACGCTCGAGGCCGGCACCGTCAACGGCAAGCTCTACGGCCTGCTGGTCAGCGCGAACACCAAGAGCTTCGTCTGGTACCCGAAGAAGGCCTGGACCGCGGCCGGCTACCAGCCTCCCCAGACGCTCGACGAGCTCAACGCCCTGACCGACAAGATCAAGGCCGACAAGACGGCCACGGCCCCCTGGTGTCTGGGCATCGAGTCCGCGGCCGCCACAGGATGGCCGGCCACCGACTGGTTCGAGGACCTGATCATGCGGTACTCGGGCGCCGACGGCTACAACAAGTGGGTCAAGCACGAGATCAAGTTCGATTCCCCGCAGGTGCGCCAGGCGGCTGCGGCGTTCGAGAAGATCGCCTTCACCGACGGCAACGTCCTCGGGGGCCGCAAGTCGATCGCGAGCACCAACTTCGGCACCGGGGGCAACCCGATGTTCGACCCGAAGCCCGGCTGCATGCTGTACAAGCAGGGCTCCTTCATCACCACCTTCTTCCCGAAGAACGTCCAGGCCAACCTGGACGACAGCGTCGGCGTCTTCTACTTCCCGCCGTACCAGTCGGGCGGAGAGAAGCCGATCCTCGGCGGCGGCGACATGGCCGTCCTGCTGCACAACAACGCGGGCGCCCGTGAGGTCATGAAGCTGCTGGGTGACAAGAGCATCGGCGTGCCGGCCATGGGCACCAGCTTCCTGTCCCCGCACAAGGACTTCGACGTCACCCAGTACAAGGGCCAGATCGCCCAGCAGATCGCCAAGATCACCTACGCCGCGTCGATCTTCCTCTTCGACGGGTCCGACCAGATGCCGGGCGCCGTCGGCGCGGGGACCTTCTGGAAGGACATGACCTCCTGGATCAGCGGGCAGGAGAGCCTGGACCAAGCCCTCACCAACATCGACAACAGCTGGCCGTCCTCGAGCTGAGACGGTCCGAGTCCGCCGGGGTGGAC
>DATKNA010000004.1:0-20442 GCA_035541595.1 Kineosporiaceae bacterium | reverse complement strand
CATTCCTTGATCGCCACCCATTCCTTGATCACCGCTTACTCCTTGATCACCGCTGAGGAGGTGGAGGGTCGTGTCCAGGTGCTGGCGGCGGCGGGCGGCGGCGGCGAGCTCGGCCGTCCGGCCGTGGTAGCGGCGCACGGTCTCGGCGATCTCGGCGAGGTAGCGGACCCGCTCCGCCGGGACGGAGGTGGACAGGCCCGACGACGTCCGGCCGGACACCGGCACGAGCCGGCCGGCACCGGCCGGGAGGCCACGCTCGACCAGCAGGTCGCGCAGGTGGTGGTACAGCGCGGTGACGCCGTCGTCGTCGAACCGGGCTGCGCTGGTGCCGAAGACCGGCATGTCCTCCCAGCTCGCCCCGAACGCCTCCCGGTTGCGGACGAGCTGGCGAGCGACGTCGCGCCGGGCGTCCTGCGCGCCTCGGCGCTCGAACTTGTTGATCGCGACGACGTCCGCGAAGTCGAGCATGTCGATCTTTTCCAGCTGCGAGGCGGCGCCGAACTCGGGCGTCATGACGTAGAGGGAGACGTCGACGAGCGGCACGATCGCGGCATCGCCCTGCCCGATGCCCGGCGTCTCCACGATCACGAGGTCGTACCCCGCCGCCGCGCACGCCGCGATCACCTCCGGCAGGTGCTCGGGCAGCTCCGTGGCCGCCCCGCGGGTCGCCATCGACCGGAAGAAGGTCCGGCCCGCGGCGAGCGCGTTCATCCTGATCCGGTCGCCGAGCAGCGCCCCGCGGCCACGCCGGCGAGTGGGGTCGACGGCGACCACGGCGATGCGCAGCTTGTCCTCCTGGTCGATCCGGAACCGGCGCAGGAGCTCGTCGGTCAGCGAGCTCTTGCCGGATCCCCCGGTGCCCGTGATGCCCAGGACGGGCACGCGGCGGGCGCCGCTCGCGGCCCGCAGCGCATCGGCCAGCTCCTGGCCCCGGCCCGCCTCGAGCACGGTGATCGCCCGGGCGAGGGCCGCGTCCTCTCCGGCGAGCACGGCGTCGACGGTCGGCGGATGCACGGTCAGGTCCACGTCGCAGGCGGCCACCATGGTGTTGACCATCCCGGCCAGCCCGAGCCGCTGACCGTCGGCGGGTGTGAAGATCCTCACGCCGCACCCGGCCAGGGCCCGGACCTCGTCGTCGACGATCACGCCGCCCCCACCGCCGTAGACCTTGACGTGCCCGGCGCCGCGCTCGCGCAGCTGGTCGACGAGGTAGCCGAAGTACTCCAGGTGGCCGCCCTGGTAGGAGCTCACCGCCACGCCCTGCGCGTCTTCCTGGAGGGCCGCCTCCACCACCTCCGCGACGCCGCGGTCGTGCCCCAGGTGGACGACCTCACAGCCCTGGGACTGCAGGATCCGGCGCATGATCGTGATAGCGGCGTCGTGGCCGTCGAAGAGGCTGGCCGCGGTGACGAAGCGGACGGGGCGGGTCGGCGCGTACAGGCTCACAGATCTCTCCGGACGGCGGGACGGACGGCGGGACGGACGACGCGTTCGCCGCGGCGCAGAAAATAGAAGACAACCGATTATCGGACATCAGAGTATTTCACGTCAACTGAATCTCTGTCCGTGACCCGGGGACCGGCCCGACTCCCGCGGCAGGCCACCTCGACCACGGCGACCCGGACGGCGGGGCCGCAGTTCAGGGACGGAGGGCATCCGGCTAGATTCGCCGAGCATGGAGGGACCCCTCACCGGCCTGCCCGGTGCGAGCTCGGACGCCGGGGAGGGCCCCGTCGTGGTGGCGCTCCTCGACCGCTTGCTGCTCGCCCCCGGATCGGCGGCCGACGCGCGGCGGCACGCCGGTGCCTGGTACGCCGACCTCGTCGGCCCCCTGCTCGTGCCGGCTCCGGCCATCGCGGCCCTCCAGGCCGAGCTCGACCCCACCCAACGGGGTCTGCGGATCGCGCTCGTCGCCCAGCCGGGGTCGGGTGACCCGGCCGGCCTGGTCGGGCTGCGCGAGGCGCGCGACCGGCTCCTGGACGACGACCGCCTCGAGCTGACGGGGGTCCATCTGCCCCTGCCGGGACGCACGGCGCCGGCGGCCGCCATGCACGAGCTGCTCGGCGAGCTGGACTTCACCGTGCCGGCCTGGATCGAGCTACCGCCCACGCCGGGATGGGAGGGCGCGCTGGCCGTCCTGGCCGCCGACGGGCCCGAGCGACTCGCGCTGCGGCTCCCGGACGACGACGGCGCAGCCGACGCCGGTGACCCGGGCGCGCCGGACGATGCACCTCGTGCCGCCGAGATCGTGCGCGCCGCCGTCGACCGCGATCTCTCGGTGCGCGTCACCGGCGCGGGTCAGGCGCCCGCCTCGACGCGGGCGACGCTGGCCGCGCTGTGCGGCGTCCGGGCCGCCCTGAACGGCGCGGAGGCGCCGGAGATCGCCGCAATCCTCACCGAGCGGGGCCTGGCCCCACTCACGGCCGCGCTGCGCCGGATGAGCGATGCCGACGCCGCGGTCGCCCGGGCGTTCCTCGACGGCGTGGTCGTCACCGGCGTCGAGGCGATCGTCCGGGACCTGGTGGAGCTGGGGCTCGTCAGCGCCGGTTGACGACGGCGGTGCCGGCGATCTTGTCGTGCAGGCACTGCCGGCGAGGATCCCAGAGGCACCAGAGCACGTCGACCAGGAAGTACAACCCTCCGACGCTGGGCACCGCCGCGAAGACCTGGAACCCGACGAACCGCAGGATCGACTGCCCCCAGCTCGGCAGGCCCTCCTGGGCCATCGGCCGGACGCGCACACCGGTCGCCATCTTGCCCAGGGTCGCCCCCAGCAGCTTGGTCATCGGGATGATGTAGACCGCCGACACGACGAGCCAGAGCACCGTCAGCTTGTAGACCGTCGGCAGCACGTCGGTGACGAAACCGGAGGAGTCCGGCGGGGTCCGGCCGGCGTTGACGGCGGCCTGCACCACGTCGTAGTAGCGGCTGAAGGTGTCCGCGAAATCCCGGACCAGCGGGAGGCCGACGATCGAGGTGGCGACGCTGAGGATGATCCCGTCGAGGATCCAGGCGCCGAGCCGCCGCCAGGGGTTGGCGACCGGGACGCCGTCGGGCGTCGCCTTGACCGGGCGCGTCCCGTAGGCCGGGTAGCCGGCGTAGGGCTGCTGGCCGTAGGGCTGCTGGCCGTAGGGCAGGCCGTAGGGCTGCTGGCCCCCGCCGTAGGGCTGCTGGCCGGAGGGCTGCTGGCCCCCGCCGTAGGGCTGCTGACCGGAGGGCTGCTGACCATACGGCTGCTGGCCGTACGGCTGCGTCGCCGACGGCTGCTCGGCGACCGGCGCAGGTCGGACGGCCTCGCTCCAGGCGCCTCCGTCCCACCAGCGCTCGTAGCCCGGGTTGGACGCGTCGGGGTACCACCCGGGCGGGGCCGAAGTCATGCCCCCACCCTGGCCAACGACTCCCGTCTAATCAACTCGTCACGACCCGGTTGCGGCCTGCCCGCTTGGCCGCGTAGACCGCGGCGTCCGCCTGCGCCAGCACGGTCGCGAACTCCCCCGCCGGGCCGGCCGAGACGCCGGCGCTGACCGTGAGCCGCAGGCCGGGCGCGTGCAGCGACCAGGCGTGGTCCTCGACCCTGCGGCGCAGGCGGGCGGCCGCCTCCGCGCCCAGCGTCGCCGAGCCGCCCGGCAGCGCGATCAGGAACTCCTCCCCACCCCAGCGCGCCACCTGGTCCTTCGCCCGGACGGAGCCGGCCAGGACCGACGCCACCTCGCGCAGGACGGCGTCCCCGACGAGGTGGCCGTGCCGGTCGTTGACGGCCTTGAAGTGGTCGACGTCGACCAGCACGAGGCAGATCGGCTCGTCGACGTCCAGTCCCGCGCAGAACCGCTCCATCGCCCGCCGGTTGGCCAGACTGGTCAGCGAATCCTGCTCGGCGAAGCGGAGCAGCACCTGTGCCCGGGCCTCGAGGTCACGCCGCTGGCCCTCGACGCCGGCCCGGGAGAAGACCTGGTCCATGAAGCCCCCGACCTGCTGGCGGTGACGCTGCCAGACGAGGTCGGCGAGCAGCCGCGCGTCCACCAGCGCCCCGGCGAGGTCGCCCTGAGCCTCCCGCACCGAGGATCGCAGCCGCAGGGTCGCGATCTGCTGCGCGAGGTCCCCGCGCTCGGTGAACGCGGCCTCGGCGATCTGCAGGTCCGCCAGGGCCTCGGCGTCGCGGCCCATCGCCTGCAGGCAGCGCGCCCGGGTGAGGTGGAGGTCTGCGTCGTCGTCGTCCTCGGCGGCCAGCAGCTCCCACCCGTCCGCGCCCCGCCCCTGCCGGCACAGCACGTCGGCGAGCAGGCGTCGCCCGCTCCGCCCCTCCGGAGACTGGCCGAGGAGCCGGCGCGCGATCCGCTCCGCCCGGGCCACGAGCAGATCCTGCTCCTGCTGATCGATGCCGTCGCCGTCCTGCCCGTCGACGGCCCGCTGCAGCAGCAGCCCACCGATCCGGGCCTGGACCGCTCCCGTGCGCCGGTGGTCGTCGGGGACGTCCCGCAGGGCGCGTGCGGCGAGCTCGTAGAACTGCAGGGCGCGCTCGTGGTCGAAGAACTGCTGGCACAGCCGGCCGAGCAGCTCGGCCACGGCGGCCTCCCCGTCGGGGTCGCGTACACCGTCGGAGAGCGACCCGAACGCCACGAGCGCCTGCACCGCGTGGTTCAGGGCCCGCCCGACGTCCCCGGTCCGGACGGCCGCCAGTGCCGCGACGGCCTGGCCGGCGGCAGCTGGAAGGACGTCGCGGGAGCGCTCGAAGAGCCGGGCGGCCTCGACGGCGTCCACCTGGGCCTGGCGGATCCCACCCGGCTCGCCGGCCAGGAGCACCACGGCCCGGGCCGCGAGCAGCCGGGCCCGGTCGTCGTCGCCCACCCGCCCCAGCGCTCCGCCGAGCACCGCTCCGACCGCGCCCAGCCAGGGCGCGGGAGCGGCGTCGACGACGTCGGGACGCTGCGCGACCAGGACGTCGACGACACCCGAGAGCCGCTCGGCCCGGTCCAGCCGCAGGACGCGGCCGTCCGCGTGGTCGATCTCGAGGCCGGCCACGGCAGAGCGGTGGCCTGGCGTCAGCACCCAGAGCTGATCCGGGTGTTCGTCGACGCCCGCTCCGGTGCCCACCCCGAGACCATCCACTTGCACAGCGTGCCACCTTCGTCGCACTACGCCACTTAACATCTGCGTGTCGGATCGTACTCGGAGCGTAATATTACACGCAGTCGACGGTTGTGCGGCGATTCGTTACTCTCTGTCGCATGTCTTGGTCCGGGCGCAGCCCGGTCAGGCGGGATCGAAGACCTTGCCGGGGTTGAGGATGCCGAGGGGGTCGAGTGCCGCCTTGACCGCACGATGGACGGCCATGGACACCGCGCCCGCCTCGCGCTCCAGCCAGCGCCGCTTGAGGACGCCGACGCCGTGCTCTCCCGTGATCGTGCCCCCCAGCTCGAGTCCCAGATCCATGATCTCGCCGAAGGCGCTCCTGGCGTGCTCGGTCGCCACCGGGTCGGCGGGGTCGAAGACCACCGTGGGGTGCATGTTGCCGTCACCGGCATGTCCGACGACCCCGATCACGAGGCCGCGCCGCTCCGCGATCGCCTGCACTCCCTCGATGAGGTCGGCGAGCCGGGTACGGGGCACCGCGACATCGTCGATGAGCGTCGTGCCCAGCGCCTCCAGCGCCGTCAGCACGGTGCGCCGGGCGGCCAGCAGGAGCTCAGCCTCGGCGGGGTCCTCCGCCTCGATCACCTGCGTGGCGCCGCACGCCGACGCGACCCGGCCGATCCTCTCCACCTCCTCGACCGCCGTCTCGCCAGGGCTGTCCGACTGCCAGACGAGCATCGCCCCGCAGTCCCCGGGCAGGTCGGCCCTCAGATGGGCGCTGCTCGCCCGCAACGACGTCCGGTCCATGATCTCGAGCAGGCTGGGCACCAGGCCGGACTCCACGACCGCCGCCACGGTCGCGCCGGCGTCCCGCGCCGAGGCGAAGAGGGCGGCCGCGGTGCGCGGCCGGCCCGCCGCCGGCCGCAGCGACAGCGTCGCCTCGGTGATGATCCCCAGGGTGCCCTCACTGCCCACGAAGAGCCGGGTGAGGTCGTATCCCGCGACGCCCTTGACCGTGCGCCGGCCCGTCCGCAGCACCTCGCCCGAGGCCAGCACCACCTCAAGCCCGAGCACGTAGTCCGTCGTCACCCCGTACTTCACACAGCACAGCCCGCCGGAGTTCGTCGAGAGGTTCCCGCCGATCGAGCAGAACTCCCAGCTGCTCGGGTCCGGCGGGTAGAAGAGGCCGTGCTCGGCGACGGCCCGGGAGAGCTCGGCGTTGTAGATGCCGGGCTGGGTGACCACGAACCGGTTCCCGACGTCGAGCTGGCGGATCCGGCGCATCTTCTCGGTGCTGACCACGACGCACCCGTCGATCGCGTTGGCCGCCCCCGACAGGCCGCTGCGGGCCCCCTGCGGGACGACGGGGACGCGCAGGCTCGTCGCCGTCCGGAGCGCGTGCTGGACGTGCGCCGTCTCGCGGGCGAGGACCACGGCGGCTGGCACGCCCGCGGGGCAGAACTGGGCCCGGTCGTATCGGTAGGACTCGAGCAGGTCGGGGTCGGTGACGAGTGCCTCCGCCGGCAGCCCCGCGGCGAGAGCGGCGACGAGGGTGCCCGCGTCCGTGCTCGTCAGGCTCATCCCGCCAGCCTACGGAGCCGACCTACGATCAGCCATGCCCGCGACCCACACGGTGATCAACCAGCCGCCCCCGCTGCAGGGTTACGACGTCTACGCCGCCGACGCCGTCCTGCGCGAGGCCGTCCACCGCGAGGGCGCGGACTGGGCGGAGGAGGAGCTGGGCCGGCTCGGCCGGCTCGCCGGCAGCGCAGAGGCGATCGCGTGGGGGGTGGCGGCGAACCGGGCGGTCCCCGAGCTGCGCACGCACGACCGCTACGGCGCCCGGATCGACGAGGTCGCCTTCCACCCGGCCTACCACGAGCTGCTCGGGACGGCGGTGGCCCACGGCCTGCACGCCGCGCCCTGGGCAGGCCCGGACAGCAGCGGCGCGCACGTCGCGCGGGCCGCCGGCTTCGTCGTCTGGAGCCAGGTCGACGCTGGCGTCGGCTGCCCGGTGTCCATGACCTACGCCTCGGTTCCCGTGCTGCGCGAGCGACCCGACGTCGCCACGGGGTGGCTGCCGGCCGTGACGTCGCGCAGCTACGACCCCGGCCTGCGTCCGGTCGCGTCGAAGCCCGGCGCCCTGGTCGGCATGGCGATGACGGAGAAGCAGGGCGGGTCGGACGTCCGGGCCAACACCACCCTGGCGACCCCGGACGCCGGCGGCTCCTACCTGCTCACCGGGCACAAGTGGTTCTGCTCCGCGCCGATGTCCGACGCCTTCCTGGTCCTGGCCCGGGCGCCGGGAGGGCTCTCCTGCTTCCTGCTGCCCCGGATACTTCCGGAAGGCGACCGGAACGCCATCCACCTGCAGCGGCTCAAGGACAAGCTGGGCAACCGGTCGAATGCGTCCGCCGAGATCGAGCTCGACGGCGCCCTCGCGGATCTCGTGGGCGAGGAGGGCCGAGGGGTTGCCACGATCGCCCGGATGGTCGCCCTGACCCGGCTCGACTGCGTCCTCGGCACCGCCGCGCTGCTCCGCCAGGGCGCCGCGCAGGCCCTCCACCACACCCGGCACCGCGCCGCCTTCGGTCGCCCGCTCGCCGATCAGCCGCTGATGCGCAACGTCCTGACCGACCTCGCGCTGGAGTCCGAGGCGGCGACCACCCTCGGCCTGCGGCTCGCCGGCGCCGTCGATCGCTCGGGATCGGACGGCGCCGAGGCCGACCTGCTGCGGATCGGCACCGCGCTGGGCAAGTACCTGGTCTGCAAGCGGGGCCCCGGCGTGCTCGCCGAGGCCCTGGAATGCCTCGGCGGCAACGGCTACGTCGAGGAGTCGATCATGCCGCGGCTCTACCGGGAGGCTCCCGTCAACTCCGTCTGGGAGGGCTCGGGCAACGTCAACGCCCTGGACGTCCTGCGGGCGCTGCACCGGTCCCCCGCCACGGCGGACGCCCTGCTCGCCGAGGTCGACCTGGCCCGCGGCGGCGACACCCGGTTCGACGCGTTCGCCGGGCGCGTCGCCGAGGACGTCCGGGCGGCTCTGGCCGCACCCCCGGACGAGGCGGAGTGGGGCGCCCGGTCGCTGGTCGTCCGGCTGACCCTGGCCCTGCAGGCCGCCCTGCTCGTCCGGCACGCGCCGGCGGCGGTCGCCGACGCGTTCTGCGCCGCCCGGCTCGCCCCCGAGGCGGGCGCCGGCGCGACCCTGGGCACGCTTCCCGCCGGCGTCGACGCGACGGCGATCATAGAGCGCCACCTGCCACACGCCGCCGTCGTGGCCGCGTGATCGGGACGCCTGGGCGGCCCGGGCCCGGCGACCCGGCGGGGCTGCGGGCGGACGCCCCGCTGCTGGACGCCTGGCTGGCGTTCCGGGAGGCGGCGGCGTCCGGTCTCGTGCGGCCCTTCACCATCCCCGGGCACAAGCAGCGCCTGGACCTGGTGGGCGACGTCGTCGCTGGCGACGTCCCGCTGTATGCGGGCCTGGACACGATGAAACAGTCGGGCGGCGTGCTCGCCGAGGCCCAGCGGCGGGCGGCCCGGTTCTGGGGCGCGGACTGGTGCCGGTTCTCGGTCGGCGGCTCCACGCACGGTAACCAGGCGCTCGCCCTCGCCGTCGGCCGGCCGGGCGACGAGGTCGTGGTCGGGCGCACGCTTCACCGGTCGCTGCTGATCGGGTTGGTGCTCGCCGGGCTGCGGCCGGTTTGGGTGCGGCCGCCGGTGGACGGGCGCACCGGCCTGCCGGAGGCGGTGCCCGTTGCGGCCGTCGCCCGGGCACTCGCCGACCACCCCGGCGCGGTCGCGGTGTTCCTCGGCGACCCGTCCTACGTCGGGACCGTCGGGGACGTGGCGGGGCACGCCGAGGTGGCCCACGCCGCCGGCGTCCCGCTGGTGGTCGACGCCGCCTGGGGTGCGCACTTCGGGCTCCACCCGGCGCTCCCGCCGCACCCGCTGGCCGCCGGCGCGGACGCCGTCGTGACCAGCGCGCACAAGACCCTGCCGGCCGTCTCGCAGGGGGCGCTGGTGCTGGCCCGCACCACCGCCTCGGGTGGACGCCTGGACGCCGGCCGACTCGACCGCGCCGTCGACGCCACGCACACGACGAGCCCGGCGGGCGCGATCCTGGCGAGCATCGACGCCGCCCGGGCCCTCGTCGAACGCGACGGGCCGGCGCTCGCCGGACGGCTCGTGCACCACGTGCGCGCGGCCCGCACCCGCCTCCGCGACGTGCCCGGCCTCGAGGTGCTCGACGGGCCACAGGTGGAGGCAGGCAAGCTGGTCGCCCTCCTCGCCGGCACGGGAGCACACGGCCTGGCGGTCGAGCAGGACCTGATCGCCGCCGGATTCCCCGTCGAGATGGCGGACCGGGACACCATCGTCGCCGTCGTCACCCTGGCGGACGGCGCGGCCACGGTCGCCGGGCTGGCCGATGCGCTCGCGGCGTCCGTCGAGCGGCACCGGGGGGATGCGCGCCCGGTCGTCCCGGCCGCGGCCTGGACCGTCGATCCGGAGCAGGCGATCCCGCCCCGGGAGGCGGTCTTCGCCGAGCGGATGTCGGTGCCGGCCGACGAGGCCGTCGGACGCGTCAGTGCCGAGCTCGTCGCGCCCTACCCACCGGGTGTCCCCGTCCTGGCCCCCGGCGAGCGCGTCACGGCGCCAGGCCTCGCCGCGCTGCAGGCCGCCCGCGACGACGGCGCGCTGATCGCCTACGCCGCCGATCCCACCCTGGCCACCCTGCAGGTGCTTCGGGCATGATGGCCCCGTGACGAGCTTCTCGACCTTTACCTGGTGGCGGTCCTCCTAGGGCGGTCACCATGTCGTCGCGTTCACCAGCGGCCGCCCGGACCGGGCGGCCGTTCCCGTCTCCCCCGGCGGGCGGTGCGGGCGCCCGGGGCCGGCGGCCCCCGACCTCCGGGAGATCCCATGACCGCCACCGCCACCGCAACCGCCACCGCCATGCCGGCCGCCACCGGCGGCGTGAGCACACGCGTCGTCACCGGTCTGAAACCGACCGGCAGACTGCACGTGGGCAACTACGTCGGCGCCGTCCGGCCGTTGCTCGACCTGGCGCGGTCGGTCGGCACGCAGACCCTCGTGTTCGTCGCCGACCTGCACGCCATGACGGTGGAGCACGATCCCGGCCGGCTCCGCGACCAGACCCGCGAGCTCGCGGCCACCCTCCTCGCCTGCGGGCTCGGGGACGATGCCACCCTGTTCCTGCAGTCCGCGGTTCCGGCGCACACCGGGCTCGCCTACCTGCTCGAGTGCACGGCCGGGTACGGCGAGATGGCGCGGATGATCCAGTTCAAGGAGAAGGCCGGCGCGGAGCGAGGCTCCGCCAGGCTGTCGCTCCTGACGTACCCCACGCTGATGGCGGCGGACGTGCTGGTCTACCGCGCCGACGTCGTCCCGGTGGGTGACGACCAGCGGCAGCACCTCGAGCTGACCCGCACGCTGGCACGCCGGTTCAACGCCCGCTACGGCGAGGTCTTCACCGTGCCGGCCGCCGCGACGCCCCCGTCGGCCGCACGGATCCGCAGCCTGCGGGACCCTGCGGCGAAGATGGGCAAGTCGTCCTCGGCCGACGGCTCGGTGCACCTGATCGACCCGCCGGTACGCATCGCCGCCGCCGTCCGGTCCGCCGTGACCGACCTGGACCCTGTGCTGTCCTACGACCCCGAGCTGCGACCCGGCGTGGCGAACCTGGCCGAGCTCCTGGGCGCGCTGACCGGCCGGACGCCCCACAGCGCGCTCGCCGGCCTGCGCGGCGCCGGCGCCCTCAAGGCCGCGCTGACCGAGGTCCTGGTGGAGACCCTGCGGCCGGTCCGGTCCCGGTACGCCGAGCTGGTCGCCGACCCCGCGGAGCTGGACCGGCGGATGGCGCGGGGCGCCGCGGCCGCCGCCGCGCTGGCCGCGCCGACCCTGGCGGCGGTGCGGGCGGCCATGGGGATCGTCGACGTCGGTCAGGCATCGATGTGAGGCCGGCGTCCGGGAGGCATCGATGTGAGGCCGGCGTCCTGGGGGCATCGATGTGAAGCCGGCGTCCGGCTGGGTATCAGGTGATCCGGCGTCCGGGGGACATCGATGTGAAGCCGACGATGAAGATCACGGTGAAGCGGAGCGGTCGCTCCAGCGCAGATATCCTTCATCGTGATCTTCACCGCGGCCTTCACGCTGTCCGGAGAGGCGCGTGGCGACGATCGACCAGACGAAGACCTACCGCCCGGCTCGGCCGGACGGGACGTCGTCGCGAAGCGCCGGACGGCGCAGGCCACGGGCGTGCCTGAGTACCAGGTCGCGAATCCGGAGACGCACGAGATCGTGCGGCACGCCCTGGTCGACGGCACCACGAGGAGCACGTCGTCGGGCCGGGCCAGGAGGAGAAGATCGAGACCCTGCCCTTCGCGTACTCGCTCCGGCCCGACGTCCTCGGCACGGCCCCGTTGCCGCACGGCTGACCCGGCGGCCGGCCCGACGGCTGAGGGCGGCGCGGGCGGGCGCTAGCGCCTGCCGACGAACCAGCCGCGCAACAGGTCGATCCGGGCCCGCAGCTGGTCGGCGCCGGCCTTCGGCACCTCCGGGCCGCCGCAGGCCGACCGCAGCGCGGCGTGCACGGTCGCGTGCGGCTGAGAGGTCCTGCGTGCCCACGCCCCGACGAGGCTGTGCAGCTCCTTGCGCAGGGCCGCGACCTCGCGGTGCGTCGCCGGCGGGACCGCCGCCCCGCCGTGCGCCCCGGCGGCGGTCGGCGTCCCCCCGGCCCGGGACCGCGCCGCCAGCTGTCGGGCCTGCCGCTGCCGCAGCAGCGTCGTCACCTGCTCGGGCTCCAGCAGGCCGGGGATGCCGAGGAAGTCCAGCTCCTCCTCGCTGCCGACCGCCGCCTCGGTGCCGA
Source organism: Kineosporiaceae bacterium (assembly GCA_035541595.1). Taxonomy (GTDB): domain Bacteria; phylum Actinomycetota; class Actinomycetes; order Actinomycetales; family Kineosporiaceae; genus DATKNA01. The sequence continues at coordinate 8,486 of DATKNA010000004.1, read as the reverse complement.
ACTCCTGGCTGTCGAAGAGCACCCGGTCGAACGTCGCCTGCGCCTCGAGGGCCTCGAACCCCGGCCCGTCGAGGGCGTCGGACGCGGCCTCCTCGCGATTCGCCGCGGCGAGCAGGGCATCCTCGGGGGACCAGTCCGCGGCGACGCCGTCCGGGGACCGGGGCTTGTCCAGCGCGTGGTCCCGCTCGACCTCGAGCTCGGCCGCCAGCCCCAGCAGGACCGGCAGTGACGGCAGGAAGATCGAGGCCGTCTCACCCCGTCGGCGGGCCCGGACGAAGCGGCCGACCGCCTGCGCGAAGAACAGCGGCGTCGAGGTCGACGTCGCGTAGACCCCGACGGCGAGCCGCGGCACATCGACGCCTTCGGACACCATCCGAACGGCGACCATCCAGCGCTGCCGTCCGGTCGAGAACTCCTCGATCCGGTCCGACGCCTCGTCGTCGTCCGACAGCACGACGACCGGAGGCTGCCCGGCCACCCGGTGCAGCAGGGTGGCGTAGGCGCGGGCGGACTCCTGGTCGGTGGCGATGACCAGGCCGCCAGCGTCCGGCACACCGCGGCGGACCTCGGTCAGTCGGGTGTCGGCGGCCGCGAGCACCGCGGGGATCCACTCCCCCGTCGGGTCGAGGGCGGTCCGCCACGCCTGACCCGTCATGTCCTTGGTCAGCGGCTCGCCGAGCCGGGCGGCGACCTCGTCGCCGGCCTTGGTGCGCCAGCGCATCTGCCCGGAGTACGACAGGAAGATCACCGGCCGGACGACACCGTCCCGCAGCGCCTCTCCGTAGCCGTAGGAGTGATCCGCCCGGGAGCGCCGGACGCCGTCCGGCCCGGGCTCGTACTGCACGAAGGGAATCGGGCTCGTGTCGGAACGGAACGGCGTGCCGGTGAGCGCGAGCCTGCGGGTCGCCGGCTCGAAGGCCTCCCGCACGGCATCGCCCCAGGACAGGGCGTCCCCGCCGTGGTGGATCTCGTCGATGATCACCAGCGTCCGGCGCGCCTCGGTGCGCGCGCGGTGCAGCGCGGGCTTGGTCGCGACCTGTGCGTAGGTCACCGCGACGCCGTCGAAGTCGCGCCCGTGGGCGCCCTGGCTGTTCCGGAACGAAGGGTCCAGCCGGATCCCGACCCGGTGAGCGGCGTCGGCCCACTGCCGCTTGAGGTGCTCCGTCGGGCAGACCACGGTGACCCGTTGCGCCGTCCCCCGCTCCAGGAGCTCGGTGGCGACGCGCAGCGCGAACGTCGTCTTCCCGGCCCCCGGCGTGGCGACCGCCAGGAAATCCCGCGGCGTCGACCGCAGGTAGGCGTCCAGGGCGTCCTGCTGCCAGGCTCGCAGCTTCGACGCCGTCCCCCACGGCGCCCGCTCGGGATATGCCGGCGGGAGGTGCGCCGCGACGGCCGCGCTCGCGTGCCGAGGGCCGCCGCCCGACCCCTGAAGAGCGCCCGCGCCCCCACCACTCACGGGGTCAAGACGCTAACCGATGCGCGCCGACGACGTGCCGAGGCGGCAATGCCGCCCCATCGGCCGCACCCGTGCTATCAGCTCGCCGGCCCGAGCGCAGCCTCTCCCGTCGCCACCCGGCGCGAGACCGCCGCCGCCAGCAGCCCGAGCACGCCCATCGCGAGCCAGACCGCGGCGTAGGCGCCGGCGTCCGGGACGGCCGGTGTGTGCAGGGCGGAGAACAGGGCCCCGGCCAGGGCGATGCCGAGCAGGCTGCCGAGCGCGTCGCCGACCTGCAGCCCCGAGGAGTTGCGACCCTCCTGCCCGGGCGGCGAGAGCCGGAGGGTGAGGACGCTCATGCTCGACATGCCCAGGCCCATCCCGGCCGCGGCGACGACCCAGGCCAGTGGCACCAGCGCCACCGGAGCCGCGCCGAGCGGGGTCACCACCAGGAGCAGGACGCCCGCGCCGAGCACGAGGGCGCCCAGGGTGAGCATCGCCGTCCGCTCGATCCGGAACCAGGTCGAGCCCTGGAGCCACGAACCCGCCGTCCACCCCAGGGACCCGCAGGTGAGGGCCGCGCCGGCCAGGGCCGGCGGGACGCCGCGGTGCAGCACGAGCATCAGCGGCACGAACGCCTCGGCGCCGGCGAACGTGCCGGTGAAGAACCCCCGGACGGCGACCAACGCGGGCAGGCCTCGCCTGAGCCGGACGGTCCCCGCCGGCACCAGACCGGGCAGCGACACGCAGACCAGGGTCGCGCCGACGACGGCCGGCGCGATCCCGACCGGCGCGCCGGCGTCGATGCCCGCCTGCAGGGCGAGTGCTCCCGCCGCGAGGCCGACGCCGCGCAGCAGGCGGCCAGGCGCCCCCGCGGCGGCGCGGGCCGACGGGTCGCCCGGAGCGCCGGGGCGCAACCGCGCCGCGAGGACCGGGACCAGCAGCACGGCCAGTGGCAGGACCCCGAGGAAGACCGCTCGCCAGGACCAGTGCGTCGCCAGCCAGCCGGCGATCCCCGGGCCGACGATCGAGGGCATGACCCAGGCCGTGGAGATGGCTCCGAACACCCGGGGCTGCAGGTCCTGGGGGTACACCTGGGCGACGACCACGTAGAGCGCGACGACGAGCAGGCCGCCGCCGAGCCCGGTGAGAGCGCGCCCGACGAGCAGCACGGGGAAGGTCGGCGCCGTGCCGGCGACGAGCAGACCGGCTGCGAACAGCGCGAGACCGCCCAGGACGGGCCCGCGCGGCCCGGACGCGTCCGTCCAGCCCCCGGCGGCCACGACCCCGAGGAGCTGGGTGCCGAAGAACGAGGCGAACGCCAGCCCGTAGGCCCGGACGCCGTGCAGCGCCGACGCGGCCAACGGCATGGCCGTGGCCACCGCGAGGGCCTCGAACGCGACGAGCGTGACGAGGATGACGATCGCGATCGTGCCGACGCGGTAAGGCGGCGCGAGCAGCCGGGGTGACGGCCCCGGGTCAGCTCTCGTCGTCACCCGGGCCGGGGCGCAGGCCCTCGAAGATCTCTTTGCAGGTCGGGCACACCGGGAACTTGCTGGGGTCGCGGCCCGGCACCCAGACCTTCCCGCACAGCGCGATCACCGGCTCCCCGGTCATCGCCGACTCCAGGATCTTCTCCTTGCGGACGTAGTGCGCGAATCGCTCGTGGTCACCGGGCTCGACCGGCTGCTCGACGAGCTCGCGCTCGAGCACGCCGGTGGTCCCGCCCTCGGGCGAGGACAGCGGCGACGACAGGGGCGCGGGCTCCGGCGGCTGCGTGCTCATGACGCTCCACTCTACGGCCGGGGCCGAACGCGGTCGTGGGCGCCGCGGCTCAGTTCAGGCTCGGGTCCTCGGGGTAGGTCGAGACGAACGCGAGGTCCCCCCGTTGCCGGCGCAGGACGTACCGCCACAGGTCGTCCGGGGAGTCGGAGAACGCGTCCCGGGCCTCCGCCTCCACGACGTACCACGCACCCTGCGCGATCTCGGCCTCGAGCTGCCCTCGGGCCCAGCCGGCGTACCCGGCGAAGATCCGCAGGCCGGCCACGCCGCCGGCGACGATCTCGGGTGGGGCGTCCAGGTCGACCAGGCCGAGGGAACCCAGGATGCGCCGCACGCCGACCGGCTCCTCGTCGTCGCCGGGGACGGCGACGACGCCCAGGGCCGAGTCGAGCGCGACCGGCCCGCCTCGGAACAGCCGCCCCGGCATCGTCGCATACGGCTGCCAGGCCGGCAGCACCGCCGCGACGTCGAGTTCGAGCGGGCGGTTGACCACGACGCCGAGGGCGCCGGCCTCGCCGTGGTCCAGCAGCAGGACGACGCTGCGCCGGAAGTTCTCGTCGGTCAGGAGCGGGCTGGCCACGAGCAGGCGACCGGTCAACCCCGACATGCGCCCATCATGACGGCTGGACCGCCGGCGTACCCGCAGGACCGTGCCGGTCCAGGTGCTGCCGATGCCCCCCGACGTCGTGCAGCGGTCCGCCGGGGTCGGGCAGCGGCACGCCTTACGCGGTGACGTCGAGCGCCGTCACGATCTCGCCGCGGGACTCGATGACGCCGGTGAGCTCGCTGCCGGCGCGAGGCCGCGCGGGGAGCTCGAGCCGGACGGTGATCGAGGAGGAGACGCCCGGACCGTTCGCCATGGCGTCATCCTGCCCGCTGCCAGTGCCAGCGCGACGAACCCCGCGGCCACGACTCCGTCGAGCCACCAGTGGTTGGCGGTGGCGACCACGGCGAGCACGGTGAGAGTCAGGTGGGTGGGGCCGGCCCAGCGGATGAGGGGCCCGGTGTTCCACCACAGGTACCAGGCGACGATGCAGGCCCACGCCACGTGCACGGACGGCATCGCCGACAGCTGGTTCGACAGGCCGGTCCCGTACGGGCCGTAGACGGACTCGCCACGGACCAGGGCGACGTCGACGAACCCCAGGTCCGGCAGCAGCCGTGGCGGCGCGACCGGCACGATCTGCACCAGCAGGCAGGCCAGCGTGGACAGGACGACGGTGAGCCGGAGCGCGGGGTAGACCTCGCGGCAGCGCCACCACATCAGCACCAGGAAGACGGCCATGCCGTTGAGGTGGGCGTAGGCGTAGAACCGGTCGACGCCCTCGACGAGCCAGGCGTGCGGCAACACCAGCCGCTGCACGTCGACCTCGCTGACGACGTGCAGCGACCGCTCGGCCGCGAAGATCCCGCGGGCGCGTTCCATCGCCCCCGCCTCCCGGGTGTGCACCACGCTCCCGACCAGCTGCCAGACGGCCAGCAGGCTCATGACGAGGGCGAACTCCTGACCGAAGGCGCCGGCCGTCCGCCACCGCGGGGATCGGGAACGACGTCCCAGGAGGGCGAGCGCGGCCAGGGCGGCCGCGCTGGCCACCGACAGCTGCCACGACGGCTGGAGCACCCGCACGGGCGCATGCTGCCACAGGCGCCTGGAACCGAGCGGCGCCAGGGACGCCCCCGGGCGAACGCGCGCCGACGCAGGCCTCGCTAGCCGGTCCGGCTGTACGCGACGGCGACGAGGACGACTCCGACGACGCCGAGCGCGAGCCCGATCCACAGCCGCGCGGACACCGACGCCCCGCGCCGGGCCGCAGCCGCCGCCCGCGCGCGCAGCAGCCCCACGATCGCCACGACGACCCCGAGGACGCCCACGACCGGCACGAACAGGCCGCCCACGCCGAGGACGATGCTCCAGGTCCCCGCGATGCGGCCGAAGACCGGCGGGTGCTGCGGCAGGTGACCGAGAAGGTAACGCTCCTGCGCCAGCTCCTCGCGCGCGCCGGCCGCGCCCACGCCGTCGCCGGTGGAGACCGCCACGGCGAGGTCGGCCTGGGCGCGCTGGAGCCGGCGTTCCGCGTGCGCTCCCCGCCATCCGCCGGTGGCCCGGGCCTGGCTGCGCGCGCGTTGGCGGGACCGCCGGTCGGCCAACGACGCGATCTCGGCGTCGGAGGCGACCATCGGGTCGGCGAACGCCGCCAGGGCCGGGAGGAAGACGGCGCTGTCCGCCCGCTGGGCCCGCTGCAGGAGGGCGAGCAACAGGAGCAGCGCGGGGAGTCCCTTCACGACGATGAGCCGCCAGTCCGTGCTGTCGACGATCAGCGGCGAGTTCCACAGGAAGTGCAGGGTCCACGCGGCGGCGAACCCCGCCACCACGGCGAGCACCTGGCGGCCGCGCGGCCAGTCCGGGCGGGTGAGGGCGTACCCCAGCCCGAGCCCGAACAGCCCGGTGTACACCGCGTGGCTCCACAGGCCGGCCATGATCCCGCGGAGCAGGAACATCTCCCAGAGCGCCGACCACGGGTCGGCTCCGGTGGCCATCACGTTGGCGGTGTAGACGATGTCCTCGACGACCTGGAACCCGAGCCCCACGACCGCGCCGAGGATGAAGCCGTCGACCGGCGAGCGCATCCGCCGGCTCGCCAGCAGGGCGCAGACGACCACTCCCAGGCCTTTGAGGAGCTCCTCGTCGGTCGGCCCGGCGATCGCCGCGCCCCATTGCGTCGTGAAGGACAGGCCCTCCGTCGTGGTGAGGATCGACTGCACGGCGCTGTTGGCGGACAGCGCGAGGCCGGTGGCGATGAGACCGCCCCAGACCAGGGCGAGGGCGACGAGCCACCACGGTTCGTGCTCGAAGTAGTCGACCGTGAGGATCAGCGCCAGCAGCGGCACGGCATACAGACCCCAGACGATCAGGGTGACCGGCCCGGCCTTCGGCTCGCTCTGCACCAGCCGCTGGATCACGAGGCTGGTCTGCGGCACCGCGACGACCGCGAGCACGAGGACGGCGAGCAGGATGGGCTGGCGGCTGACGAACCACTCCGGCAGACCCGCCACCCCGCGGGCCCGGCGCGGCAACTCGGCGCCGCCGACCGCGGCGCTCACGAGACGGCCCGCCGGAGGATCCGCAGCCCCGTGATCATCGTCACGATGTCGTCGGAGACCTGGCTGAACGTGGTCGACGGCGCGATCGCCTGGATCGCGGCCTGGCCGAACGAGGCCTGCACGACGGCGATGGCTCCGGTGGTCCCGGGGGCCGCGAACGCCTCCAGGTACCCCGGGTCCCGGCTCGGCGTGGTGAACTGCCGGACGCCACCGAACCCTCGCGCGCCCGGCACCTCCTGCTGGGTGGCCGCACCGAGCGTGGCCAGGGCGGTCTGCGGTTCCGGCGGGGTGCCGGGCTGCCACTGGACGATCAACCGAGCGCCGCCGCGGGTGAGCAGCACGGCGTCGGTGTCCTGCGTCTGCACCACCCAGCCGTCGGCGGGCAGGACGACCGCCTGGCCCGCCGTGACCGAACCCGGCGGAGTCACCCGGCGGGCCTCCAGCGCCGCCGCGAACGGCGCGAGCAGGGCCGCACCCAGCCCCACGAGCAGGATGAGGACCGCGGCCACCGTGCTCTGCCGCAGGGTCAGCGGCACCGGGCCGCCCGGCAGGCGCGTGACCCCCGATGGCGTCCCCGCCGCCGGCGTGGTGGCGTCCTGCACCCTCTGAACGTAACCCCGGCCGGTCCGGCCGGCACGATCACGTGCCCGACGCCACAGCCCCGCTGCTGCGCTGCACGTACGCCTGCAGCGCCGCCTCGAGCTCCGGAGCGGGCTGGGTGAACTCCAGGCCGACCTCGTGGCGCCGCACCGGGTCGGAGAACCGGGTGACGACGCCCGTCGAGGCGAACCGGTGCCCGTCCAGCTCGAACGCGACCTCGGCGACCTGCCCGGGTGGGAGGGCCGCGGCCGCTTCTGCGCCGACGCAGCGCAGGCCACCCTCACTGACGTCACGCAGCCGGGCTTCGTAGGTACGTCCCCGGAGCCGGATCCAGGCCGGCCCGTCGGCGCTCACGCGCTGGCTGCGCCGGCGTTCGAGCCGCTCGGTCAGGCTCCCCATGTCCTCGACCCGCGCGATCGCGCCGGTGACGCACCGGTCCAGGTCCTCGACCAGGCGGTGCTGCTCGTCGGCGACCTCCGCGAGCACGGCGGTCGCCTCGTCGAGGTCCTTGATCCCGCCGGTCATGCTCGTGATCGTCGCAGACATGGCCTCGGCGTCGCGCTCCAGCGAGGCGATGGTGCTGGCGATCTCGTCGGTGGACCGCGCGGTCGTCATCGCGAGGTTCTTGACCTCGTCGGCGACGACGCTGAACCCCCGACCCGCCTCACCGGCCCGGGCCGCCTCGATCGTCGCATTGAGCGCCAGCAGCTTCGTCTGGTCCGCGACGCCGGCGATCAGCTGGGCCATCGAGGCGACCCGCTGCAGGCTCCGACCGAGCTCGCCGACGACGCGATCGGCCTGGGCGGCCTGCTCGACGACGGTCTTCGTCACCGCGTCCGCCGTCGTCACCCGCTCGGCGATGGTCCCGGCCGCCCCCCGGACGGCCTCGACCTGGCCCACGACCGCCCGCAGCCCGCCGGCCACCACGGCCGCCGTCTCGTCCACGACTCCCTGAGCCCGGGCGCGTACCTGCTGCTCGGCGAGCCGCTGGGCGGCGGCGCCGCGCCTGGCCTCCTCCTCCTGCTCGTCGCGGGCACGCTCGACCTCGGCGGCGTGGCGGGCCAGCCGGCCGCGACCCTCGACGATCGCGCGCCCGATGTCGCCGAGCTCGTCCGGCCCGTCCGGCACCGCGTGCTCCTCGTGGCTGCCGTGCACCAGCGCGGTCACCGCGCGAAGCGCGAGCCTGACGTCGTGACGCGTGCGCCACAGCACGCCGGCCGCGATCCAGACGCCGAGCAGCAGGGCGGCCGCCGTCACGGCGATGGTGACCGTGCGCTCGGCCGAGAGGCGCCCGGCGCGAGCGGCGAGCATCGCGTCGAGCAGGTCGGCGTCCGGGCCCACCGCGGCGAGCGCGACGTCGGCCAGGCCCCTCGGGTCCGCGGCCGCCGGCCGGCCGGGAGTCGGGTCGAGCTGCTCGGCCAGGGCGTCCGCGGCGGCCGCCAGCGTGGCGGCGGGCGCCGTCCGACTCGCCAGGACCGGCAACGCGTTGTGGGTGGCGACGGCCGCGATGTCGCCACGGATGGCGCTGGCCGCGCCGCCGGCGGCGGCGGCCTGGACGGCCTGGTCG
>DATKNA010000003.1:0-7133 GCA_035541595.1 Kineosporiaceae bacterium | reverse complement strand
AGCAATACGACTACTCATCGCTGCGGACGGGCGTGATGGCCGGCTCGCCCTGCCCCGTGGAGGTGATGAAGCAGGTCATCGAGAAGATGCATATGAGCGATGTCGAGATCTGCTACGGCATGACGGAGACAAGCCCGGTCAGCTTCCAGAGCGGCGTCGACGACCCGCTCGAGCGGCGCGTCGCGAGCGTCGGGCGCGTCCACCCGCATGTCGAAGTGAAGATCGTCGATGGCGAGGGCCGCATCGTCCCGCGCGGCGAGCGCGGGGAATTGTGCACGCGCGGCTATAGCGTGATGCTCGGCTACTGGGACGAGCCGGAGAAGACGGCCGAGGTGCTGAAGAGCGGTTGGATGCACACCGGCGACCTGGCGACGATGGACGCCGACGGGTACCTCAACATCGTCGGGCGGATCAAGGACATGGTCATCCGGGGCGGCGAGAACGTCTACCCGCGGGAGATCGAGGAGTTCCTCTACACCCACCCCGACATCGTCGATGCGCAGGTCATCGGCGTCCCGGACGAGAAGTACGGCGAGGAGCTGATGGCCTGGGTGCGGCTGCGCCCGGGGGCCGAGTCCATGACCGTCGAGGAGTTGCACGTGTTCTGCACGGGCAAGCTCGCGCACTACAAGATCCCACGGTACGTGCACGTCGTCGAGGAGTTCCCGATGACGGTCACGGGCAAGGTCCGCAAGGTGGAGATGCGCGAGCGGGCCGTCGATCTGCTGGGGCTGGGTGACGCGGCGGTGACGCCGCACGCCTGACCTGTCCCGGCGGCGTTGACGGGCCGAGCATGTAGGGCGCAGCGCTGACGGCGTCAGCACGTTCGCCGGCGTCGCTGCCGCCGCACCACGGTGATCGGTGGGAGGCTCGCTGACGTGAGGAACAAGGTCCAGCTCATCACGTACGCGGACCGGCTCGGCGGTGACCTGCCCGGCCTGCGCAACGTGCTCACCGGCCGACTCGCGGGGCTCTTCGGCGGCGTGCACGTCCTGCCCTTCTTCCGCCCTTACGACGGCGCCGACGCGGGGTTCGACCCCGCGGATCACCGCGAGGTCGATCCGCGACTGGGGACGTGGGACGACGTGGCCGCGCTCGCCGACACGGGCCTGGACCCGGTGGTCGACCTCATCGTCAACCACGTCTCGACCGAGAGCCCGTGGTTCGCCGACGTCCTCGCCCGAGGCGACCGATCGCCGTACGCGGACATGTTCCTTACCTTCTCGTCGGTCTTCCCCGGCGGTGCCACCGAGTCGGAGCTGCTGACGGTCTACCGGCCCCGGCCCGGGCTGCCGTTCACGCCGATGCGGCTCGGCGGCCGGCGCCGGCTCGTCTGGACGACGTTCACGCCGCAGCAGGTCGACATCGACGTCCGCTCCCCTCAGGCCCGGGCCTACCTCACCGAGGTGATGGAGGCCCTGGCCCGGCACGGGGTCGCCCTCGTGCGGGTCGACGCCGTCGGCTACGCGGTCAAGACCCCCGGCACCTCGTCGTTCATGACGCCGGACACGTTCGCCTTCATCGCCGACCTGTCCGCGCAGGCGAAGGGGCTGGGGCTGGAGGTGCTCGTCGAGGTGCACTCCTACTACCGGCGCCAGGTCGAGATCGCGCGGCAGGTGGATCTCGTCTACGACTTCGCCCTGCCTCCGCTGGTGCTGCACGCGCTGCACACCGCGGACGCCGAGCCGCTCCTGGCGTGGCTGCGGACGCGGCCGGTGAACTGCGTGACGGTCCTCGACACGCACGACGGCATCGGGGTGGTGGACGTCGGGGCCGATGCGGACGACCCGGCCAAGCCAGGGCTGCTGACGCCCGGGCAGATCCACGACCTGGTCGAGGCGATTCACGTGGCGAGTGGCGGCACGAGCCGGCTCGCGACCGGCGCGGCCGCCAGCAACGTGGACATCTACCAGGTCAACTGCACCTTCTACGACGCGCTCGGTCGCGACGACGACAAGTACACCCTCGCCCGGCTGCTGCAGCTCTTCGCCCCCGGCGTCCCGCAGGTGTACTACGTCGGCCTGCTCGCCGGGACCAACGACGTCGAGCTCCTGCGCCGGACGGGCGTCGGTCGCGACGTCAACCGGCACCACTACACCCCGGGCGAGATCGACGAAGCCCTGGAACGACCGGTGGTGCGGGGACTGCTGGCCGCCATCAGGTTCCGTAACGGGCATCCCGCGTTCGGTGGGACCTTCGCCTGCGGGCCGGGCGAGCGGCCGCGCTCGGTGCGGATGGAGTGGGCGGACGTCGAGGGCTTCGCCCGGCTCGACGCCGTACCGGGCACCGCCGAGTGGTCGGTGACGGCCACGGCCTCCGACGGCACGGCGCGCACCGTGACGGAGGCGGAGAAGCTCTCGGCGCTCGTGTGAGACTGCGCCGCTGGCGTGCGGATCGCGCCGTGCGCACGTCGTCGACAGGAATGGGCCTCTCGACCGTGGGCTGCCCGGGCGCGCGTCGACAGCCCGCGTAGCCCGGGCCCGGCGGGGCGCGCACCTGTCGACGAGCTGCGTGTGGTGGGCCCGGCGGGGCGCAGAACTGTCGACGACCCGGGTTCGGCCGCCGGGGATCTCACGATCGACACGTCGAGTCCGGTGCCCGCCGACGATCGGCGTGGTCGCCCGGTAGGTCCGGACACGCCGGTCCCGTCACCTCCCGCCGGGCGTCAGTGACCCGGCTGCATCATCGGCCCCGTGATGCGCGCCACCCACCACCTGCTGGGACTCTCGGCCGGGCTCGGGGTCGCCGCGGCGTCCGGGTGGGGATGGCCGCAGGCGGCCTGCGCGGCGTTCCTCGCCGGCGTCACCGCCGCCGGCCCGGCATCGCCGGACGTCGACCAGTACCGGGCCTGGCGGAGGCTGGACCGCTGGATCCCGGACGAGCTCCTCGGCGCGGGCGGCCCGCTCCAGCACCGAGGCCTCTCGCACTGGTGGGGGGTCCCCGCGGTGGCGTCGTCGGTGCCGCCGCTCCTGCCGGGACCGTTGCAGTGGATCGGCTGGTGCCTGGTCGTCGGCTGGGTCAGCCATCTCGTGGGCGACCTCGCCTTCGGGCGCGCGGACCCGTTCAGCGGCCGCGGTCCCGGTATCCCGGTGTGGCCCTGGTGGGGTCATGTCGGCGTCGGTCTGGACACCGGCGGATGGCTCGAAGGACTCCTCGCAGGCCTGGTCCTGCCCGCGGCTCTGGTCTGGCAGGCCTGGGACGCGGTCGCGCCCACCGTCATCGCCCTGATCGGGGCTGCCTGACGCCGACGCGCCCCGACGAGGAGTTGCCGGTCTGCCGCGTGTGGATCGCCCGGGTCGCAGCGTGGCGACCCGAGGGTGCGACGTGCGTGATCGCCGCGGTGTGCGCAACCGCCCGCGGCGTGCACGATCGGTCCGAGTTCCGGGGCCGGGGAATCGTCGACACCGCCGGCTCGTTGAGCGTCTGTAGTTCATAGTTCAACTAACCGCCGCACTCGGAGGACTCCTCATGCCCGCCGTGACCGTCGACAACCCGCTGACCCTGCCGCGGGTCCCGCAGGCCGCCCCTGACGCCACGGTGCGCCGGGTGCTCGCCGTCACCACCGCCCCGGCCGGCTTCGAGGGGGAGGGCTTCCCCGTCCGGCGCGCCTTCGCCGGAGTGAGCCAGCGCGCCCTCGACCCGTTCATCCACATGGACCAGATGGGCGAGGTCGAGTACGCGCCAGGCGAGCCCAAGGGCACGCCGTGGCACCCGCACCGTGGTTTCGAGACCGTCACATACATGATCGACGGAGAGATTCGGCACCAGGACTCGAACGGCGGCGGCGGGCTCATCACCAACGGCGACACGCAGTGGATGACCGCCGGCGCCGGGATCCTGCACATCGAGACGCCGCCTGAGCACCTGGTGGCGAGCGGTGGTCTCTTCCACGGGTTGCAGCTATGGGTCAACCTGCCGCGGGACAAGAAGTTCGCCGCGCCGCGGTACCAGGACATCACGGCCGGAAAGGTCGCCCTGCTGGCCAGCGGGGACGGCGGCGCGCTGGTCCGGGTCATCGCCGGCGAGGTCGCCGAGCAGCACGGCCCGGGTTCGACGTACACGCCGATCACGATCGTGCACGCGACGATCGCTCCCGGGGCGTCGCTGACCCTGCCCTGGCGGCCGGACTTCAACGCCCTGGTGTACGCGCTGTCCGGGAACGGCACGGTCGGCACCGAGAGGGCCTCGATCACCGGCGGGCAGCTGGCCGTCCACGGGTCCGGTGACGCGCTGTCGATCTCCGCGGACACGCACCAGGACGCCCGGCACGCCGCCGGACTCGACGTGTACATCCTGGGCGGGCAGCCGATCCGCGAGCCGGTCTTCGCCTACGGGCCCTTCGTGATGAACACGCGGGACGAGGTCATCCAGGCGTTCGAGGACTACCAGGCCGGCCGGCTCGGCGTCATCCCGGCTGCGCACGCCCACGTGGGCGTGGATGGGTCCACGGACGACGACGAATCCACGGACGACGACAAGGACTGACCGCCCCGGTGACGATGCTCCTTGATCGCCACCCATTCCTTGATCGCCACCTATTCCTTGATCACGATAGGAGGGCGACGAGACAGGGGCCGTAGATGCGGCTCCCCACCTCGTTCCACGCCGCAGGTGCGGCTATTGTTCCCGCATGCCGCTCTACCGTGTCCGTGAGGCGGCCCAGCTGCTGGGCGTCAGCGACGACACCGTCCGCCGCTGGGCGGAGTCGGGACGTCTCGACACCGTCAAGGACGGTTCCGGCCGCGCGGCGGTCGAGGGCGGCGCGCTCGCCAGGCTTGCCGGGGAGCTGGCCACGACGCCGGACGCCGCCTCCGTGCCCGTCGTCCGGGAATCGGCGCGCAACCGCCTCACCGGCCTGGTCACGCGCGTCCTGCGGGACACCGTGATGGCGCAGGTCGAGCTGCAGTGCGGGCCCTACCGGATCGTGTCCCTGATGAGCCGGGAGGCCGCGGACGAGCTGGGGCTCGAGCCGGGCGTGCTCGCGGTGGCGGCCGTGAAGTCCACCAACGTGGTCGTCGAGGTTCCCCAGTCCCGGGACGAAGGATGAAGCGGATGCGCCACGCGCCACCTCGCACACGTGTCGGCGCGTCGGCGGTGGTGGCCCTGCTCGCCCTTGCGGCCTGCGGCGGGTCGTCGTCCGGCTCGTCGGCGCCCACCTCGGCCGCCGGCTCGGCCTCGGCGGCGGTGACCCCGAGCAGCTCCCCGTCCGGGGGCATCACGGTCTTCGCCGCCGCGTCGCTCAAGGAATCGTTCACGGCGATCGGCACGGCGTTCGAGGCGGCCCACCCCGGCACCACCGTCACGTTCAGCTTCGCGGCCAGCTCCGCGCTCGCCCAGCAGATCATCCAGGGGGCGCCGGCCGACGTCTTCGCCTCCGCCTCGCCGACGAACATGAAGCAGGTCATCGACGCCAAGGCCGCGAACTCCTCGACGGCCTTCGCCAAGAACGTCCTCGAGATCGCCGTCCCACCGAGCAATCCGGCGAACGTCACCGGCGTCACCGACCTCGGGAAGTCGTCGGTCAAGGTCGTCCTCTGCCAGCCCCAGGTCCCGTGCGGTGCGCTCGCGCAGTCCGTCCTGGCCAAGGCGAAGGTGACGGTGAAGCCGGTCTCGCTGGAGCCCGACGTCAAGTCCACCCTGGCGAAGGTGGAGCTCGGCGAGGCGGATGCGGGCATGGTCTACGTCACGGACGTCAACTCGGCCGGGACCAAGGTCGACGGCGTGGAGATCCCGGCGGACGTCAACTCCGCGACCACCTACCCGATCGCCGCCCTGAACGACTCGAAGAACATCCCCGTCGCCAACGCCTTCGTGGCGTACGTGCTCTCGCCGGCCGGCCAGTCCGAGCTCCAGAAGGTCGGCTTCCAGGCTCCGTGACGAACCTGGCCAGCGGTGAGCCGGCGTCCGGAGCCCTGCCGGCCGACGTCGACACCGGACGGCGCGCCGAGCACCGCGACCCCACCGCGGCGGTGCCCTGGCCGCTCGTCCCGTTCGCCGCCGTCGGCGTCGCGTTCCTCGGCCTGCCCCTGGTCGGCCTGGTCCTGCGGGCGCCGTGGTCGCGCATGCCGGAGCTCCTCACGTCCCCGGAGGCGCTGAGCGCCTTGCGACTCTCCCTCGTCTGCTCCACCGCCGCGACGCTGGTGTCGGCGGTCCTCGGCGTCCCGCTCGCGTGGGTCCTCGCCCACGGCCGGGGCCGGCTCGTGGCGCCGGTGCGCGCCGTCGTCACGCTGCCGCTCGTGCTGCCGCCGGTGGTCGGCGGCATCGCCCTGCTCATCACCTTCGGCCGGCGCGGCCTCCTCGGCGACGACGTGTGGACCCGGTTCGGGATCCAGCTGCCGTTCACGACCGTGGCGGTGGTCATGGCAGAGACCTTCGTGGCGATGCCGTTCCTCGTCCTGACGGTGGAGGCGGCGTTCCGCTCGGCCGACGCCCGGCTCGAGGAGGCGGCCGCCACCCTCGGAGCCGGTCGCGTCACCGTCCTGCGCACGGTGACGCTCCCCCTGGTGCTGCCGAGCCTCGGCGCCGGCGCCGTCCTCACCTGGGCCCGGGCGCTCGGGGAGTTCGGGGCCACACAGACCTTCGCCGGGAGCTTGCCGGGGACCACCCAGACCCTGCCGGTCAGCGTCTACTACCTCCTCGAGAGCGGTGACGTCGACGGCGCGGTGGCGCTGAGTCTCGTGCTCGTCGCTGTCGCCCTGGCCGTCCTCCTGCTGCTCCGGGACCGCTGGCTGCGCCCCAGGGGTGTCGGCGGCGGCCTCGCATGACGCTCGAGGCGGACGTCGAGGCCGGTCGGGGCCGCTTCACGCTGCGCGCGAGCATTCGAGTGGCCGACGGCGAGGTGCTCGCCGTCCTCGGCCCGAACGGCGCCGGCAAGTCCACGCTGCTGCGGGCACTCGCAGGGCTGGTGCCGCTGCGTGCCGGCCGCATCGTGCTGGGCGCCCCGGACGGAGGGCGGCCGGCGGTGCTCGACTGCCCCGCCGAACGGGTCTTCGTGCCGGTCGAACGGCGCAGCATCGGCGTCGTCTTCCAAGACCACCGGCTCTTCCCGCACCTGTCGGTCCGCGACAACGTCGCCTACCCGGGGCGGGTCGCCCGGCGCGGCCGCGCCCCCGCCCGGGCGGAGGCGGACGGTT
>DATKNA010000002.1:0-6010 GCA_035541595.1 Kineosporiaceae bacterium | reverse complement strand
GGTCGACCTGCTGCGTTTGGGGTCCGCGGTTTGGGCCTTCGCTGCGCTGGCCGGGTGCGTCGTCGACGCCGCCGATGCCAACGGCCTCTCGCTGTCCGTCCTCGGCACTCCAGGGGCCTTCGCCCCGCTCTTCACGGGGGCGTACCTGCCGCGGGCCTGGGCCGTGACCGCGGTGTGCGCGCTGCTGGTACACGTGCTGGCGTGGAGGGTTCGACGCTGGGACGGGCTGCTGGTGCCGGCCTGGCTGACGTCGATCGGGCTGCTTGCGCCTGTTGCGGTGGGGCATGTTCTCGTCGGGCCGGGTCACGACATCGGCGGCGACGCGGAGTACCTCGTCACCTTGGCGACCTACGCCGCCCTCGGTGGGGCGGCTGTGGTTGCGTGGCGCTCGGCCGGTCGTCGGGCCGTCCCGCCGACGACTCGTCGCCGGCTCGGCACGCTCGTCGCCGTCGCAGGCTCCATCGCGCTCGCGGGCGAGGTCGTCGTCTTCGTCTTCGAGGCCGCATGGCGCCCCCTCGAGTCCGGCTGGACCGGCATCTTCTTCGTGGTGCGCCTCGTGGCGCTCCTGCTGGCCGTGATCACCGGCCTCGCCGTATGGCGTGCGGCTGTTCCGAGCGTCGCGGATGTCCGGTCGGCCTCCGCAGGCTGGTCTTCATCGCGGGGCCCGCTGTGGGTGCTGCTCGCCACTGCGGCCGTCGTGATCGCGGGCAGGGTCGCCGAGACCCGGCTGCCGCCGCCGCAGTACTTCGTGCCGTCCAGCATTCAGGAGGTCTTCCTCGGCTACGACGTGCCGCACGAACCGACCCTGACGGTGCTGCTGACGCAGTGGCGCCTCAACCTTTTGTTCACCACGGTCGCCGTCGTGGGCAGCGCGCTCTACGTGTGGGGGTACCGGCGGTTGCGTCGTCGCGCCGACGCCTGGCCCACCGGGCGGTTGGCCTCCTGGCTGGCCGGCTGGGCGATCGTCGCGCTCACCCTAGACTCCGGGCTCGGACGCTACTCCAGCGCCTCTTTCAGCCGGCACATGCTCATTCACATGGTCCTCACCATGGTCGGGCCGGTGCTGCTGGTGCTCGGGGGCCCAGTCACTCTCGCGCTGCGGGCGACCCGCCCTGCGAAGCCGGGCGAGCCGGCCGGCCCGCACGAGTGGCTGGTGGCTGCGACGCAGTCGCGTGTGTTGCGCGTGCTGTGGAGCCCGCTGCCGGTCTTCGCCGGCTTCGTCGGGTCGTTCTACGTCCTCTACCTCACGCCATTGTTCGACCTGCTCATGCGCTACCACTACGCGCATCAGGCGATGAACCTCCACTTCCTCGTCTGGGGCTACCTCTTCTTCGGCCTGGTGGTCGGTGTCGACCGGCCGCCGTGGCCGTTGCCGCACCTGGGGCGGCTCGGCTTCGTCATCGCGGCCATGCCGTTTCACGCGTTCTTCGCCGTCGCCGTGATGAGCAGCTCGACCATCATCGCGCAGACCTTCTACAGCTATCTGGCCCCGGTCTGGCAGACCGACCTTGCGCATGACCAGTACGTCGGAGGAGGTATCGCCTGGGCAGCTGGCGAAGGACCTCTGCTCTTCGTCGTCATCGTCCTCGCGGTGATGTGGTCGCGCCAGGACGCTCGCGAGGCCGCGCGCGCCGACCGCGCGGCGGATCGCGCCGACCGAGCCCGCGCCCTCGGCGCCACCGTCGTCGACGACGACCTCGAGGCCTACAACGAGATGCTGCGCCGCTTCGCCGAGCGCGACCGGGAGAGGACCCGATGAGCACATCGCTGCAGACCCACGGCCCGCACCCCGAGGCGACCTCGGAGCAGCAGATGCAGCTCGTCGTCGGTGGGATGACCTGCGCCGCCTGCGCGCGGCGGGTGGAGAAGAAGCTCAACCGGCTCGACGGCGTCCGCGCCACCGTCAACTTCGCCACCGAACGCGCCCTCGTCACGGGTCTCGACCCTCGCCGCTCGGCCGAGGCAGTTGCCGCGGTGGAGTCCGCCGGATACACCGCCACGGTCCACGACCCGGACGCGCACACCGACGAGTGGAGCCGGCGGGCGACCTCACAGCGACTCGTCTCGCTGCGACGACGGCTCGTCCTCGCCGCCCTGCTGACCATCCCGCTCTGCGACGTCACCATCGTCCTGGCCCTCGTGCCCGGTCTGCGCTTCCCCGGCTGGGAGGCGGTCTGCGTCCTGCTCGCCGTCCCCGTGGTCACGTGGGCGGCATGGCCCTTCCACCGGTCGGCGTGGCGTGGCGTCCGCCACCACGTCCCGACGATGGACACCCTGGTCTCTCTCGGGATCATCGCCTCCTTCGGCTGGGCGCTGGTCACGCTGATGGTCGGTGGTGACGGGCACCCCGGCTACTGGTTGGGCTTCGGCGTGACTCCGGCCGGCGCCGACTCGCTCTATCTGGACGTCGCTGCGGGACTGACGATGTTCCAGCTCGCTGGACGGTACTTCGAGACCCGGGCCCGGCGCCGGGCCGGTGACGTGCTGCACGCGCTCTCCGCCCTGGCCCCTGACCACGTCCGGATCCTGCGCGACGGCGTCGAGACCGAGGTGCCCCGGGGACTCGTCGAGGCCGGCGACCTCGTGGTCGTCCGTGCAGGAGAGAGCATCGCGGTCGACGGCACCGTGCGCGAGGGCGCGGCCCACCTCGACACCAGCGCGATGACCGGCGAGCCCGTCCCGCGGCCTGTCATCGTCGGCGACCCGGTCTCCGCTGGTACCATCAGCATCGACGCACGCCTCGTCGTCCAGGCCGAGGCCGTCGGTGCACACACCCAGCTGGCGCAGATGGCAGCCCTTGCCGAGGAGGCCCAAGCCCGCAAAGCATCCGTGCAACGGCTCGTCGACCGGGTCGTCACCCGCTTCGTGCCCGGCGTCCTCGCTGCCTCGGTCCTCGTCCTGCTCGTCTGGCTCCTCGCCGGCACCTCACCGCGCGACGCCTTCGGCAACGCCGTCGCTGTGCTCATCATCGCCTGCCCATGCGCCTTGGGGCTGGCGACCCCCACGGCCCTCATGGTCGGTGTGGGGCGTGGCTCCCAGCTGGGGATCCTCGTCAAGGGGCAGGACGCGCTGGAGGCCAGCGGCCGCATCGACACGGTCGTACTAGACAAGACCGGCACGGTCACCAGCGGCCGCCTCGAGGTGACCCAGGTCGTGCCGGTCGGCTCCGAGACCGACCCCGACGAGGTCCTGCGCACCGCCGCAGCGGCCGAGCTCGGCTCCGAGCACCTCATCGCACGGGCCGTTCTGCGCGCCGCCGACGAGGCCGAGCTGGCGCTGCCGCCCGCCGAGGGGTTCCGCACCCTACCCGGCCTCGGCGTCAACGCGGTGGTCGAGGGTCGCGCCGTCGTCGTCGGCTCGCCCCGGGCGCTGCAGGAGCAGTCGGTCGAGCAGGTTCACCCGCCGTCCCTCGACAGCGCCCGGTACGCCAGCCTGGTCGGGGTCGCCGCCGACGGGCAGGTCCTGGGATGGCTGGTGCTGGCCGACCGCATCGACCCGACCGCTCAGGACGCCGTATGGCGCCTGCGCAGACTAGGCCTGCGCACCATGCTGCTCACCGGGGACTCCTGCGGCGTCGCCGACGCGGTCGGGCACGCGATCGGCGTCGACGACGTCGTCGCCGAGGTTCTGCCGGTGGACAAGGCCGAGGCGATCAAGCGCCTGAAGCGCGAGGGGCGCAGCGTGGCCATGGTCGGCGACGGCATCAACGACGCCGCCGCCCTGGCCGAGGCCGACCTCGGCATGGCTCTCGTCGACGGCACCGACATCGCTATGCGGTCCGCCGACATCATCCTGGTCCGTCGCGACCTCGGCACGATCGTGGACGCCGTCGTCCTCGCCCGGCGCACCCTGCGCGCGATCCGCACGAACCTGCTGTGGGCGGTCGGCTACAACGTCGTTGCCCTGCCGCTCGCGGCGGCAGGCCTGCTCAACCCCCTCATCGCCGCCGCTGCCATGTCGGCATCGTCGGTGCTCGTCGTCACCAACAGCCTGCGACTGCGCAACGCCTGAACGACGGACCCAGACGTGCTCAACCGCGCATTGTCATGGTGGACCCGGGAGCTGGGGGCCCGTCATGACAGCAATGTCCTGCCTGCCGTACCCGGTCGCCGGCCGCGGTCAGCCCCGGCGGGACCGGCCCGGCGGGCCGGAACATGCGCGCGGAACGGAGACGGTGCCACTGGATGAGCTCCTCACAGGGATGTGGCAGATTCGTGAGTCCGTCAACGGCTGCGACGCCGCGTATGTCGTGCTCGCCCAGGCCCGCGACCTGACTCTGGTCACCGCTGACGCGAGACTCGCCAAGGCTACCGTTCGGTGTCCTCCGGGCGAACAGTCGGAACAGCTGAGCGTGAGTTAGGCAAACCTACCTCAACGCCCAGGGAGGCCACTAGGTTGACCCCGACTACTCGGCGGCGCCTCGGGCCGCCTCCCTGCCCGCGATGCGGCGACTCCCACGGACGGAGGACCAGGATGCAGCACGAGCCCGGTTCCTCTGCGGCCGCTGGCCCCAGCCAGGTCCCCGCCGGTGCCCGGGCCAACTCCGGGGCCACCGGCACCGGCACCGGCACCGGCACCGGGGCGACCACCCGGGCGACGGCGTGGTGGACGCGGGCCAGGCTGTCCCGCGCCGGCCGGATCACGGTGGGTGTCGCCCTGGTCTGCGGGGTCGTCGCCGCCTGGGGCCCGGGCCGTGACCTGGTTCGTCGCTCCCCGGAGGCCGCATCCGCACCGGTCTCGGGCACGTCGATGGCCGGCATGGCGATGGGTGCGGGCTCGTCGGGCTCCGACACGTCCGGCTACTGGGCCTCCGTCGGCGGCGGGACGTTCAGTCCGCGCGGCGTGACCCGCACCTACTACATCGCCGCGGACGAGGTGGCGTGGGACTACGCGCCCACGGGCCGGAACCAGATCACGGGCGGCCGTTCGACGACGTCGCCGACACGTACGTGAAGAACGGCCCTGACCGGATCGGCTCGCGGTACGTCAAGTGCCTCTATCACGGATACACCGACGCCTCGTTCAGCACGGTGCAGCAGCGGCCTGCCGCGAGGCCTACCTCGGCTTCCTCGGCCCTGTCATCCGCGCTGCCGTCGGTGACACCGTCAAGGTGGTGTTCCGCAACAACTGCTCGATCCCCGCGAGCGTCCACCCGCACGGGCTCTTCTACCGCAAGGACTCCGAAGGGGCGCCGTACAACGACCGGACCAGCGGCGATGACAAGTCCGACGACGCGGTGCCCCGGGGCGGCAGGCACACCTACACGTGGCTCGTGCCGGACCGGGCCGGTCCTGGACCCCACGACGGATCATCCGTCATGTGGATGTACCACTCGCACACCGACGAGATCGGGGACACCTACGCCGGCCTGGTGGGTCCGATAGAGATCACGCGACGACGAACGTTCGGCGCTTCACCACGCTGAAGACCGTTCCCGACGAGGACGACGAGGAGTTCACCGAGTCCAACCTCATGCACTCCATCAACGGCTACGTCTTCGGCAACCAACCGATGCTCACGCTGAAGAAGGGCGAGCGGGTGCGCTGGTACGTGATGAGCATGGGCACCGAGGTCGACCTGCACACCCCGCACTGGCACGGCAACGACGTCGTCGTCGGCGGCATGCGGATGGACGTCGTCAGCCTGCTGCCCGCGGGCATGGTGGTCGCCGACATGGTCCCCGACAACGTCGGGACATGGCTGTTCCACTGCCACGTCAACGACCACATCACGGCGGGCATGCTGACCCGTTACCAGGTCGTGGCCTGATCTCCCGCCGAGCCCGAGCCGCTCCAGGGCGGCTCTGCATGCCAGGCGAGACTGTCCGGCGAACGGTGTAAGTGGCGGTGCGATTAGTTAAAGGTTAGCGGCGTCGGGCATGCGGTCGCGGAACGACACGCCGAGAACGTTGAGGATTGGCTTCCAGCGCATCGTCCACCGTTTCTGCCCGGTGCCCTTCGGGTCGAGGGAGCGGACCGCGAGGTAGAGGACCTTCATCGCGGCCTGCTCG
>DATKNA010000001.1:0-16220 GCA_035541595.1 Kineosporiaceae bacterium | reverse complement strand
GTACGTGTCGGCGCAGCAGAACAAGTCCGGGGACCAGGAGATCGGCCGAATCCCGGTCGACTCGATCTACTCCCCGGTCCTCAAGGTCACCTACAAGGTGGAGGCGACCCGCGTCGAGCAGCGCACGGACTTCGACCGGCTCATCGTCGACGTCGAGACCAAGCCGTCGACCCAGCCCCGGGACGCGATGGCCAGTGCCGGCAAGACGCTCGTCGAGCTGTTCGGCCTGGCCCGCGAGCTCAACGTCGAGGCCGAGGGCATCGACATGGGCCCGTCCCCCTCGGACGCCGCCCTGGCCGCCGACCTCGCCCTGCCGATCGAGGAGCTGGACCTCACCGTCCGCTCGTACAACTGCCTGAAGCGGGAGGGCATCCACACCGTCGGCGAGCTCGTCGCCCGCAGCGAGGCCGATCTGCTCGACATCCGCAACTTCGGGGCCAAGTCGATCGACGAGGTGAAGGCCAAGCTCGCGGGCATGAGCCTGGCCCTGAAGGACAGCCCGCCCGGGTTCGACCCCGCCCTCGTCGTGGACAGCTTCGGTGCCGACGACGACATGTCCTTCGCCGAGGACGAGCAGCTCTGACCATCCGCCGCCGCACCTGCCGCGCCCGGTGCGGCGGGCTGCACGCCTGATCGAGGGAGAACGACAGACATGCCCACGCCCACCAAGGGTCCGCGCCTCGGGGGCGGCCCGGCGCACGAGCGGCTGCTGCTGGCCAACCTGGCCACGCAGCTGTTCGCCTACCGCCGGATCACCACCACCCAGGCGAAGGCCAAGCGGGTGCGCCCTCTGGCCGAGCGCCTCATCACCTTCGCCAAGCGCGGCGACCTCGCGGCGCGGCGGCGGGTGCTCACCGTCGTGCGCGACAAGGGCGTCGTCCACGAGTTGTTCACGGAGATCGCCCCCGTGATGGCCGACCGCCAGGGCGGCTACACCCGGATAACGAAGATCGGTAACCGGAAGGGCGACAACGCCCCGATGGCCGTGATCGAGCTCGTCCTCGAGCCGCTGAGCCCCCGCGCCGCCACCGTGCGCGAGGCCGAGGCGGCGACCCGGCGGGCGGCCCAGGGCTCGGGTGCGGTGGCCGCCGGGTCGGCGGTGGCGTCCGCGGTGCCTGCGGTCGCCGCCACGGACACCTCCGAGGCTGAGGTGGCGGACGACGCGGCGGACGAGACGCAGCAGCCGGAGCCTGCGGCGGCCGACGCCGGCGAGCCCGCGGGCGAGGCACCCGAGGCCGCGGACGGCGACGAGACCGCGTCCGGTCCCGCCGAGGGCAAGGCCTGAGCAGCAGCGACACCGAGGGACCCGCGCCGCCCGCACCTCCCGCCGAGGAGGCCGGCCGGGGCGGGTCCCTGCGCGTCCGGCTCGATCTGGACTACGACGGGACGGACTTCTCCGGCTGGGCCGTCCAGCCCGGCCGGCGCACCGTCGCCGGTGTCGTCCACGCGGCGCTGGCCACGGTGCTACGGGTCCCGCCCGGACGACTTCACCTCGTGGTGGCCGGTCGGACCGATGCCGGCGTCCACGCGACCGGGCAGGTCTGCCACGTCGACGTCCCCGCTGACGCCTGGGCCGCCCTGCCCGGCCGCCACGGCGTCACGCCCGCCGGAGCGCTGGTCCGCCGGCTGCGCGGCGTCCTGCCCGCGGACGTCCGGCTTCACTCCGCGGCGGAGGCGCCCGCGGGCTTCGACGCCCGGTTCTCGGCGGTGCGCCGGCGCTACGCCTATCGGATCAGCGACGACCCCGCCGGCGTTCCGCCGCTGCGCCGACGCGACGTGGCGCACTGGCCGCGGTCCCTCGACGCCGACCTCATGAGCGCGGCGGGGACGTCCCTGGTCGGGCTGCACGACTTCGCCGCGTTCTGCCGGTCCCGGGAAGGCGCGACCACCGTCCGGACCCTGCTGGCGTACTCCTGGGCCCGCGACGCCGACGGCCTCGTCGTCGCTCACGTCGTGGCCGACGCCTTCTGCCACTCCATGGTCCGCGCCCTGGTCGGCGGGGCGGCCGCGGTCGGGGACGGCAGGCGCCCCCTGTCCTGGCTGTCCGCCGTCCTGGTCGCCGGCGTCCGGGATCCGGGACTGGTCGTCGCCCCGGCCCACGGCCTGGTGCTCGAGGAGGTCGTCTACCCCCCGGACGAGCAGCTCGGCGAGCGCGCCGTGGTGGCCCGAGCCCGCCGGTCGCCGCTCTCGTAGCCGGTCAGGTCGGGACGCCCGGCCGCCTCCGAGTTCTCGCGGCCCGGCGTACGCCCCGGACCGGTGGCTCAGGACTGGCCGAGCGAGGGCCGCTGCGTCGCGTCGCGCTCGATGGCGGCGTCGGCCTCCTGGTAGTCGACGACGTGCATCGCCGCCTCCTCCGCGCTCGCCGCCGCACCGTCGATACCGACGTCGTACCCGACGAGGTCCTTCTCGGTGTCGTCCATGCCGCCCTGATCGGGGTCGACCAGCCGGCCGGCCCGGGCGTCACCCACCTCGCCGTCATCGATGACGCCCCCGGCGAAGACGTCGTCCGGCAGGTCGCCCGAGCCGTAGTCGATGTCGTTCGGGATGTCACCGCCCTCGCCGGCCCGCACGGCGGATTCGCCCTCGACGAGATCCACCTGCATGGCGGGGTCCGGCTCCTCTTGCGCGATGCGCTGCTCGAGCGTCTCGCCCCGGCGTTCCTCGGCCAGGGTGGTGCCGAACTTGTCGATCCCGAGCGGGCGCTCCGGCGGAGAATAGCCCTCCTCCAGCACGAGGTCCGACGGCCCGTCGGAGAGCTCATCCTCCGGGTCGATGATCCCGTCGTCGTTCCGCTCGTACTCGTCACGCTCCCAGACGGCGTCGTCGCCGCGCTCCCAGCTGCCCTCGGTCACATCTCGACCCTTCCACGGACCGCGGGCGGAAGCCAACCGGGCGGCCTGCCCGGCGGGCAGGATGACCTGCATGGACCACGATCTCGACGCCCACCGGCTCTCACCTGTGCGCGCCCGCTACCTCGCCGGTGCACGGACGGCCCTGGAGCTGCTGGCCGCACGGGAGCTGGCCGAGCGCTGGCACGACGCGAGCGTGCTCGAGGAGTTCGGCGTGGCCGACCTCGCCGGTCACCTCGCGCTGTCCGGCGTGCTCCTCGTCGAGGTGCTGCTGGACGCCCCGGATCCGCAGTCGCCCGAGCCGATCACCGCGGGGCAGTACTTCGCGGGATTCGAAGGGCTCGACGACGTCGACGCGCCCCTCAACATCGCCGTCCGCGAGCGGTCGCACGCCGTGGCCGTCCATGGGCGGGAGCACGTCCTGGCCGAGGCCACGCAGACCCTCGACCGCCTCGCCGACCGACTCGTCGACGAGCCGCCGCGCCGGCAGGTCGCATCCCGCGGCCTCCCGATCACCCTGGACGAGTTCCTCCGCACCCGGTGCGTGGAGCTTGCCGTGCACGTCGAGGACCTCGAGCTGTCCGTTGGGCTCGGGCCCGGCCTGTCGGCCGCCGACCCGGTGCCAGACCTGCCGGACGACGTCGTGGCCGACGCCGTCGACGTCCTCGTCTCGGCCGCCCTGACCAGGCACGGGGCGGCCGCTGTCCTCCGCGCGCTCAGCCGCCGTGAGCGCGACACCGTGCAGGCCCTCCGCGTGTTGTGACGGGTATCGTGACCGTGGTCTGTGGACGGTCCGTCGCCGTCCCGGCGCGTTTTGACCACCCCGGCGCCTGCCGGGTAGCCTTACAGGCCGTTGTGCTCCCACGTTCGCGCATGCCCGCCGGCAGGCGAGTCCGCCGGTCGGGAGCCGTGGCGAGGTCACCGGAACGAGGACGAAGGCTACGACTGTGCGCACCTACACCCCCAAGCCCGCCGAGGTCGAGCGTCGCTGGCACGTCATCGACGCGACCGACGTCGTCCTCGGCCGGCTCGCCAGCCACGTCGCGACCCTGCTGCGTGGCAAGCACAAGGCCACCTTCGCCCCGCACGTCGACACCGGCGACTTCGTCATCGTCGTCAACGCCGGCAAGGTGGCGCTCACCGGCGCCAAGCGGGAGCAGAAACGGGCCTACCGCCACTCCGGCTACCCGGGCGGTCTGCGCTCCGTCGGCTACGTCGAGTTGCTCGAGAGGAACCCCGAGCGCGCGGTCGAGAAGGCCGTCCGCGGGATGATCCCGAAGACCAGCCTCGGCCGTCAGCAGCTGACCAAGCTCAAGGTGTACGCCGGCCCCGACCACCCGCACGCGGCCCAGAAGCCGCAGTCCTACCAGATCACGCAGGTCGCCCAGTAGGCCACGGGCCGCCCTACCGCGACACGAGTCGACGACAGCAGCGACGGACGCAGCAAGGAGAACCGTGGCCGACACCACACCCGAGGTCGAGGACGACCTGCCCGACGACGACGCCCCGAGCAGTTACAGCACCGCGACGCCGCAGACGCGGGGCGGCGGATCGAGCATCACCGCGCCCGGTGCGGCCACGGGCCGCCGCAAGGAGGCCATCGCACGCGTCCGCCTCGTTCCCGGCAGCGGCACCTGGAAGATCAATGGGCGGGCGCTCGAGGCGTACTTCCCCAACAAGGTCCACCAGCAGCTGGTGAACGACCCGTTCCGGGTGACCGACCTCGAGGGCCGGTTCGACGTGGTCGCCCGGATCCACGGCGGCGGCATCTCCGGCCAGGCGGGCGCCCTGCGCCTCGGCGTGGCCCGCGCCCTCAACGAGATCGACCTCGACGCCAACCGCGCCTCGCTGAAGAAGGCGGGCTTCCTGACCCGTGACGCCCGGGTCAAGGAGCGCAAGAAGGCGGGCCTCAAGAAGGCCCGGAAGGCGCCGCAGTACAGCAAGCGCTGACCGGCGCGGGTCGGAGGGCCAGATCCTGCGCCGTCCGGCCCGTCAGCGTCCAGCCCTGGGTCGGCGTCCGGTGACCGAGCGCGGTGGCGGGACCGGCCGTCCGTGCCGCCCTCTCGGTGGACGTGAGCCTCCGGCGCCCACCGCCCCCGACGTCGGGGCGCGGTTCCCCGCGCGTGCGGTGATGCCCCGGCCGTCCAGGGCGCCGGTGTACCGTCCGGAATGACAGCGCTTTCGGGGGGATCCGCCGCCGTCCCGCGCGGGCATCACCGCGCTGACGGGGCCAGACCGGATTCGGGAGGACATGTGGGGCGACTGTTCGGCACCGACGGCGTCCGCGGGATGGCGAACGGGGAGGTGACGGCGGAGCTGGCGCTCGACCTCGCCGTCGCGGCCGCGCACGTGCTCGGCGAGGTCGGCGTCTTCGCCGGCCACCGCCCCCGGGCGATCGTCGGAC
This sequence comes from Kineosporiaceae bacterium, assembly GCA_035541595.1. GTDB lineage: Bacteria > Actinomycetota > Actinomycetes > Actinomycetales > Kineosporiaceae > DATKNA01. Next base: position 10,967 of record DATKNA010000001.1, on the reverse strand, counting down.
GGGACCCCCGCGCGTCCGGGGAGTTCCTGTCGGCCGCGGTCGTCGCTGGCCTGGCCAGCGCCGGTGTCGACGTGGACGACGTCGGCGTCCTGCCCACCCCAGGCGTGGCGGCCCTCGTCGCCGACCGCGGCGCCGATCTCGGCGTGGTCCTCTCGGCCTCACACAATCCGATGCCCGACAACGGGATCAAGTTCTTCGCCAAGGGCGGGCACAAGCTGCCCGACGAGGTCGAGGACGACATCGAGCGCCGGATGGGGGAGCGCTGGCAGCGCCCCACGGGCGCGGACGTCGGCCGCGTGCGGCCGCTCACCGAGGCCACCGACCGGTATGTCGACCTGTTGCTGCGCACCCTGCCGCACCGCCTCGACGGCCTGACGGTGGTCGTCGACTGCGCCCACGGCGCCGCCAGCGTCGCCTCCCCCCGCGCTCTTCGTGCCGCCGGCGCGGACGTCGTCGTCATCGGCGCCGAGCCGGACGGCGTCAACATCAACGACGGGTACGGCTCGACGCACCTCGGCCACCTCAAGGAGGCCGTCGTCGCCTGCGGCGCCGACGCCGGCATCGCCCACGACGGTGACGCGGACCGCTGCCTGGCCGTCGACGCCACCGGCCTCGAGGTCGACGGTGATCAGATCATGGGGATCCTCGCCCTGGCGTTCCGGGACCGCGATGCGTTGCGCGAAGACACCCTGGTCACCACAGTCATGAGCAACCTGGGCCTGCAGTTGGCGATGGAGCGCGAGGGCATCCGCACGGTCCGGACGGCCGTGGGGGACCGGTACGTGCTCGAGGAGATGCGCCGCTGCGGCTACAGCCTGGGCGGCGAGCAGTCCGGGCATGTGGTGATGCTCGAGTACGCCACCACCGGTGACGGCGTGCTGACGGCGTTGCAGCTGCTCGCCCGGGTGGCGCACACGGGCCGCTCGTTGGCCGATCTCGCCTCCGTGGTCCAACGCCTGCCCCAGGTGCTGGTCAACGTTCCGGGCGTGGACAAGTCACGGGCCGGCGGGGACGCCGCTGTCGCCGAGGCCGTCGCCGCCGCCGAGGCCGACCTCGGTGGGGCGGGCCGGGTGCTGCTCCGGCCGTCGGGCACGGAGCCGCTGGTGCGCGTCATGGTGGAGGCCGCGGACTCCGCGCACGCCCGGCGCGTCGCCGACCGGCTGGCCAGCGTCGTCAAGGACCGGCTGGCCATCTGACGCGGCCGCCGGCCGGAGTGCCCCAGGATTGGTCCGTGCGATCAGTCAGGCGACTCCGGCGGGTGCCGGAAAGAGCAGGCAGGTCGAGGTCGCGTGCGCCAACAGGCGGCCCTGGCGGTCGACCAGGCGCGCCTGCGCGGTCGCCGTCCGACTGCCCTTCATCAGAACGGTGCCCTCCGCGCGCACCACGCCGGTGGCCGGCGTGACCGACCGCAGGAACCGGACGGTCAGGTCCAGGCTCGTGTAGGCGACCCCGGCGGGCAGACACGTGTGCACCGCGCACCCGCTCGCCGTGTCCAGCAGCGCCGCGATGACGCCGCCGTGCACGGTGCCGAGAGTGTTGAGATGGTGCTCGCCGGGCACCAGGGAGACCGCCGCCGCGCCCTCGCCGAGCACGACGAACTCCGCGAAGTCGAGGGTCGCCGCCAGCGGCGGTACGGGGACCTCGCCGGCCTGCATCGCCCGCAGCAGATCCGTGCCGGGGGTGGTGGGCAGGCGCTCGGCGAACGGTCGCGGGTCCTGCCAGCTGTAGCTGCGACTGCGCCCGACTGGGAGGTCGGCTGGGAGGCCGGCCGGGAGGTCGGCCGGGAGGTCGGCCCCGCCGCCGGCCGGGGGAGCCGTCACCGCCTGGGTTTGTGTCATGCACTCAGCATCGCCCACCCAGCTGAGTTCGTCAACCGAACCCAGCCGTCCGGCGGGTCGGGAGATGGTGGCCGTGCCGGCCACCGTCATCGTCGTCCGCCTACAGCTTGCGCAGCCGGATGCGGCGGACCGCGTGGTCCGCGCCCTTCGTGAGCACGAGCGTGGCCCTGGGCCGGGTCGGGAGGATGTTCTCCACGAGGTTCCGCTCGTTGATCGTGGTCCAGATCTGCTCGGCGGTCCGGATCGCCTCCTCGTCGCTGAGCGAGGCGTACCGGTGGAAGTACGACTCCGGGCTGCTGAACGCCGTCTCGCGGAGGCTGAGGAACCGCTGGACGTACCAGCCCTTGACGTCGTCCGTCCGGGCGTCGACGTACAGGGAGAAGTCGAAGAAGTCGCTGACGGCGACCCCGGCCCGGCCGTCGATGCCCGGCCGGGCCGGCTGGAGGACGTTCAGCCCCTCGACCAGCAGCACGTCCGGTCGCCGGACGACGACGCCCGCGCCCGGGACGATGTCGTAGCTCAGGTGGGAGTACAGCGGGGCCCGGACCTCGGGGACGCCGGACTTGACGTCGATCACGAACCGCAGCAGGGCCAGCCGGTCGTAGGACTCCGGGAAGCCCTTGCGCTCCAGCAGCCCTCGGCGCCGGAGCTCGGCGTTGGGCAGGAGGAACCCGTCGGTGGTGACGAGCTCGACCCGCGGCGTGCCCGGCCAGCGGGACAGGAGTTCCCGCAGGATCCGGGCGGTGGTGGACTTGCCGACGGCGACCGAGCCCGCGATGCCGATGACGAACGGTGTCCGCTCCTGGGCCTCGCCGAGGAACGTCGAGGTCGCCTGGTGCAGCCCTGCGATGCCGGCGACATAGAGGCCGATGAGCCGGGACAGGGGCAGGTAGACCTCCTCGACCTCGCGCAGGTCGATCCGGTCCCCCAGGCCGGCCAGCCGCGCCAGGTCGGCCTCCGTCAGGGTGAGGGGGGTGTTGGCGCGCAGCCGGCTCCAGGTCGCCCGGTCGAACTCCGCGAAGGGCGTGCCGACCGCGTGGTGCGGCTGGTGGTCGACGTCGCGGGAGGCCGGCACGGCAGGCATTGTGCCTGCCGACCGGGTGGCGGCGGGCGGCGGGCCGCGGTCGCCGATCACGCTGCGCGATAGCCTAGGGATCCATGTGCGGAATCGTTGGCTATGCCGGTTCGCCTGCAGACCCGTCCGGGGGTGACGTTCCGCAGGCCCTGGACGTCGTCCTCGAGGGCCTGCGCCGGCTGGAGTACCGCGGCTACGACTCGGCCGGCGTCGCGCTGCTCACCGCGGCCGGGTTGGTCACCGTCAAGCGCGCCGGCAAGCTCGCGCGCCTGCAGGAGGCCCTCGACGAGGAGCCGCCGCCGCCGTCGCTGACCGGGATCGGGCACACCCGCTGGGCCACCCATGGCGGGCCGACCGACGTCAACGCACACCCGCACCTGGGCGGGTCCGGCGAGGTCGCGGTGATCCACAACGGGATCATCGAGAACTTCGCCGCTCTCAAGGCCGAGCTGATGACGGACGGTGTGGCGTTCAGCAGCCAGACCGACACCGAGGTCGCCGCCCACCTGCTCGCCGCGGCCTACGCCAAGCACCGAGACCTGGGGGAGGCGATGCGGGCCGTGGCCCGCCGGCTCGAGGGCGCGTTCACGCTGCTGGCCATCCATGTGGACGAGCCCGGCGTGGTGGTGGGCGCCCGGCGGAACTCCCCGCTCGTCGTCGGCGTCGGCCAGGGCGCGACGTTCCTCGGCTCGGACGTCGCCGCCTTCATCGGCTACACCCGCGACGCCATCGAGCTCGGCCAGGACCAGGTCGTCGTGATCACCCCCGACACCGTGACCATCACGGACTTCGCCGGCGAGCCCGTCGACGGCCGGCGCTACCACGTCGACTGGGATGCCGCGGCCGCCGAGAAGGGCGGCTACCCCAGCTTCATGGCCAAGGAGATCAACGAGCAGCCGCACGCGGTGGCCGACACCCTGCTCGGGCGGTCCGACGTCACCGGTCGGCTCGTGCTCGACGAGATGCGGATCGACGAGGCCGTGCTCAGGTCCGTGGACAAGATCGTGGTCGTCGCGTGCGGGACGGCGGCGTACGCCGGTCAGGTCGCCAAGTACGCCGTCGAGCACTGGTGCCGGATCCCGGTCGAGGTGGAACTCGCCCACGAGTTCCGCTACCGCGATCCGGTGGTGACCGAGAAGACCCTGGTCGTGGCGATCTCGCAGTCGGGCGAGACGATGGACACGATCATGGCGGTGCGGCACGCCCGGGAGCAGGGCGCCCGGGTCGTCGCGATCTGCAACACCAACGGCTCGACCATCCCACGGGAGTCCGACGGGGTGCTCTACACCCACGCCGGGCCCGAGATCGCGGTGGCGTCGACGAAGGCCTTCCTCGCCCAGATCACCGCCTGCTACCTGCTCGGCCTGTACCTCGCCCAACTGCGCGGGACGAAGTTCGCCGACGAGGTGGCCGAGACCCTGCGCCAGCTCCACGCCATGCCGGGGAAGATCCAGAAGGTGCTCGACGGGCTGGACCAGGTGCGCGGCCTGGCGCGAGCGATGGTGGGCACGCGTTCGGTGCTGTTCCTCGGCCGGCACGTCGGCTACCCGACCGCGATGGAAGGCGCCCTGAAGCTCAAGGAGCTGGCCTACATCCACGCGGAGGGCTTCGCGGCGGGCGAGCTCAAGCACGGCCCGATCGCGCTCATCGAGCCCGGCCAGCCCGTGTTCGTCGTCGTCCCTTCGCCACGCAGCCGGGACGCGCTGCACAGCAAGGTCGTCTCCAACATCCAGGAGATCAACGCCCGGGGCGCCCACACGATCGTCATCGCCGAGGAGGGCGACGACGAGGTGATCCCGTACGCGACGCAGATCATCCGGGTACCCCAGACGCCGACGCTGCTCGCGCCGCTGGTCACCGTGGTCCCTCTGCAGGTCTTCGCCTGCGAGCTGGCCACGGCGATGGGCCTGGACGTCGATCAGCCGCGCAACCTGGCGAAGTCCGTCACCGTCGAGTGAGTGAGGCGAGCGAGGCGTGCTCAGCTGACCTGGCAGTGGCTGAGCACCGCCGGCGGAGGCGCGCAGCGTGAAGAATCACTGGGAGCGGGCCTGGACCGTCGCCGACGTCCGCGCCGTGGAGGGTGATCTGCTCCGCCGCGCCCCGGAGGGCGCGTTGATGCAGCGCGCCGCCGCGGGGCTGGCCGCCGTCTGCGCCCGGACGCTGCGCGCGCGACGCGGCCACCTGCCGGGTGCCCGCGCCGTCCTGCTCGTCGGCGCCGGGAACAACGGGGGCGACGCGCTGTGGGCCGGATCGCGGCTCGCCCGGCGGGGGATCCGGGTGGACGCCGTCCTGCTCGGGTCCAGCACGCACGAGGAGGGGCTCGCCGCCCTGCGCGCGGCGGGCGGGGGCGCCGTTCGGGCGGACCGTGGCGCCGCGCTCCTGCGCGGAGCCGATCTCGTGGTCGACGGGCTCGTCGGGCTGGGCGGCTCACCCGGCCTGCGCGAACCGGCCGCCGGGCTGGTGGCGGCCCTCTCACCGCCGGGGACGCCAGCTGCTCCGCTGGTCGTCGCCGTCGACCTGCCGAGCGGCGTCGACCCGGACACGGGGGAGACGCCGGCCGCGCACGTCCGGGCCGACGTCACGGTCACGTTCGGGGCCGCCAAGCCCTGCCTGCTGCTCCCGCCCGCCGACCGGGCCGCCGGTCGTGTCGAGCTGGTCGACATCGGTCTGCTGCCCGGTCTGCAGGCCCGCGGCGCACCGGCGGTGCAGGAGCTCACCGCCGCCGGTGCGGCCGCGCTGTGGCCGGTCCCCACCGCCGAGGACGACAAGTACCGCCGCGGGGTCGTCGGCCTCGTGGCCGGCTCGGCCGCGTACACCGGGGCCGCCGTTCTGTCCGTCGGGGGCGCGCTCCGGGCGGGTGCCGGCATGGTCCGCTACGTAGGCCCGGACCAGGCCACCGGGCACGTCCGTCAGGCATGGCCCGAGGCCGTGGCGGGCGCAGGCCGGGTGCAGGCCTGGGTGCTGGGCTGCGGGGTCGACCCGGACGCCGACGACGGCCAGGCCGGGCACATCCGCCGGGCGCTGGCCTCCGGACTGCCGTGCGCGGTCGACGCCGGCGGGCTCGCGCTGCTCGGGGCGGACGCCGACCTGCGCCGGCTGTTGCGCCCGCAGCACGTGCTCACCCCGCACGCCGGTGAGCTGGCCCGCCTGCTGGGAGCCGTTCGCAGCGCGGACGGCGCCGTCCGCGGGGTCGAGCGCGGGGTCGAGCGCGGGGTCGAGCGCGGCGGCGAGGTGACGCGCGCCGAGGTCGAGGCGGGCCCGCTGGCGGCCGCCCGGGAGCTGGCGGCCGTGACCGGCGCGACCGTGCTCGTCAAGGGGTCGACGACCCTGGTCGTCCCCGCGGCCGGCGGCCCGGTCCGCATCTCCCGGCAGGCCCCGGCGTGGCTGGCGACCGCCGGCGCGGGCGACGTCCTCGGCGGCATCCTGGGCACGCTGCTCGCCGCCGGGCTCGACCCGGCCGACGCCGCCGCGCTCGCGGCCGACGTCCACGGTCGGGCGGCCGGCCTGGCCAGTCACGGCCGCGGTGGGACCCTCGGAGGCGTCCGGACGCGCCGCGGCTCACCCGGGGGCCCGATTCTCGCGCTCGATGTCGTGGCGGCCGTGCCGGACGCCGTCCGCGCCCTGCTGGACGGCGGCCGGAGCCGCCGCGGGGAGACCCGGGCAGCCCCCGGAGCGCTCCCGCACTGAGACACTGAGGCACGATGAGCGTGATCGCCCCGGTCTCTCCGCCCGGCCGCGCCGAGCTGCCCGCCGGTCTGCTCGCGTGCGCCCTCGTCGACCTCGACGCCGTCGCCGCCAACGTGCGGGCCCTGCGCGTACTCTCCGGCGGGGTCCCGGTGATGGCCGTGGTCAAGGCCGACGGGTACGGGCACGGCATGCTGCCGGTCGCGCGGGCCGCCCTGGCCGGCGGCGCCGACCGGCTGGGTGTCGCGCACCTGTCCGAGGCGCTCGCGCTGCGCGCCGGCGGGATCGACGTTCCCGTGCTGGCATGGCTCACCGTGCCGGGCGACGCCTACGAGCAGGCCGTGGCCGCCGGTGTCGAGATCGGCGTCAGCCACCCGCGGACGCTCCACGACGTCGCAGCCGCCGCCCGGGCCGCCGGCCGAACCGCCGGGGTCCAGCTCAAGGCGGACACCGGGCTGTCCCGCAACGGCTGCACGCCGCAGGAGTGGGATGCGCTCGTCGCGGCAACCGCGCGGGCGGTCGCCCAGGGCACGGTCGAGCTCGCCGGAGTGTTCTCGCATTTCGCCTGCGCGGACGAGCCCGAGCATCCCAGCGTCCGGGCGCAGCGCGAGGCGTTCCGGGCCGCCGTCGCCGCGGTGGAGCGGGCGGGGCTGCCGGTCCCACTGCGGCACATGGCCAACTCGGCGGCCACGGTCCTGGACGACCGGGCCCGGTTCGACGCCGTCCGGCCGGGCATCTCCGTGTTCGGCTTCTCACCGGCCCCCCGGCTGGTCACGGCGGGGGAGCTCGGGCTGCGGCCCGCGATGACGCTGCTGACCCGGGTGGCGATGGTGAAGCGGGTCCCGGCCGGGACCGGCGTGTCCTACGGCCACACCTACCGGACGCCGCGCCGGACGACGCTGGCGCTCCTGCCGGTGGGCTACGGCGACGGGCTGCCGCGGCAGGCCAGCGGCACCGGCCCGGTCCAGCTCGGCGGGCGGCGGGTCACCGTCGCCGGCCGGGTGTGCATGGACCAGGTGGTCCTCGACCTCGGTCCGCGCGGGTCGGCCGAGATCGGCGACGTCGCCGTGGTGTTCGGGGACGGCGCGGACGGTGGCCCGACGGCGACGGACTGGGCGGACGCGGCCGGGACCATCGACTATGAGATCGTCACCCGGATCGGCGGCCGGGTTCCGCGGGTCTACCGCGGCGCGGCGGGGGTGGCACCGCCGCAGACGCGGGGAGGCGAACGGTGAGCGGCAGCGGGGGTGCCCGGGTCAGCCTGGTCTCGCTCGGCGTCGGTCTGGCCGCCGCCGGTGTCGGCGCCGCCCTGGGCCTGGCCGCCGAACGCGTGACCGTGGGCAGAGCGCTGCGCCCGCCCCTGGACGAGCACGGCCACCCCCTCGACGACGAGGGTTTCGGCACGATCCACTCACCGGGTGTCCGGGTGGAGGCCGACGACGGGACGCTCCTGCACGTCGAGGTCGACGAGCCGGATCCCGGCCAGGCGGCGGCGCGGCCGGGTGGTGGTCGGCGCCGGGGCCGCGGTCGGCCCGCCACGCCCCCGCTGACGCTCGTCTTCAGCCACGGCTACGCGCTGTCCCTGGACTCCTGGCACTATCAGCGCAAGGCGCTGCGCGGCCGGTACCGGATGGTCTTCTGGGACCAGCGCGGCCACGGCCGGTCCGCGACCGGACCGGCGGGCTCGGCGACGATCGACCAGGTCGGCCGTGACCTCGCCCGGGTGATCGCCGCCGTCGCGCCCGATGGCCCCCTCGTGCTCATCGGTCACTCGATGGGCGGCATGACCGTCATGTCGCTCGCCGAGAGCGATCAAGCCCTCGTCGACCAGCGGGTCGTGGCCGTCGCGCTCCTGTCCACCAGCGCGGGCGGCCTCGGCGAGGTCGACTTCGGCCTGCCGCGGGTCGGGCCGATCGTGCAGCGGCTCGCGCCCACGACGCTCAAGGCACTCTCGTGGCGACCGGCCCTGATCGAGCGCGGACGGCGGATCGGCAGCGACCTCGAGGCCCTGATCGTGCGCCGCTACTCGTACGCCTCACCGGTGTCGGCCTCACTCGTCCGGTTCACCGCCGACATGATCGCGTCCACCCGGCTCGAGGTCATCTCCGAGTTCATGCCGGCGTTCAGCACCCACGACAAGCTGGCCGCCCTGGCCGGCCTGCAGGCCCACGAGGTGCTGGTCCTCGTCGGCGACGGCGACCTGCTGACCCCGGTCGCGCACAGCGAGGAGATCGTCCGGCAGGTGCCGGGAGCGGAGCACGTCGTCGTCCGGGACGCCGGCCATCTCGTCATGCTCGAGCATCCCGAGGTCGTGACCATGAATCTCGTCGAGCTCGTGGAGCGCGCCCTGCGCCGTCGCGACACGACCTACCAGGAGCGGCGGCGGGTACCGCTGGTTCGACGTACGGTGACACCCGTACGCCGACGGGGGTGGGGGCGACGCGACGGAGCGGCCTGATCCAGGTGAGCGAGGAGGGACAGTGAGCGGAGCCCATCGCGCCGAGCACGTGCACCGCGGCGACGCCCCGCAGACCGTGACCCGGCTGGTGATCCCCAGCGCACGGGCTATGCGCGAGCTGGGGCGCGAGCTCGCGGCCGTGTTGACCGACGGTGACCTCGTCGTCCTCACCGGGGATCTGGGCGCGGGCAAGACGACCTTGACCCAGGGGATCGGTGCCGGCCTCGGGGTTCGTGAGGAGATCACCAGCCCGACCTTCGTCATCGCCCGGGTGCACCCGCCGCTCGGGCGCGGGCCCACCCTGGTGCACGTCGACGCCTACCGGCTCACGTCGCTCGCGGAGGTCGACGACCTCGACCTCGACGCCTCCCTCGAGGACTCGGTCACCGTCGTCGAGTGGGGCGAGGGCCTGGTCGAGGACCTCGCGGACAACCGCCTGGAGATCCGACTGCGCCGGCCCCGGGGGGACGACGCCGGTGGCGCGGACATCGCCCCGTTCGACGGGGACGAGTCGCGCAGCGTGGAGATGACGGGCTTCGGTCCCCGCTGGCGCGGGGTGCGGCTGCCGAGCTGAACCGCGCCCGGTCCAGAATCGACCGTGCTCCTGCTCGGGCTCGACACCTCCGGCGCGGCCGTCACGGTGGCCCTCCACGACGGCCGTCACGTCGTCGCCGCGCGGTCAACCCTCGGCGCCCGACGTCACGCGGAGCTGCTCGCCCCGTCGATCGACGCCGTGCTCGCCGAGGGTGCGGCCGTGCCGGCCGACCTCACCGACGTCGCCGTCGGCGTCGGTCCCGGGCCGTTCACCGGCCTGCGCGCCGGGGTCGTGACCGCCCGTGTGCTCGGCCTGGCCGTGGGCGTCCCGGTGCACGGCGTCTGCTCACTCGACGCGCTCGCGCTCCAGGCCGTCGAGGACCCGGCGGCGGGACTCCGGCCGGGCGAGCGGTTCGCGGTGGCCACGGACGCACGCCGGCACGAGCTGTACTGGGCGCTGTACGAGGCCGGTGCGCCCGGCCATCCTGCCCGGCGCCTCGCCGGTCCCGAGGTCACCCCGCCGGGCCGGCTGCCGCATGACGTGCCCGTGCTGGGTCGCGGTGCGACGCTGTACCCCGAGGTCGCGCACGCCCCCGGCCCGCTCGACGTCGAGGCCGGCGCCGTGTCCCGGCTCGCGGTGGTCGCGCTGACGGCTGCTCCCGCCCTGCGCACCGACCGGGTCCGGCTCCTCCCGCCCGACCCGCTGTACCTGCGCCGACCGGACGCCGCACCTCCCGGAGCCCGCAAGCGGGTGCTGCGATGACGGCGGACGTCGCCGGCCCCGTCGGCGTCCGCCTGCGCCCGATGCGTTGGTGGGATGTCGACGCCGTGCACGGCCTGGACGCCGAGCTGTTCGGGCCGACCGCGTGGACGGCTGCCATGTTCTGGTCCGAGCTCGCCGGACCCAACCGCTGGTACGTGGTCGCCGAGCGCGAGGACGGTGCGCTCGCCGGCTACGCCGGGCTGATGGTCGGCGGCAGCGAGGCGGACGTCCAGACGATCGGCGTCGCGCCGGCCGCGCAGGGGCGCGGCGTCGGGACCCTGCTGCTGCGCGCGCTCGTCGGGGAGGCGGCGCGGCGCGGCGCGGCGAGCCTGCTGCTCGAGGTGCGCGCTGACAACGTCCCGGCGATCGCGCTCTACGGCAGGGAGGGCTTCGCGCGCATCGCCGTCCGCCGTCGCTACTACCAGCCCGGGGGCGTGGACGCCTGGGTGATGCGGCGACGGCCGCTGCGCGCCCCGGCCGGCACCGGTGCGCGGGGGGACGGGGATGGCTGACCAGCCGCTGGTGCTCGGGATCGAGACGTCGTGCGACGAGACCGGTGTCGGTCTCGTCGCGGGCGAGGTGCTGCTGGCGGACGCCGTCGCGAGCTCGGTGGAC